>CAMDDF010000007.1 GCA_945890885.1 Candidatus Kuenenia stuttgartensis | reverse complement strand
TCCATACTTGTTTCTTTCGTTAAGGTTGTTAATGCAGAGAGTATATTCAAATAGAAGAATAATTCAAAATCCAAATCCAAAAATCCGACACTAAACCTGATAATAAAATACTATTAAGTAACGTAAATGATTTTATTATAAGAAGTTAGAGCGGTAATTATACTTTACAAAAAAAATGACAGCGTATGCAAGTTCTGCTAAGCAGGTTTACGCACGCTGTCAATATAAAGATTTTCTAAAGGAACCCGCCCATAGCTTATCGCTATTACCGCCTTATTATTTTGCCATCAGTTCTTCGATCTTCGGTGTTACTGCGTCACCCCAGATTTTATAGCCTTTTTCGCTAAGGTGGAGCAGGTCGGGCATGATATCCTTTGACAGGATGCCGTCCTTATCGAGGAATTTATCGTTTATATCCATATAATAGACCGTTTTGTTGTCTGCGATCTCGCTGGCAAGTTTGCTTGCCTGTGCATTTTTCTCACGCTGAGCTGATGGGCCTTCGCCTCTTGAGAAGATTGCGAGCAGCAAAATTTTGGTCTGCGGCAGCTCTGTCCGCAACTTGCAGACGATTGCCTTGATGCCGTCGGCAATTTCTTCAGCGGTGTTGTCTTCGCCGTTGGAATTGTTTGTGCCAATCATTATCATACAAACTTTAGGAGAAATGTTGGTAAAACCGCCGTTTTCAATGCGCCAAAGAACATGCTGTGTTTGGTCGCCGCCGAAACCAGCATTGATTGTCTGCCATTTGCCGAAATACTGCTGCCAAAGCTGCGGCTGGCCATCCCATCCGTGCGTGATTGAATCGCCGAAGAAAATAATGTCCACGTTGCCCTGCTTAACCCTTTCATTGATGGCCGCCTGACGGGTTGTCCACCATTCATCAGACTTTGACACAGGAATAACGGTTGCACTGTTCGGATCGATAGTGTCACATAATGATGTTTTGCCGGACTTGCAAGAAGAGCAGCAGCCGGACATAACGATTGCAGACAAAACCGCCAACAAAATTAAACCCGAAATAGTAAAATACTTTGTTTTCATCCTTCAGTTCCTTTCAAATATTTTTCTTTATCTGTTTTAAATCTATATTGCGATATTAACTAAATTTAAGATGGTAATAATATATTGACCAAGGTTTATTCGCAAGCTTTTTCATAACCTACGCCAACCGCTTCCTGCTCGACTTTTGTTCCTGTCAGAGTCATTAAAAGAAAATAAATCACCTGTTGGGTGTTATTTCTTTGTGGATAACCTGTTAGATTATGTAAGCAGTTGAACTATAAATTCACACGCTAACACTGATAAACAGGACATTATCTGACGGCCTGTAAAAAACTGTTGTGGAAAACCTGTGTGAAGCGGGACCTATACAGAATCAAGTGAGTTGGATTGTTAAATATAAACCTTTGTCAATTAAACACTTATGTCTATATAGAAGAATTAATAACAATTTCACCGTGCTTACTATTACTACTACTATATTTAAACTAATATAATATACCCAGTCGGTGATAACTTTAGGATTAAGATTTCATAAAAAAATCTTTTCCACCGCAGATAAGATACTTTTCAAATAGACGATTTTAGTGTAGATTATAGGGTTAATGTACATTAAAATCGTGCAAATGAATAAAACTAAAAATATAATTCAAGATTATCGGGGTACGATATGAAAGTAAAGTTTAATAGAGCAGCATTAGCTGAAGCACTTGGTCTGGTAACTTCTGTTGTACCAAGCAGGACACCTAAGCCGATTTTGCAGTGTGTCAAGATTACCTGTAAGAATTCAACGGTAAGGATTTGCGGTACCGACTTGGAAGCCGGTATCAACCTTAAGCTGGAACAGGCAGAGATAGAATCTGAAGGCGAAATTGTCGTCCCTGCTGATAAGTTCAATTCAATCGTACGGGAATGCCTCGACGAGGTTATCAGTGTTGAAACCAGCGATTCTGCGGTAAATATCGTCAGCTCCGATAGCAGGTTCACAATTTACGGTCACGAGCCGGAGCAGTACCCGCTTGTACCGGAATTTGAAGGAAAGCCCAATATTGTTGTCGGACTCGACAAATTACAGGAAGGCATTGAGCAGACATTGTTTGCTGCTGCCAAGGAAAGCACAAGATACGCAATCAATGGTGTATTGTGGGAGATAAAAGGCAAAAAGCTGATCCTTGTTTCCACTGACGGCAGGCGGCTTGCCAAAGCGGTAGTAGATTTAGATCAGGTTTCTGTAGATGAAATTCCCACAGGCAGGTTGATTGTGCCGACGAAGGTGCTTGCCCTTTTGGACAAGGTTGTTGGCGGCGACAAAGACGAAGTTAAAATCCAATTCAAAGACAATAAAATAATAATGAGCAGCGGTGCTGTCGTTGTAAGCTCGAATCTCGTTGAGGGTAATTTCCCCAAATATGAAGACATTATCCCCAAGGATAACGATAAAAAGGTTATGTTGTCTACTGAATCAGCACTTAGTGCGGTCAAACGTGCGGCACTTTTGACCAATGAGGACAGCAAGGGAATCAAGCTTGCTCTTGATAAAGGCGAGATAGTATTTACCAGCAGAGCGCCGGAAACAGGCGATGCAAGAATCAATATGGCGGTCGAATATTCAGGATCGCCGATAGCGATAGGTTTTAATCCCAGCTTTCTAGTGGATGTTCTCAGGGTTATGAAAGAAAGAGAATTTTCTCTTGAGCTAGGCGAAAGCGACAGGCCAGGTTTAATAAAGGCAGGTTCAAATTTCCAGTATATTGTTATGCCGGTAAATCTTGATTAAATATTAAGGCAGTGTTTTGTCGAAAGAGAATATAAACGAAGAACAATTCCTGCGGATCGCAGACCAACAGAGAACGCAAAGCTGTAAGATAAAGAATAGAAACGAACGCATCGGTATTTTTCGATCATTAATACCATCGCTGATTGAAGAGATAACCCCTAAGAAAGAACAGTATTCCGGCTTAAATGATTTATGGTGGAGTATTGTTCCTGAAGAGTTGGCGGTTCATACAAAAGTTTTGCGGATAAACGGCAGTATGCTGATTATTCAAGTTGATTCGCCGAGCTGGCTGTACAAGCTGCAAACCAGCGGAACAGAATTAGTCGAGCGTTTAAACAAAAAAGCAGCAGGCAAAAAAATCAGGAAGATTAAATACGAGCTTGAAAGATAGGTTTTAGAAAATGACAGAACCAGAACAGAAATATGATGCCAGTAGTATTAAAATTCTTGAGGGGCTTGAGGCTGTTCGCAAGAGGCCTGACATGTATATCGGAAACCGTCAAGAGGGCGGCTTTCATCATCTTGTCTATGAGGTGGTGGATAACTCTATAGATGAGGCACTGGCAGGCAGATGCAATGCGATAATCGTAACAATCAATGTTGATGGTAGTTGTTCGGTCGAGGATAACGGCAGTGGTATTCCCACTGAGATACACGCGGACACACAGACCAGTGCATTGGAAGTGGTACTTACAAAGCTGCATGCGGGCGGAAAATTCGACAATAAAGCATACAAAGTTTCCGGCGGTTTGCATGGCGTAGGCGTTAGCGTTGTAAATGCTCTAAGTGAATGGCTTGAGGCAGATGTTTATAGAAAAGGCGTACATGTTCATTTTGCTTGTGCAAGGGGTATTCCCAAAGGCAAGGCTGAAGAAATGGGGCCTACAAAAAAGCAGGGAACGAAAATAACATTTAAACCCGATGAAGAAATTTTCGGTGAGCTTGAGTTTAACTATGAAACACTACTGAAACGAATCCGCGAAATCGCCTATCTTAATGCTGGCTTACATATAACATTTGAAGATAAGCGAATTGACAAAAAGGAAACATTCCATTTTGAAGACGGCATAAGGGAATTTGTAAAGCATCTTGCTGAAGGTAAAGAATCTCTTTCGAGTGAGTCGATATATATTACACGTCAAGACGAGCAAACAGGCATGGGTTGCGAAATAGCATTGCACTACAACACCAGCTATAATGAAAATATACTTGCCTTTGCCAATAATATTCGCAATATTGATGGCGGTACGCATCTTAGTGGATTCAAGGGTGGATTGACAAGAACACTGAATACCTATGCTAAAAATTCCAATCTGCTAAAAGGTGCCCAGGCCCCATCGGGCGAAGACCTTCGCGAGGGTTTAACTGCTGTTATTTCCGTTAAGGTTCCTGAGCCGCACTTTGAAGCACAGACGAAAGTCAGACTTTCAAATCCGGAAGTGGCAAGCTTTGTTGAAACAACGGTCAATGATCAGCTTGGTATATATTTTGAGGAACACCCCGCTGAAGCAAAGAAAATACTCAATAAAGCAATTCAGGCTGCCGCTGCAAGAGAAGCTGCACGAAAGGCACGTGAGCTTACAAGAAGAAAAGGTGCATTAAGCGGTTCCGGCCTTCCCGGCAAACTATGGGACTGTTCAAGCAAAGACACTATTACTACCGAGATATTTATTGTTGAGGGTGATTCTGCAGGCGGAAGCGCCAAAAGCGGGCGGGATAGAACTATACAGGCTATTCTGCCGTTGAAAGGTAAAATCCTTAATGTCGAAAAGGCACGTCTGGAAAAGATGCTTGGCCACGAGGAAATACGAACCATTATTAGTGCATTGGGTACCGGTATCGGTATTGATGAATTTAATCTTGAAAAATGCAGGTACGGCAAGATAATTTTGATGACCGATGCTGACGTTGACGGAGCGCATATAAGGACGTTGCTTTTAACATTTTTCTTCAGGCAGATGCCGGAGCTTTTTGAAAAGGAAAGAATTTTCATTGCTCAGCCGCCGCTGTATGAGATCTCGCAAAAAGGCAGAAAAACGTCCCAGTACGTTCTTAGCGAACGCGAGATGCGAAACATGATGACCGGCCGAGGCCTTGAAGGCACAAAACTTGCCATACGCGGAAAAGATAAACCCAATGTGGTAATTGAGGGGAAAAAGATTGATGAGCTTGTCAAACTTTTGGGCGAGATAGAACGTGCTGCGATGGTTATTGAGCGTCGAGGTGTATCGTTCAAGAACTTCATTAGCACCTATTACAACGGGCAAAATTTGCCGGAGTTTAAGGTTATTGTCAATAAGGAACCGGAATATTTTTATGATAGAGCTGAATATGACAAACGTGCCAGCCAGCTCGAAGAGCAAATTGCTCAGCAGCAGCAAGAGCAGGTTGATCAGATAATTATGACCGGCGAGCTGCACGAGGTTGTTAAAATCAACTCTATTAACGCCAGACTTAAGGAAGAGTTTGACCTTGATATGCGCGATTTTACTTTAAAGCCTAACCGGGACGAAAGCGATACTACCCCGACAAAGTTTGAGCTTATCCATGAGGACCAGAAGCACGAAGTTGCCTCGCTTGGTGATGTTTTCCCTGGGATTCGTCAGCTTGGCGGCAAAGGTATGGAAGTAAAGCGATTCAAAGGTCTGGGCGAAATGAATGCTGAACAGCTTTGGGAAACTACGATGAATCCAGATCAGCGTGTGCTTTTGAAGGTTACGCTAGATGATGCAAACGAGGCGGATCGGCTTTTTAGTATCCTTATGGGCGATGATGTCGAAAAACGACGAAATTTCATCCAGGAACACGCCCTTGAAGTACAGAATCTTGACGTATAAAAAAATATTGTTTACGATAAGTGGTAGATAGTCTATAATTTATGCAATAAATAACTCTTTTAAGGGAGTAAAAAAATGATAAGAACAGTTAGTCTGCTGACAGTTGTGATAATTTGCACCGCATTTATTCTGGCTGGTTGTGCCGAACCGCAAAGCACCCCCCAAGGGCGGTATATGCCGACCGAAGTGAAAAGCCAGCAAACTCAAAGCAGCGAGTTTGAAGAAAAATATGAAAACCCGCAGAGGCATTATGAGCTTGGCCAGCTTTATCGTCAAGATAAGCGTTGGGTTCAGGCAGAGTCTGAATATAGCGTTGCACTCCAGTTTGAACCCGGCCATAAACAGGCTCAGGCCGCTATGGTTAAGATGAACCTTGAGCGTGGCGACAAAGACGCATCTAAGGTTTTGGCGGATAGTTATATCAGTCAGTCCGCATACTCAGCTGAAGCATTACTGCTTCTCGGCAAGGCGTTTATGAGTGAATCGCTTGGTGAGTATGCTTATGAGTGTTTCGATAAAGCATCGGCGATTGCTCCTGATTATGCAGCTGTCTATACTCAGCTAGGGTATTATTATAATAAAAAAGGTGATGCTGCCCGTGCAGAGGAAGCTTTCAAAAAGAGTTTCCAGCTTGACCCGTATGATGCACAAGTCGCAGGTGAACTTGGCAAAATGGGTGTAGTAGTCGAGGTTAAGAAAAGACTGAACTGATAAACGGGTTAATTCCGAATCTAGAATAGGCATAAGACATAAGGGTAATGAAGAGTTTCCCTTCTTCTGTACTCTGTAATTGGATTTTTAAACAGAGGTGAATATGGCTGAAGCTTTCTGTGAAAAAATGAAAGGCGACTGCATCGAGGCATTTTCCGCTGGGGCCAACCCCGCACCGCGACTGAGCAGAAACGCCGTAAAAGTTATGGCTGAGATTGGCATCGATATATCCGACAATACCCCCAAGCCCATCTCCGACCTGACGGGCCTGAAGTTTGATTACGTCATAACTCTTTGCGACAGCGTCAGGCACCTTACCGGAATATTTCCCAAGGGAGCAAAGCATATCCATCACGGTGTAGAAGACCCGTCCGGCTTCATCGGCACCATCGAAGAAACGATGAACAAATTCCGCCAGAGCCGCGACCAGATAAAAGAATACATCGAAACCCTGCCGGAAGAAACCAATGGATAAAGTATCATTAGAAAAATATTCATCCGCGATAACGATGTCGGATATGGAAATATTCGTATTTCCGGAATTGATGTATTCGCTTGTGCTGGCCAACATTATGAGTCCAAATCTTTGGAAATGGCGAGAGGATGATACATTCAAAAAGCTCGACGGCAAGGGCCCGTACAAAAAGTTCATGCGGATGAAGCAATACATAATGGACAACTACGATTTCAATCTCGACCTTGAAACATGGGGCCTGACCCACAGGGATACCGAGCTTGAAAGATTCAAAGATGTAATCAGCCCCGAAAATATCGCAAGCTCAAACGCACTGTTCGGCTATCACGGCGATGAATATTATTTCGATGTCGATATCCGCAAACACTTCGGCCTTGATAAATACAACACCGAAATCATACCCTACTGGAAAACCGAAACCATCGAAGCGATGGACGCATTCCGATACAAGCAAGGCTACTCCACCGGCGCAGGCGAATGTGTTTCGCTTGCGGCACTTTACGCAGCGGCCTCTTTTGTTGTCTGCGGCATACCGCTCGAAGATATCTATATGATACTGACGCCGCTGCATTCGCAAAATTATATCGACCTCAACGGCGGCATCATTACAAACAATCGAAGAATCGTCAACAAAACAATGTGGTTCAATGGCACTGAAATAAGCGCCAAGGCCCAGCGTGCGCTTCGCAACGAAAAAATCACCATCGTCGCTCACCCGACAGGTTTCGTTCATACATTTTATGATGATGCCACGATAGACCCGCAGGCTTATGACAAGTTCAGCGCAGAACTTAAATCGTTCCTCACTGCTGAGCTTGACCTTTTGAACCTTGTCAATTTTCTGCGGACATACAGCCATTACCAGACAAATTTTCAATTCTGCCGGCAACTTCACGGCACGGTGAAATTCGTCAAAGCTGAAGTGATGTTCAATTACGAACACGGCTCAAAATTCCGCATAGCTGATGATACCTATGATAAACTTATTGACGATGTTGAGGGTGAAGACTTTTCCACATACAAGTACGCAGACCGAATCTGCTGTGAACATCTCCGGCAGTTCCTGAACAAGGAAAAGATCGACCTGAAAAAATCCGAGGACTGCATTAAGCTTGCCAATTATCTTAAGCCCTATATCGAAAATTCTGAAAAATTCGTAGAGGACATTTCCGATTTCCTCACGGTAGTTCCGCAGTTGCCGTCGCTCAAGAAAAATTTCACTAAAACGCTCCCGATAGAAATTTCAACGGAAACGACCAGGCAGGAAATCATCGACTATCTGCAATCGATTCGCAGCCGAAACGCTGTCGCGGATTTGGCGTTTTACGCTTACCGTGATATGGATTCCTGTGATTGGCAGCCGTTCATCAAGGCCGCTCTTGAGCGAAACCCCGTTTCGATAGAGCTGCTAAAGGATAAGCCGATAGATGAAATTTATGGCTGGCTAAGTTCGATAGATAACGAATCTATCTATGACGTTAATCGACTTGCTCAGCCTGACGAAGTCGCAAACTACACTCGCGGCGACGGCATCGAAAAAGCGTTCCTGCTTGCGAACGTTATCAAACATAGAACACCCGATGCGAAGCTGCAGCTGAATATCGATAACGATTCAGCCGTCCTTGTCGCGGATAAGGCATACAGTTTCAAATCGAAAAAAACGATTCGAAAAAATATCAACCTTTAAAATACTATCCGTCGCTGGCGCTTTCGGCTACTGTTATTATGACAACAAAAGCGTGGAGCGCAAGCGACACGATAGAAGCCGAGCAGCGGAAGCTGCCGGATAATTTTTCGCAGTTGTTCTCGCCCAATCTGTCATTCCGAGTGAGCAAAGCGACGAGGAATCTATTGGATAAACTTAGATTCGCTTTGCGGCTCTCCGCTCCGGATACTTTGTATCCTCCGGTCGGAATGACACAGAGCTTTACTTTATTTGGCGATAACTTCTATGCATCTGCTGCAAAGGTCTGGGTTCTGGCTGTCTTTGCCGACAGTTGACCAGAAATTCCAGCAGCGAGCGCACTTTTCGTAACCGCTCTTTTGAGCGACAATTTTCAACGTATCACCTGACGACAATTTTACTTCGCTTACGATGCAAAGTGCCGCGAAATTATCAAGCCCGAACGTATTTAAAATCTTAACCGTCTCAGCGTCGGCCTCGATATTCACCGATGCTTCCTGATTGCTTGCGATTTTTTCCTGCTTACGCAATTCTTCAAGCACCTTGAGAACTTCATCACGAACGCCCATCAGGGTCTGCCATTTAGCGGCATCTTTTTCCGCATCGATTGATTTATCGACTTCCGGCATATTCGCAAGATGAATGCTGCCTTGCTTGTTCATTGTCTTCCATATCTCTTCAGCCGTGTGAGCAAGAACCGGCGCGATAAGCCTGCTAAGTCCGTCAAGGATTGTTGTCATTGTCGTCTGTGCGCTTTTGCGTGAAGCGCTCGACGTGCCGTCGCAGTACATCCTGTCCTTGAGCACATCCATATATATACTGCTCATATCTACCGAGCAGAAATTATAAACCAGCGAGAAAACCCTGTGGAACGCGAAAGTCTCATAAGCGTTTAGAATCTCTTCCACCAGCTTATTGTATTTCTGCATCGCCCATTTATCTATCTCGTACATATCGTTGTAATTGACGCTCATTGTCGCCGCGTCAAAGCCGTTGATATTTCCAAGCAGATAGCGGATGGTATTTCGTATCTTGCGGTATGCGTCCTGCAATCTGCCGATAAGCACATCGCTGCACCGCATATCTTCCTGATAATTAACGCTTGAAACCCACAGCCGGAGAATATCCGAGCCGTATTTATTTATCTCTTCCTGCGCGTTGACATAATTGCCAAGCGACTTGGATTGCTTCATTCCCTTTTCATCGACGGTGAAGCCGTGCGTTAAAACCGCTTTGAATGGAACATCGCCGATTGCGCCGAGGGCAGGCAGCATCGAAAGCTGGAACCATCCTCTGTGCTGGTCGCTTCCCTCTAAGTATAAATCAACCGGCACATGCCAGCCCGCGTTTTTTGCCACGCTATGCCAACTGCATCCGGACTCGAACCACACATCGAAAATATTTTCCTCTTTCTTGAGGTCATCGAAGCTGAATCCTGCCGGCAGTTTGAAATCGCCGCCGAGTATTTCCTGCGGGCTGTCAGTGAACCAGCTATTTGAACCTTTCTGGCCGATGTGATTTGCAACCGCCAGTATGGATTCTTTTGTGAGAAAACTGTCGCCGTTGGAATTATAAAACGCCGGTATCGGCAGGCCCCACGACCTTTGTCTGCTTATGCACCAGTCGGGCCTTGATTCGAGCATACCTCTGATTCGTTTTTCGCCCCAGCCCGGAATCCAGTTTACATCGCCGCATTTTTTCAGCGCCATCTCTCGCAATGACCCGCCGAATTTTTCAACGGTCTTATCAACGCCTATGAACCATTGTTCGGTGGCTCTGAATATCACCGGCATCTTGCTTCGCCAGCAATGCGGGTAGCTGTGCATCATCGAAGCCTTGGCAAAAAGCAAGCCAAGCTCTTCAAGTTTGGCGATGACCTCGCCGTCAACTTTTAAAACGTTCTTCCCTTGCAGCCAAGCGGGCACCGTCTCGTCATAACTGCCGTCGTCTTTGACAGGCGAATAAACCGCAAGTCCGTATTTTTGACCTGTCAGATAGTCGTCGGCACCGTGGCCTGGGGCGGTGTGAACCATACCCGTGCCGTCCTCGGTCGTAACAAAATCGGCAAGTATCACAAAATGAGCGTCCTTGTCGGTAGGGTTTCCTATATAAGGATGCTCATACCGCAAGTTTTCGAGCTGGCTTCCCTTTACGGTAGCTACGCTGATGCTGAACTGATCTTCCGCCAGTCCGCCTGCGGCAATGACCGCTTCAACCCGGTCAGCTACGACAACCGAGGTAAATTCCTGACCAGCCTTTTTATATGTTATAGAGCGGTATTCCAGATTTGGATGAACCGTAATTGCCAGATTCGCAGCCAGCGTCCAGGGTGTTGTCGTCCATATCATAAAACAAGCTTTGCTGTCGCAATCGCTTTCGATAAGCCCAAGCTCGACAAGTTTAGCCCGGCTCTCTTTGGTGGCGGGGAAATTCACATAAACGCTTGGCGAGCTTATATCCTTATATTCAAGTTCGGCATCTGCCAAAGCTGTCTGGCATCCGACTGACCAGTGAATCGGCTTTAACTGCTTATATACCAAGCCATTACCGACCAATTCCGCAAAAACCTCAAGTATTCCCTTTTCGTACTGGGGCTTCATTGTTAAATATGGATTATCGTAGTCGGCAAATATACCGAGGTCGGCAAACTGTTTTGACTGGTTTTTCACGAATTTCGAGGCGTATTTCTGGCAGAGTTTGCGTATCTCGGTCTTTTCCATTTCCATCGCCTTTTCGCCAAGCTCAGCCATGACCTTGACCTCAATCGGCAGTCCATGGCAATCCCAGCCCGGAATATAAGGTGTATCGTAGCCGGTCATCGTCTTATATTTGAGGACGATATCCTTTAGAACCTTATTTATAACGTGGCCCATATGAATATCGCCGTTGGCGTAGGGCGGGCCGTCGTGGAGGATGTATAAAGGCTTGCCCTGTCGGCTTTTACGAATCAGGCCGTACATATCCTGCTTGGCCCATTCCTTGCGTTGAATCGGCTCTCTTTCGGTCAGATTGGCCTTCATAGCAAAACCTGTTTCCGGCAAGTTCAAACTGTCACGATAACTTTTCTTTTCTTCTGCCATTTCAAAATCCTCAAATCGCTAAAATAAGTAATCCGCCAATGATATGTTCTATGCTAAAACCTGTCAAGCCAAGTTTGAAATAGAATATGACGGCAGGGCGGTCTCTGACAGAACATCAAATCGCCTTGGAAAATGGTTATAGTCCGATAACTTGGCAATGCAAAAGGTACGAAAAATAATTTTATATGACCGTTAAATCACTGCTATGAAAAAATTTATGCAAATTTGGGTGTTTTCGACAAAAGTGTCTTTAGAAGTTTCGGTAATATTCCGATAAAAAGCATAGCAATCTATACTTAATTTTTGGAACGGCGCATAAAGTATGCAAAAACAGGTAAAGCAGCTTATTTTGAACAAAAATGGCCAGCGGTATATATTCCGTTACGATACCGGCTCCGAAGACAGCCTGCTTGAACTAATATATAGTTATGCCGGCAACCCGGAGCTTGATCTGGATTTTTTTGATGCGTCGGTTCTGGGATTTAAGCTCACTAAAAATCTGATTGACCAGGCCGAAAAACTTGTGAATAAGAACGGCCCCAGGCAAACCAGCTTTTTAAGCTGACAGGGATGACAAAAATTTAAAGGACTATAACGATGAAAGACTGTGTAATTGTTCACGACTTTTTAAACTATCTGAGCTATGAGAGGCATTTTTCTCCGCAGACCGCAAAGTGCTACAGCGCAGACCTCGAACAATTCTGCAACTTCCTCAAAGACAGCGGCCGCGCAGACAGCAATGACGGCAGCCAGCCTTGGAGTGGCGATGCAAGTTCCTCACAAGTTGCGACCGAGACACAGACAAAGGTTGACCTCCAGAAGATGCTGCTCAGTCTGAATGTTGATATCGCAAGGGCATTTCTTGCCGAACTTGCCGGCAATAATTATTCTAAATCCACAACCGCAAGAAAAATAGCTACGCTGAGAAGTTTTTATAAATTTCTCGTGAAAAGAAACTATACAGATAAAAACCCCATCCTGACTATCAGAACACCAAAACAGGAAAAACGCCTGCCGAAATTCCTCAGCTATGATGACATAAAGAGATTGCTTGAGACACCTGCTCTGGATAATTGGCTTGGTATCAGGGACAGGGCGATGATGGAAACTTTGTACAGCACCGGCATACGAGTCAGCGAGCTTGTAGGCTTGAATATGGATGATGTTGACTTTTTGTCAGAGGTAATCCACGTTCGCGGCAAAGGCAAAAAAGAAAGAATCTCCCCTATCGGCTCATCAGCCCTTAGAGCTATCCAGAGTTATCTTGAATATCGCAGCAAAAGAGCGCAGAGTAATTCCAATTTCGATACAAGGGTGCTTTTTGTCAACAAACACGGCAAGAAACTTAGCACCAGAAGCGTAAGAAGAAAAATGGACAAATATCTGGCTATGGCAGGACTTGACCCAGCTATCAGCCCGCATACATTAAGGCACAGTTTTGCCACCCATATGCTCAACAGAGGTGCGGACCTGAGAAGCGTTCAGGAGCTGCTTGGCCATCAGTCGCTTTCGACAACTCAGATTTACACGCATTTGACAACGGCCAAGCTGAAAGAGCAATACGAAAACGCCCATCCGAGAATGGACGCATAGTAAAGGTTTTACTCTTTAAGCAAATTTCGTGTCAGAGGTTCTCAGGCTTTCGCTGAAAACTCCAGAACTTTCTGCGCGACATAATCTTTCATCTCGTCGGTAAGTTCCGGATACACCGGCAGAGCCAGCACTTCCTTTGCGGCCTTTTCCGAAACTGGCATATCGCCGACCTTATATCCCAGATTTTTGAAGCAGTTCTGTAAATGCAGCGGAACGGGATAATAGACCGCACAGCCAATGTTATTGTCTTGCAGATACTTAAGCATCTCGTCCCTGTGAGGTACACGCAGAACATACTGATTATAAATGCTCACGCAGTCTTTGCTGACATATGGCGTAACAATGCTGCTGCCGGCAAATTTTTTATTATAATATTCCGCATTGCGTCTTCTTGCTGCCGACCAGCTATCCAGATGTGGCAGTTTCACCAGAAGTGCCGCCGCCTGTATCGGGTCGAGCCTGAAATTGCCGCCTACGACATCGTGATAATACTGCTGGCCGCCGCCATGACTTCGCATGATAGAAATCTTATCGTAAAATCCTTTATCATTGGTAACTATCATTCCGCCGTCGCCGATTCCGCCGAGATTTTTGCTTGGGAAAAAGCTGAAACATCCCGCAAAGCCGATTGACCCTGCCTTTTTGCCTTTGTATGTGCTGGTAATCGACTGGCAGGCATCCTCAATGACATAAAGTCCGTGTTTATCAGCGATTTTCATTATCGCATCCATATCCGCCATCTGACCAAACAGATGCACCGGAATTATCGCTTTTGTTTTTTTTGTTACAGCAGCTTCTATTTTCGATGGGTCGATGTTATACGTCTTTGCGTCGATATCGACAAAGACAGGAGTCGCCCCAACGCGTGCTATGCACCCGACTGTTGCGAAAAATGTAAAAGGTGTGGTAATCACCTCATCGCCAGGGCCGATGCCCAGACTCATCAGGCAATCGAGTATCGCATCGGTTCCGCTGGATACGCCAAGGCCGAATTTGCAATCGCTGACAGCCGCTATTTTTTCTTCAAGCTCTGTTATCTTTGGCCCGCCGATACATCGCTGACTATCAAGAACGTCATTTATCTGCGCCAGCACTTCGGTTTTGATAGTTGCGTACTGCGCCTTTAAATCAAGCATTGGAACCTGCATTGGTTTCTCCTTAAAATCTTTTGAATGCAAACGCAAGAATTATAAGATATGGCCGAAAAATAGCAAGAACGAAAAAACATCGTTATTTCAGCTTTCCGGGCTGATAATCGTTAAAAAGCCTGCCCCAAGAGTTGTTTTCGAGCCAGCTGTCAACAACTTTTCTGCCTTTGGATGGATACCAGATTTTATCGTGATATATTGCTGAAGCCAAAATAAATCCATAAACAATCGGTGTATGGAACATCAGTCTTTGAAGCCATCGCATCGGGCCAAACCAAAATAGCTTGCCGACCGAAGAAGCGGCATTATCACCGGTCTTGAAATTCCAGTTCTCCTGTTCTATGTCTACGTTTCCGACAATTTCGATTTCATCAATTCTGCCGATACCAAGACCCCGTTCGTGGGCGCTTCGAATAAACAAATGCTCCATTGGATCAAAGCCCATAATCTTTGCAGCTACCGCGTCAATCGCTACGCAATCTGATGAGGCCAGCAGAATATCCTTTGCAATAGGTATCATTGTCCGTGGCCCGGGTCCATTGCCCGCGGTGGTTCCGTCGGTTACCGTGAAAATTCCCTTATGTATTTCTTTTTGAATTGTAAGCAGGTCAACCAGCGTTTTGTGAATCTGCCGGTGGCAGTAGTGTCTGCGGTTGTTGAGCAGGCCGCCAAAAGCGTTTTTCATCGAGCCGGTGATGTTGGTATAAATATGGCATTTCGTTGTGGGCAGATGAACGATGTTTTTGCCGTGAAAATAATCAGGCAGGAATATGCCTTCAG
Organism: Candidatus Kuenenia stuttgartensis; assembly: GCA_945890885.1. Classification (GTDB taxonomy): domain Bacteria; phylum Planctomycetota; class Phycisphaerae; order Sedimentisphaerales; family CAMDDF01; genus CAMDDF01. The sequence continues at coordinate 25,492 of CAMDDF010000007.1, read as the reverse complement.
GAAATATCTCGTCAAGCACTTCCATTTTTGCCTTGGGTTTATATTTTTGCCATTTCATATCGCACGATTTGAAGTTATATTTAATTGGCACATGATAATAATCGCAGACGACTTTTTGCTTATTAAAAATCTCACCTTTGCTTGCGTTTGTAACAACGGTTTCGTTTTCCACGCAAACCATCTCATCGAATCCCGCGTTTTTAAGGCCGAGGATCGTCCCCTCAAGCTGCCACGGCGTAGTGTTGGCTGACGGATACATCAAGTGCCACGAAATATTATTCTTCAAGATCGTTGTCGCTGACTTATCCAGAGAATTTGCAACATCGCCAAGTTGCATCACCTTCTGTATGTCCTGCAAAATCGTCTCAGGCTTTGTTCTTATTATAGCTACCTTGCTCATTTGTTTTCCTCTGATTTAATTTTCCTGCCGACAACCTTTGTCAAAACCTGCATATCCTGCAATTGGTAATTTTCAAGCACATACGGCGGACAATATCCCTTTACCGCTGAAACAACATAAATTGGATGTTCGGTAATCAACCGCTCAAACTCCTGAGCATCGGGAGATGGTATCGGTGATTTATAATCTCCGTGACCAGCTACTATTTTCACATTCGGTTTAATCCCATTATTTTTCTGAACATACCATAACGCATAAACCGTTGTGCCGTCAGCGATAATTACCGCGTTATCTTCAACCAGATTCAGCGACTCAAAAGCAAATTTATACGCCCCGTCATAGTTTCTCTGCCAAGGCCGTAAAAAATAAACATAATCATTCCGATAAGGCAGCGTTCTTTTTGTGCCGAGAGTAACATTCGCCTTTTCAGCCAGAACAGGTGCAAAATAATAAACCGGTAATGCAAGAAAACTCATCGCCAGAATTGCAATCGCCAATTTTTTGCTTTTAAACTTTTCAATCACGTAATCTGCGCCGACACCAAGAAACACCGAACACATTACATAGAATGATAGAAAAAATGCATACCTGTCTGGCACAGTATATCGAAAAGCAAATCCCAGAAACATTACGAATAGCGCAGTTAGCAAGATGGCATAGCGTTTATTTGCTCGCTTGCAGATAACCGCCAGCCCCACAAAAATCAGTAAAATATTTGGCGAAGGAAAATTTAAACCTATGAAAAGAAAATTCTCACAAACCATTCTGAAACTAAGCGAAGCGTTCAGCACAGCATTATCCCAGCTATCCCCAAATAACATCGATTTAACCGTCAGTAGTAAATCGCCGGTCTTTAAAAAATATTCTACGATAAGATATTCATATGGCAAAGCACCGATTATCCAGAAAACCGCCGCTATCAGCACCGCCTTGAATTTCAGTTCCTTTTTCTTCAGAGCAAATGCGATGAAGCATAAATAAATAAACAGCGGTATAATGCCAAGCATATGTGCTACGATTGAAAGCCCATTCAAAAAACCAAGCAGATACAAAAATTTATTTTTACCCGTCTGCACAAAATAAAACAGTACAATCAGCTCAGCTGAAACAAACGCCGCGTACATACTATAAACTTCCGCGATATTGCTATGCTGCCAAAGCGTATGCGAAAGCGCCATCGCAATTGCGCCGATAACCGCGGCTGTTTTTCTTGATGTTATCAGATATACCAGTAAAAAAATATTCGCCGCTGTAATTGCTCCGCAAACGGCTGAGACTAGATTTATCTTATATGCAAAATCGCCCATCGGAATTTTTGTTACTGCTATCCCAGTCATAATATAAAGAGGATGTGCCAGCGCAAGCCCAAGCCCGCCGCGTATATCATTGTTCCATACACGGTATTGATACATTCCGCTGTCCTGCCAAAGCACCGTCGGCGCACAGGTGAAAACATATAATCCCAGCACAGCCAGAAATGTCAGAAGATACCCTTTATTTGCGGATAGCTTTAAATGCATCGATAATAGTCTCCAGTGTTTGTGCTAATTTTGTCGTGGGCTTGAACCCGACAGTTCTTTCAAGTTTATCGGCGCTTGGAAGTCTTCGCGACATATCATCGAAATTGGCACCGTAGGCCTGTTCGTATGAAACATATTCCTTAACGCTTTTACTGCCGGCAAGTTTGATTATCAAATCCGCCAGCTCATTGATTGTTATCTCCTCGGTCGAGCCTATATTGAAAACCCCGCCGATAGCCTTTGGCTCATTCATCAATTTGATTGCCGCTTCAATCACATCCGCCACATTGCTGAAGCATCTGCTTTGTTTGCCATCGCCGTAAATATGTATCGGCTCATTGGCAATTGCCGCCTTGACAAATCGCGGCACCACCATTCCATATTGGCCGGATTGTCTTGGCCCGATGGTATTAAAAAATCTGCCGATAACCACCGGCTGCCCGTACTGTTTATAATACGCCAAAGCAAGAAATTCATCCACCGCCTTGCTGCACGCATAAGACCATCTGGGCATCTGCGTACAACCCATCACGGTATCATCTTCCTCACGGAATGGTACATTGTCATTCTTGCCGTACACCTCGCTGGTGGAAGCGATGAACAACGGCCGTTTATATTTATTGGCCGCCTGCAAAACAATTTCCGAGCCGAATATATTTGTCTCGATTGTATGCACCGGGTCTTCAACGATAAGACGGACTCCCACCGCCGCCGCCAGATGATATATCACATCGCAGCCAGCCGCCAGCGTGTCCATTGTTTTTTTATTAAGGATTGAATCTTCGATAAAGCTGAATCTGCCATTGCCGAGCAGATGTTCAATATTTGATTTTGCGCCGGTACTGAGATTGTCTATCACTGAGACATCGTTGCCGCCCCCGATTAGCTTATCCGCCAGATGCGAGCCGATGAACCCCGCTCCGCCAGTTATCAATATTTTTTTATTCCGCATTTATCGCTTTCTTTTTTATTCGCTATATGTACAGCTTGTGCGTTCTGTTTCCCAGATTGTTATCTTATCGAGCCTTGAGTTTGTAAATTTACCTTTTAGCTGGCCGAAAGCAAACGCCGCGATATTTTCAACCGTAGGATTTTTATGCTTAAAATATTCGACATCGGCGTTAAGATTCTTATGGTCAACGAAATCGACAAAATTTTCCTTCACTGCCTTTTGGTATCCTGCGATGCTGAAATCATCAATCTTGTTTTCATCGATTACCACCACCACTTCCGCTTCATAATTATGTCCGTGGCCAGCGGCATTGGCGCATTTACCGAACGCCTCGAAATTCTGTTTCTCGCTGAATTTATCGTTCCATAATTTATGCATAGCCGCAAAATCAAATTTTTCCGAAAAGCAAATCATCTTTCCACCATTCTTAAAATTTCCAATACCAATTATCCTTACCGGATTAAGCTCAAGTGTAAGCTCCGAAAGACGCATCTGTGCAAAATGCTCTGACAGAATAATTTTTGAATAATCAAGAAGTTCGCAAAGTCCGCCAAGAGAGATATGCCTCCTGTTGCGATAATCTCTTTTAACAGCCTCATCAAAAACCGGCACAACAAGATTCCTCACAACGCTGTCAATTTCCGTAACATTGACCACAAACCCGGTATCTTCGTTAGGCTTGCATTCAAGGCCGACTCGCAAGGCAAAGAAAATCGCCAGCCCCTGGCCTGTCGGCTTAGATGAGTACGAATTAAAGCCCCAGTCCGCCTCATCCAGAAAGGGGTTAATTGAAAATCTCACCTGTCTGACTAATTTATGCATTTTATTATCTTACTGAATTTATCAAACTCAAAACTTCGCTTCTGCTCCGCTGGTCTTTAATGAATATCCCGCGCAACGCCGAAGTTATCATCGTCGAACCGGGCTTCTTTATCCCGCGTATTGTCATACAGCTATGCGATGCTTCGATAACAACCGTAACCCCGCGAGGATTGAGATTGCTCATCAGAAAATCCGCTATCTGATTGGTAAGCCGTTCCTGAACCTGCAAACGATGCGCAAAAGAATCGACAATTCTGGCAAGTTTGCTTACGCCTAACACTTTCCCAGATGGCAGATACGCCACATGGGCCTTGCCGATAAATGGCATCATGTGATGTTCGCAGACACTGTAAAATGGTATATCACGCAGCAGAACGATTTCATCATAGTCTTCATTGAAAATGCTTTTGATATGCTGTTCGGGGTCATCACTGTGGCCGGACAGAATCTCCTCGTACATATTGGCGACACGCTTGGGCGTATCTTTAAGTCCCTCACGGTTGAGGTCTTCGCCGATAGCGAGGATGATTTCCTTTACCGCGTTTTCAATTCTTTTTTTGTCAATTGCTTTTTTCTTAGCCACGTCAGGACTCCTTTTTTTTACTTGCAAAGACCAATCACATATTCAGTCATAAGCCTTACGCCGAAACCGATTGATCCCTGCGTTGTAATTTTTTTCAGCGGATCCGATGCTTCCATCGTTGGTGCGATATCAAGATGCGCCCAGTTTGTGTTGCCGGCAAACTCCGCAAGGAACGATGCCGCATTGCTCGACCCGCCGCCTTTGGTCAGGCTTATGTTCCGCAAATCCGCAATCTTGCTCTTCATTTCGTCAGCATATTCATCGCCGCACGGCAGATGCCACAAAGGCTCGCCGCTGTCAACAGCTGCCTGCTTCATTTCTTCGAGAAGTTTATCATTATTGCTCATCAGGCCAGCTTTGTGCAGACCAAGAGCAACAATGCATGCGCCTGTCAAAGTGCATATATCAACGATTGTATTGCACTTTAATTCTTTTGCATAATGTATCCCGTCGCAGAGAATAATTCTTCCTTCCGCGTCGGTATTGAGTATCTCAACGGTCTTTCCGCTGTATGTCGTGATAATATCGCCTGGCCTATAGCTTCCGCTGCCGGGCTTATTCTCAGCTGAACAGATAATGCCATACACCGGAATCGGCAGCTTCAATTCCGCAATCGCTTTCATCGTCGCCATAACGGACGCTCCGCCGGTCATATCCATTTTCATCGCGTCCATACCATTGCTTGGCTTGATGTCGATACCGCCGGAATCAAATGTAATCGCCTTGCCCACAAGTGCTACCGGAGCGGCTTTTATTTTCTTTGTGCCTCTTGGCGTATATTTCAAAACTATCATCACTGGCTTATTCTCTGCTCCCTGACCGACAGCTACTATCCCGCCGAAGCCTTTTTGCTTTAGCTGTTTGTAATCGAAAATCTTACAGGTAAGACCAGCCGTTTTTGATGCGATTTTCTTTGCCTCTGCCGCAAGCGATGCAGGATACACAACATTGGGCGGACGATTGGCCAGCGTTCTCGAAATATTCTGCGACTGGCCGATGATTATGCCGGTCTTGATTCCCTTGCTTATTTTAGCTGAAGCCGCTGTTGTGTCGATTATCGAAACCGTCAGCTTGACAGGCCTGCCGTTTTCTCCGCTGCCGACGAATTCATCATAGCGGTATGCGCCGAAGTACACGCCCTCTGCAAGTACCTGCCCGATTTTTTCAGCAGAGATTGTTTTGCTGTCAATTTCGCTGTGCAAGCCAAGGGTTAATGTTTCGCATTTCACATCGACTGCTGTTTTTGCCGCAAGCGATGATGCCTTGCGGAGAATGTCGGGACTAAACTTTTCCCTTTTGCCAAAGCCTACAAGCAAAATTCTCTCAGGTGTAATTTTGCCCTCTGAATAAACACAAGCCGTCGAAAGCTGTTTCGCTTTGAAATCACCAAGCTTGATTAGTTTTCCTATTGACCCGCCCAGTTTTTTATCAAGAGCTTCGATGGTCTTGCTCTTTTTTAAATCATCTTCAAAAACACCAACCGCAAGCATATCCGCTTTGGTCTTGTATGCGTCAGCACTTTTAAAATTGACCGCTATGGTTATTAACTGCTTCTTCATTTTATTCCTTATCTAATATATAACCGGTTTTACTTTGACACTTTATTCTTCTTTTCGGCACGATACCGCAGATAGCTTTCGATAAAATCATCAATTTCGCCATCGAGGACGGCATTGACATTTCCGCTCTGGTAATCGGTGCGGTGGTCTTTTATCATCTGGTAAGGCTGAAGTACATAGCTGCGTATTTGGCTGCCCCAGGCGATTTCGCCCTTGCTGGAATACAGTTTGGCGACCTCCGCGTCGCGCTTCTGTTGCTCCATCATATAAATTTTAGCCTTCAACATCCCGAAAGCTTCCGCGCGATTTTTGTGCTGCGAACGGTCGTTCTGGCACTGCACAACGATACCGGTTGGAAAATGCGTTATACGAACAGCGGAACTTGTCTTATTTACATGTTGGCCGCCTGCGCCGCTTGCACGGTAAGTATCAAGGCGAATATCTTTTTCGTCTATCTCGACTTCGACATCTTCATCGAACTCCGGCACGACATCGACCGCTGAAAAGCTGGTATGTCGGCGTTTTTGCGAGTCGAAGGGGCTTATCCTGACGAGCCGATGTACGCCTATTTCGCACGAAAGTTTCCCGAACGCGAACGGCCCGGAAACCTTTAGTGTAATCGAACGAATACCTGCTTCTTCGCCGGGGGTTATGTCCATCTCTTCGTATGTATAGCCGTTTCGCTGAAAATAGCGGGTGTACATCCTGAGCAGGATATTCGCCCAGTCGCAACTTTCTGTGCCGCCAGCGCCAGCGTGGATACTGAAAAAGCAGTTGCGCATATCATTTTCACCAGATAGCGTACCAGTTAACTCTATGGCAGAGCAGGCTTTATCGAGTTTTTCGAGGTCAGCTTCTATTGAAGCGAGAGTATCGGCATCGTTTTCGTCAGCTGCCATCTCGAACAGCTCTAAAAGGTCGTCAATCTGAGCTTGAGTTTTCTGTACCGGGTCTATAACTATTTTAATAGCAGATAGTTGCGACACAACACTCTTGGCTGAATCAGGTTTGTCCCAAAAGCCGGGTGATGCTATTTTTTCTTCGAGTTCTTTTCGCAGTGAAATTTTGGTGGGCAAGTCAAAGCCAGTCCCGGACAGTTTGAATCCGGGCCGACAGACTTTCGAGAGATGCTCTAAGTTCTGATATTTCCATCATTAATAAACCTTTACCATTCTAAAACAGTTATATACCATATCTGCCAAAACAATGCAAATTGTTCCTGAAATTAGGGGGGTTGGCGCAATAATTTTGATCTGCCCTCCGCATCGGCAAAGTTGGGGCATTAAGCTGAATTATCACTTTGACAGACTCGCCTGTTGTGGTATAATCACACCCTTGAAATTCTTACTTTGAGACTTTTTCTTGTCCACAATCTTTTAGAAGGGACGTATTTTATGCGTTATTTTATTCTGAAGCAAAAAACCGCAGTATCGATGCTGATATTAGCCAGCCTTTTGTCATTTTTGACTGGTTGCAATGAGGCTGAAAGAGCTGCTCAGCTTTATACCGAGGCAACTATCCTCAACGATACCCAGGAAAAAGACCTTGCTATTGAAAAACTCAAACAGGCTATTGACCTTAGTTCGGAATTTACGCTGGCTCATTCGATGCTGGGCGATATATATCAGGAAGTCGGCGACTATAACAATAGCGAGCAATCCTACGAAAAAGCAACCCAGCTGAATGATTTTTCGTTCCACGATTTCTTCAACCTTGGCAAAGTCCGACAGGTTCTTAAAAAATTCGATCTGGCGGCCAAAGCATATGTACGTGCATGCGAGATTGACCCGAACAATGCCCCGGCCCATTTGAATGCTGCACGTTGCTATTTTGAGATAAAAGATGATTCGCAGGCACTGGATAACGCAATGGAATACAGCTTGCGTGCTAAGGAGCTTGATCCAACCTCTGGCGATGTCTATTCACTTATGGGGGACATCTATCAGACCCGCAAAGATAATGCCCTTGCGATAGACTCCTACAAGAGATCGCTCGAAATTGAGGGCAACAAACCCGACATTATGATTTCCCTTGCGGTTTCGTATTTTCGGGCCAAACAGAATGACTCAGCAAGAGAAGTACTTGATTCAGTTATAGAAATCGACAAGGAAAACAGTCTTGCGTACCGCTACCTCGGCGTTTACTACATCAGGGCGAATGATTTTGAAAATGCACTTAAAAACTACCTTATGGCAGTTCACTTCAATAAAAATGACTGGCAGGCCCACAAGGGGCTTGGCGTTGCGTATATGCTTAAAGCTATCAGCAATGATGATAGCGAAGCAAGAGCAATGGCCATCGACCACTGGACAGAATCAATGTCGATAAATCCAAGACAGCCCAAACTCGGCGAACTATTAAATAAATATTCAAAGTAAGTCGGGTGCTTTTGAGAGCTATTTCTAATGCGTTAAAACATTTCAAGCCCGCTCTGCCAGCAAAGGGTGCGATATTTGCGTTTATTATCATCGTTGCTGTCGGTGTATCGGCAGATCTGTGGTCAAAGCAGGCTTCTTTTGCATATCTTGATAATATAGGCCTGTTTCAAACGCCGGTCATAGAAGGATTCTTTAATCTTGTCAAGGCTGAAAATACCGGTGCCGCATGGAGCAGTTTTCAGGGCCAGAAATTTTTTCTTATCGGGGTTTCATTTGTCGCCCTTACGCTGATTGTTCTGGTTTTTTTCACAGGCCAGATAGTTCACCGAATCACATTTATTGCCGTAAGCCTGTTTGCCGCAGGCATTATCGGCAATTTATATGACAGAATATTCAACGACGGCAAAGTCCGCGATTTTCTTGACTTTTATATTAGTCTCAACGGCAGAGAGCAGCATTGGCCCGCATTTAACATCGCTGATTCGATGCTCTGCGTGGCGGTAGCTCTTATGGTAATATCCAACCTATTTCATGCCAGTCCCAAAAAAACAGACGACAAATAAGTTTTGGGCACCAATTTTCAGGTTTTTTGCCTCTTTAAATCTTCTTCATCAATTATGCATTTGAAATTTGTGAAAAAATGTATTGGCATGCGCATCAAGGGGGTATAAAATATTACATCAAGGAATGAAATATAAATTATGGAAAATCAGATAAAAAGAAAGGGGGCTTGATATGTGCGCCCTAAGAAAAAATGATAGGAAAAAAAGCGGCTTTTTAAGTTTTATTAAGTATTTTTTGGTAATAGTGATATTGCTGGTAGTAGTGGTTTTGGCGGCGATACCCTTTTACGCATCCAGCAGGAGCGGCAACGACTTCATTGTCGGTAAAATCAATAATTCCATCGACGGCAAGGTCGATATAGGGGTACTTTCGGTCGGCTGGTTCAAGGGAATCGTAATTGACCGCTTCAAATTTAATGACAATGCGGGACTGACGCATGTAAGTGTCGAAAAGATAACGACTAAGCCCTCTTATTTATCATTTTTAACTTCCCAGCCCAACCTCGGCAAGACGGTTATCGACAAGCCCGAGGTTTATCTGAAACTCTCAAGCGAAAAACCCGCAGATGTTTCTTCGCCATCTACAGGTACCATCGCAGAGGCAGGGCCAACAGAGACCAGTGCCGGCGTGCCGATGGGCTTCGCCAAAATTGACCTTGAGGTAAATAATGGTAATGTAACCATCGAGGCGGATTCAGGTAAAAAGGTGGAATTCAGAAATATCGGCGCCAAAGTGGATTTGAAAGGGCTTAACAATTATAACAAACTCAATATCGTAGCATCAATTGAGGATGGTGTTAGCGATACCAACTCGTCGATAAAGGCTGACGGCAAAGTTTTGCCTGTAGCGGATAACAAAGGCTGGTCGCTCAAAGGTACAAGCGGGGAATTCAATGTCAAGGTAGATTCGGTTGACCTCGAAAGTTTACAGCCGTTGTTCGATCTTATGGATGCCGGCGTAAATGCAAAGGGTATCGTCGATGTTAATATTGCAGTTGCCGTTGACAAAGGTGCTGTTTCAGATATTGTTGGCAGGATTGATTGCAAGGATATCGATATTGCCCTTGCCGCACTGAAGGGCGACAGGATACAGAGCAAGACAATCGGGACGGATATTAAAATCACCGGAGATAATGAGTCTTACAATTTTGAAAAGTTCGATGTAATGTCGGACTGGCTTGTGATTAACGGAAGCGGCAAGTTGGGTAAGGCCGCAGGCTTCAAAGGCGAGTTTGAGATGCGGTTCAATCTTGATATTGCCAAAGCCGCCCAGACAATGCCTAAGACTTTTTATGTTCGCGAAGGCGTTAATATTACTGGCGGGACGCTTGCGGGGAATCTGCTTTGCCTGACCGACCAGAACAAGCGAGATTTAGTTTTGAATGCAGAGCTTGGTGGCTTAAAAGCTCTTGCCCAGGGCAAAACTGTCTCTCTCAGTGAAAGTGTTAATTTTGGTTTTGACGTTGAGCAGAATCAGAATTTGTGGAACATCAAAAAAGGAAATGTCAAAAGCGGCTTTGCTGATATAGGTTGCACTGGCGGACTTGATAGTCTTAAGTACTCAGCCAAGGCAGACCTTTTGAAGTTTCAAAATGAGCTTGGGCAGTTCTTTGATTTCGGCGGCTATAACTTTAAAGGCCAGTTCGAGCAGCAGGGCAATGTAAAGATAACCGACAAAGCTATCGCTGTTGACGGCTTAGCAAAGATAAATAATCTTGCTATATCAAAGGACGGCAGGTCGGCTTCTGAGCCTGCCGCTACTGCGGATTTCAGCATTGACTACAACAAAGATGCCAAAACTTTGAATATTGACAAATTTAATTTTAATGGTCAGGGCGGCAAGCTTGAAGTATCAGCAAATGCATTGGCGATGGGTGATTCCAAGGCTGATTCAACGGTTAAGCTCAATGCCGATATCGACCTGGGCAAGATGATGCCGTTTGCGGTTATGGCCGGAGCGATACCATCTGAATTCGGATTTGCCGGCAAGTTGAAGAGCGATGTTGATATCGCAATCAAGGACAAATACATTAGTCTTCGGACAATCGGTACAAGGATTGATAATCCTGATTTTACGCATCAGGGCAAAGTGCTGTTTAAGCAGGATTCGGTCTCGCTTGATTTCGAGGGCGGAGTTGACCTTGATGATAAATCCATTTCGATAGAAAATATGAAGCTGATAAGCCCGCAGATCAAGCTAATCAAGGGGCAGATGACGAGCAAGCAGACGGGTAGCATCAAGAAGATAGACGCTAAGTTTGATTATGATATTGAACTTGCCGCAGTCACAGAGATGGTTTCGCCGTTTCTGCCTGATGGGTTTGAGATTTCCGGCAGAAATGCTGACAGTCTCGTTTTCAGCAGTGAATATCCAGTTAATGATCCGAATAAGATGCTTGCGAATTTGAACGCAAAAACAAAGTTCGGTTTTGATAGAGCCAGCTATATGGGGCTTAATTTCGGCAAGACAGAAGTTGATGTTGAAATCATTAGCGGGCAGATGACGATTAAGCCGTTTTCGACGGTGGTGAACGAGGGCATGCTGAAATTTGCCGCTAATGCCAATTTAGGCGAAAATCCTGCGATTCTAAAGATGCCTGAGCCAATACTGGTGCTTGATAAAATTAAGATTGATAAGATAATGGCAAATCAATTGCTCAAGTATCTTAATCCTATGTTTGCTCAAGTTGCTGATGTCAGCGGCCTTGCAAGTTTTCAGTGCGACCGGCTTGCGATACCGCTAAGCGGCGGCTATAACAACAAGATTGTCGTCGAAGGCACAGTGTGGATGAATGATGTAGCTATCGCTGGCGGCGGAGTGATGTCGCAGATTGTAAATCTTTCGGGAATTAACAATCCCAATGTCAAAATAGAGATGCTGCCGACAAAGTTTGTTTTTGAAAATGGCGAAATGCATTATGATAATATGCAGATCAATATCGGCGAGACTCCCTTGAATTTCACAGGGAATGTTTATCTCGACAAGATGATGAGTATGTCTGTTACGTTGCCGTGGACAGTTGCGGGCCAGACCGCCAAGGCAGGTCAGGAAGTCAGCAACAGAATCAAACTTGCAATCGAAGGCCCGGTCAATGCTCCGAAACTCAATACGGATAAACTGATTCAGGAGACGGGCAAACAAGTAATCGAACAGCAGCTCGACAAGGCACTGAAGGATTTGTTCAAGAAATAGGCTTGAAAATATCGGCGACAGCTAACCGTTTTTGACTCCTGAAACCACCAACTATGGCGGTTTTGGGAATTTTCCAATTGATTTTGACGGGTTTTGTTGTTATCATTCGTAGCTTATAATTATGGCATTTTTTGTCGGCTTTGGCTTTTTATAGGGGAATTTCCCTATAAACTGTCATTTTTGGCGTTTCCGGAAAGGGTTCACGATGTACCAAGACAAAATTATCGGCGAAGCCATCACCTTCGATGATGTTCTGCTGGTCCCTGCATACAGTAAAATAGTTCCCAGCCAGGCACAGACATATACACAGCTTACCAATAACATCCGCATAAATATCCCGATAGTTTCAGCGGCGATGGATACCGTAACCGAATCCGAACTTGCGATAGCCCTCGCACAGGAAGGCGGCATCGGGATAATTCATAAGAACCTTTCCATCGAGGGACAGAAGCGCGAAGTCGCCAAGGTAAAACGCAGCGAAAATGGCATAATACTTGACCCGCTGACTTTGACGCCGGATGCTCCGGTCAGTCAGGCAAGACAGCTGATGGAACTTCAGCACGTATCGGGAATCCCGATTGTCAATCCTGATAACAAACTTGTGGGCATACTTACAAAGCGTGATTTAAAATTTCTTGCTGACGATAACGTCCTGATTAAAGATGTGATGACCAAAAATAATCTGGTTACCGCTGGTGAAAATACCACACTTGAGCAGGCTAAAGACATTCTGCAAAAACACAAGGTTGAAAAACTCTTGCTGGTTAGCAAAGATGGCAAGCTGGCAGGGATGATTACGATGCGTGATATTGACAGGGTTAAGCTTTACCCGACGGCTTGCCGTGATGCAAGGGGCAGGCTCCGTGTCGGTGCTGCTGTCGGAGTTTTGGATTTCGCAAGAATCGAAGCTCTGATAGACGCTGAAGTTGACGTGATAGTTGTCGATACTGCCCACGGGCATTCAGCCAATGTTATTGAAACCGTGAAAGAAATCAGGAAAAAACACGACATTAACATTATCGCAGGCAACATCGCCACCAAACAAGCGGCCGAGGACCTCATCAAAGCAGGTGTCAATGCTGTCAAGGTCGGCATAGGCCCAGGTGCTATTTGTACTACAAGGATTATCAGCGGGGTAGGCGTGCCGCAAATCACCGCTATTATGGATTGCGTCGAAGCTGCACAGAAACACGGGATACCGGTTATCGCTGACGGCGGAATTCGTCATTCAGGCGATATAACAAAGGCTCTGGCGGCAGGTGCATCTTCAGTAATGCTTGGTTCACTTCTGGCAGGGCTGAAAGAAAGCCCAGGCCAGCTTGTCATATATAAGGGAAGACAATTCAAGGAATATCGCGGAATGGGTTCGCTTGGTGCGATGGTCAAAGGCTCCGCAGACCGTTACGGCCAAAAAGCAACCACAAAAAAGGATAAACTCGTACCGGAAGGCGTTGAAGGTAGAGTGCCGTATCGCGGAACACTTAGTGATTATGTCTATCAGCTTGTTGGCGGTATTCGTGCGGGTATGGGATACTGCGGAACAGACACCATCGAAGAACTCCGCCAAAATGCAAAATTTGTTCGTGTGTCCTCGGCAAGCATCAGCGAATCACATCCGCACGATATACAAATTACAAGAGAAGCCCCTAATTATAGCGGCTCAGAAGATGCTAATATTTAATTCTGAAGAATTATGAAAAGAGAAACGATAGCCATCATCGACTTCGGCAGCCAATACGGCCAGCTTATCGCGCGCCGAGTCCGTGAACATAACGTATATTCGGTAATTTATCAGCCATCGGTAAACGCTGACGAGCTAAAAAAACTCGGCGTAAATGGTGTGATACTCTCAGGCGGGCCGGCAAGTGTTTATACTCCAGGTGCCCCAACGTGCGACCCCAGAATATTTGACCTTGGCGTGCCGATATTGGGAATCTGCTATGGTATGCAGATAGGATGCAAGATGCTCGGCGCAGATATCGCCCCTGCAAAGGCGCGCGAATACGGCAGAACATCATTGCAGATTACCAACAAAGAACAGCTATTTGCAAATATGCCCGATTCAACGACGGTATGGATGAGCCACGGCGATCAGGTTAATCAGCTCAATGATGATTTTATCGCGATAGCAAATACTCCGACGTGTCCATTCGCTGCGGTGAAGCATAAAACGCGGGCATTTTTTGGCGTACAGTTCCACCCGGAAGTAACGCACACACCGCGCGGCAAAGATATGCTAAAAAATTTCCTCTACGAAATATGCAAATGTCAGGGCAACTGGCACATGAGCAATTTCGTTGAAGAAGCGATAAAAGCTGTCCGTGATAAAGTCGGCGATGCAACCGTCATCTGCGGCTTAAGCGGCGGCGTTGATTCTGCGGTTACCGCTTCGCTGATTCACAAGGCAATCGGCAGCCAGCTTGTGTGTATCTTTGTTGATAACGGCCTGCTGCGAAAAAATGAACGTGAGGAAGTCATCTCGACTTTCCGCGACCATTTCCATATCGACCTGCACGTTGTTGACTGGGGCAAGCAGTTTCTCGATAAATTAAGCGGCGTAATAGACCCGCAGAAAAAACGAAAAATAATCGGCGCAGAATTCATTGAGGCATTTAAGTCTGAATCCAAAAAAATTCCAAATGCCAAATTCCTCGCTCAGGGAACATTGTATCCCGACGTTATTGAGTCCGGCAACAAAGACGGCAACCTTGCGGCAAATATTAAGCTGCATCACAACGTCGGAGGCCTGCCCGAAAAGCTGGGCTTTAAACTCGTCGAGCCATTGAGGGAGTTATTCAAAGATGAGGTTCGCCTTGTTGGCGAATATCTTGGCCTGCCCGAAGATCTGGTTTGGCGGCATCCGTTCCCTGGCCCTGGTCTTGCAGTGCGAATCATCGGCGAGATAACCGAGAAACGTCTTGCTGTTCTTCGTGAAGCTGACGAAATACTGATAGATGAAATAAAAGCGGCTGGTCTTTACCGGAAGATTTCGCAGGCACTTGCGGTTCTGGTGCCGGTTGAAACCGTCGGCGTAATGGGCGATGAACGAAGTTATGAAAATGTCGTGGCGATACGATGCGTTGAAACCACAGATTTTATGACGGCTGATTTTTCGCATATCCCGTATGAGGTTCTCGGAAATATCTCAACGAGAATCATCAACGAAGTTCGCGGCGTAAACCGCGTCGTCTATGATGTATCATCAAAGCCGCCAGCCACCATCGAGTGGGAATAAAATTTTGCTGGAGTTCATGGATGAAATCAACTTTTGCTTTGGTTGTAACTTGTTCAATCTTATTTATTACTTTGCAATGCGCCGCAAATGTCGATGCTAATCAGACTTTTTTTGAGCGGCTTGGGGAAGATTCAGGTGCCGACCATCGCGGAATCGTAGCTAAAATGAACGGCGAAAATGCTTCATCTGTGGAAGATATCAATTTGACTGATTCGCTCTACGATGATTTATGGACAGTTCCCGATACTGTTATCACCGATGGCAGAAGCATCCTGACGCAAAAAGAAAACTTTACGGCTTTGATGCTGGCGATCGGCGGAAGCATAGCTCTTAGACAAAGCGGAGCCGATGGCAGAATGGCAGAAGATTTTGAACGTAAGCAGACGTTTCGTGATAAATGGTCGGACGAGGGGCTTGCAATTGTCGGTGGCCCGGGATTTCATTTTGCATCGGCAGGTCTATGGTATGCGGTCGCTCACGGTCGCGGCGACGAATTCAATAAAGCCCGCTCCTGGAAACTAATTGAAGCTCTCTCGATAACCGGAACAACGATATTAAGTTTGAAACTTATTGTCCGTGACGATTGCCCAAATGGCAAAAAGGGTGATGGCTGGCCGAGCGGGCATACCGCAAGCTCATTTACCGTTGCGGCTGTAATGGACGAATATTATGGCCCGGCAATCGGAATACCGGCATATATAGGAGCCGGTGTTGTCGGATACCGTATGATGGATTCCGGCGACCACTGGGCAAGCGATGTCCTTTTCGGTATGGTACTCGGCCATATCGTCGGCCATCAGGTTGCGGGGGAACATAAAAAATTCGAATTAGCAGGCTTTAAATTAGTGCCATACCTTGACAGTTATCAGCAGGCGAACCTTGGCGTATCTTTAGTCAAAAAGTTTTAACACATTTTACATTTCGGGATAGCTTCAAGAAACATCTGGCCGTACTTCTTGGTGACCATTCGACTGTCAAGCACCGCAACGATACCGGTATCTGAGCTTGAGCGGATGAGTCTGCCGAACCCCTGTTTAAATTTAATTACCGCAGCAGGAAGCTGAAAATCAAAAAACGGATTGCCGCCGTCTTTTCGAATCTGCTCAATCTTGCCCTCTATGAGCGGATGGTTGGGCACAGCAAATGGGAGTTTCACGATAATGACATTGCTAAGCGAATCGCCCGGAACATCAACTCCCTGCCAGAAGCTGTCGGTGCCAAACAGTACGCTGTTGGTATCTTCTTTGAAAATTTTCAAAAGCGTTGTGCGGTCGATTTCCTTGCCCTGTTGCAACAGTAATATATTGTTTTCACTAAACCAGTTCTGCATAAGATTGGCCGTTTGCTGGAGCATTGAATAGCTGGTAAACAGCACAAACGCTTTGCCGCCCGTCATAAGGATATATTTTTTAATCTTTTCAACTGCCGCTATTGTAAATTCTTTGCTGCTTGGTTCCGGCATATTTTTTTCGATATAAAGACTCACCTGTCTGGCGTAATCATATGGCGAGCCGAGACACAATGTTTTATGTTCACCAAGCCCGATACGCGAAGTGAAAAATTCAAACCCGTGCTGTTGGTCTTTATTTCCGCAATTGAGTGTGGCACTGGTCATAATAATCGACGCGAATTTGTCGAACAATACACGCTTTATATCGTCAGCTGCTTTAACTGGTGCGCTTCTGAGCCGATAATTTTTTTTGTTGCTGGAACATTCCACCCAATATACCTGTTCTTCTATGGACTGGCTCAGAAACTGCTTGATTTCATTTTCAATGTCTCGTAATCTCTCGTAAGCTCGTTGAAGCTCGAAAGAATCATCGGAGTCATCTTCGTCTTCTTCTTTTTTGTCAGCTTTAAGAACTTCGTTTATTTTTGCGCGAAGATTTTTCAATGACGCTGTAATATTGTCATCAACAAAATTGGCTGGACATTTTTTCGTCAGGTTATCCCCTGAATGGGTGTTGTCGAACCATGCCTGTATCTGCCTGAAAAAAACTTTCACCGCATCTTGGCAGTCCTTTACATTTTCAACAATGTCATTATTGCCTGTCAGTGTCAAAAGGCCTCTGCGGCTCTTGGGATTATAAAGATTATTCAAAATAAAACTGAACGCGAAACTGCTGACATTTATCCCGAAATGCTCCTCAGCGACAGGCTCAATATTATGCGCCTCGTCGATAATCAGATATTCATAATCCGGCAGCACACCCGCAGGCGAATTTTCCTTTAATATTAAATCACTAAAAAGCAGCGCGTGGTTTGCTACGATAATATCGCTTTTTTCGAGCCGGCGGCGGGCTTTCCAATAGAAGCAGTTTTTATAATGCGGACATTTTCTGCCCTTGCAGTTGCCGTGTTCGCTTTGCACCATATCCCACACCTGCGATGGCGGCGAAAAGCCCAGTGAACTTAAACTGCCGTCGGAAGTTTCCTTTGCCCATTTGCTGATGTCTATGAGCATCTGGCCGAACTCGTCAAACAGCCCCGCATATTTATTCAGCGAATATTCAAGCCTGCGTATGCAAAGATAATTGCCTCTGCCTTTTGCCAGCGTTGCTTCAAAATCAAATCCGGTGCAGTCAGCCAGGAACGGAATATCTTTATTGATGAGTTGTTCCTGGAGATTGATGGTATATGTACTGATGATAACTTTGACTTTTTTTTCGACGACTTGTTTTATCGCTGGCACAAGATATGCAAAACTTTTCCCAACTCCGGTACCTGCTTCGACTACGAGATGATGTTTTTTTTCAAGTGCGCTGTCAACGGCTTTGGCCATTTCGATTTGCTCAGGGCGAGTTTCAAAATTCCCGAAAGAATCCGCAAGAGGGCCTTTGTCGCTCAAAAATGTCGCGACATCTATTTTGTTTGATTGCTTATCGAAATATATCACGTTATGGGTCTGCTTACTGATTCTTATCTATTGCTTGTTTCAATATCTGCACAGCGGCATCATCTGCCAGCTTGGCCGATGCATCATTAATTGCGTCTTTTGCTTTATCGGGCTGACCATCAACATAATAAATATATGCCATCAGGAAACGCATCTCCGGCGAGCCTGACTGAATCTGAATTTCTCCAAGCTCACTGAGCCTCTTATTGTAAACATCTTCATTGCCGATGAAATCTTTGATGCTGACTTTAAACAACGCAAGCTCCTCGAATATTCGCAATGACATATTCAGATAATACGAGCTGCTCATGTATTCGCCAGCTGCGAAAAGTGCTATCGAGCGTCCCATATAAGGAAGCGGGTTCATATTCTGATATGCACTTGCAAGTGCATACGCATCAGCTGCCTTATAGAACATTCCGTCCTTCATAAACTGCTCAGCCTGATTCATATACACATTGAACATATCCTTGCCCGCTGAGGCAAATGACTTAATCGTATCAGGAAGCTCTACTTCATCCTGGGTCTGCTCTTCTTGCTCTAGAAGCTCTTTTGCGGTTTTGTCCTCTTCCTCCATTCTGTCACTGCGCATAATATCACGCTGTTTCAGAATCTTGTTGATTTGTTCCTGTCGCTGTTTCTGTTTTTCCATTTCCGCAAGTTTTTCATCCTCTGTAAGCTGCAATCTTTCAAGCCTCTTGGTTTCAACATCTTCACTGAACTGCTTCTGAATTTTTTCCAGCATAGCACTGTACATATCCTGCTTAGGCTGTTCCTTTGTAAGCGTAGGAGTTTCTTCTTCTGATGGTTTGTCGAATCGGCTCTGGAATTTTGTTATGGGTTCTTTTGGTGCCTGTTTTTCCTTAATAGTTGTAATAGGCTTTGCGGTAAGAGGCTCAAGGAAAGTTGTTTTAGCCTGTGCGTTTTGTAAAGCCTCGGTCAAGCCTGTTGTTTCAGTATCTTCTTCAGCGGGTGTTTGAATATTCTTAAGATATTTTTCAAGGCCGGTCTTTACTTCACCGAGGTCTCTTTCGAGCGGCCGCATATTGGCAATGTTCGGATTAGTTCTGCCAAATTGTTGAAGCTCAACCTTTTTGAGGTCAGGTTCAGCAAGATTCATCTGATAAGAAGACGGGTTTGTTTCGATCCTTGGCATATTAAGTCCGCTTGTTCCGCCTGGCCCCTCAACCGACGTTACGCCGGTACTTGGAAGATAATATCTTTGCGTTTGGTTCTGAAAATTCTGAGTGTTGCCCTGAGGCACAGAAGCTGCTCGTCGGTAAAAATTATTTAAAGTGGAAGAGCCTTGGACACCCTGAAATTCATAAGCTGAGCCATAAGGCACAACACCCCTGAAATGTTTTCCGCCGCTGACGTTTCCTGTAACAATATCATTGCCAAGCTGGAAATTTGTTGAATCGTATTGGCTCTGCGAAGTTGCTGACTTTGCCGATGGATAACGGGAAGTGCTGCTTGACGTAACTCCAGGGTTTCTTACATCGCCCGTCGTCAAACCAACCAGTACCATCAAACAAGCAAAAGCAGATATTGTTACAATTTTATGCATCTTTAAAATCCCTATATATAACCCTACACATTACTATACTTTGGAATGCCGGCCCAGTTCAACTTTGACGCAAGAGTGTCCCATTGTGTTCTTCTGGGGTTGTTTATAACTCTGAACACATCGTTGTGTTTTTGTACTATTACGCTGTCCTGACAGGTCAGATTATGCGAAAGCTGGCCGTCAAGAGTAATTGTCGTGCCGGCATTAACTCTTCGCGGTTCAATGCTGACTTTTTTTTGCGAACTCATAACGATTGGCCTGAAGCTCAGTGAATGAGGACATATCGGAGTAATAACAATTGCGGATAAATTTGATGCCAGTATGGGCCCGCCAGCGGAAAGATTATATGCGGTTGAGCCGGTCGGCGTGCTTACAATCAGTCCATCGCTTATGCAATTTGCCAGAGTCTTTTCATCTGCCTTTATGTGCAGGTCTATCATCTTATAAGGCGGCCCTGAGTTTACCGCAACTTCGTTTATCGCGATTGAATGGAAAACTTTTTTTCCGTTGTTTTCAATAACGCAGTCAAGTATCATCCTTTTTTCAATGAGACTTTCATCTTCAACGATTTGTCCGAAAAGCTCTTCAAGCTCATCTTCCTTGAACTCAGCCAAAAATCCTAACTTGCCGACATTTACGCCGACAACCGGCACGGATGCTTTGCTTAAATCTCTTGCCGCTGCCAGAATTGTGCCGTCTCCGCCGAAAGCGATTGCAAAATCAGCCTGACCCAAAATGTTTACGCAGGTTCCCTCGTTGCAGAAATTGCCCATAATTTCGGCTTTGCCCTCTGCGAATTTGAGGAATCTTTTGACAGCTTTTACCGCCTGTTTTCTTTCGGGGTCGCCGAAGATAACAATTTTAGGCTTTGTTTTTTTTCCTGCCATTTTGATTTTCCAGCTATGAACGATTTAAAATTTTCTTTACGCAATCAGCAATACTGTTTTTTCCGATACCCGTTTCTTCAAGCTGAACGCCTCTTGATGCAACATCTACGAATCTGTCGGGCCCGCCAAGGCAGATAATCTTGCCCGTGGATATTTTTTGTCGATTGCATTCTTCCAGCAACCCTGAGCCGAAACCGCCGATTAAGCTGTTGTCCTCGACTGTTATAATATGTTTTCCTGCCTTTACAGCGGCGAATATTTTTTCATCAAGGGGCTTTGCAAACCGTGCGTTTATAATATCAATTTTAATATTTTGCTGCTTTAAGATTTCAGCAGCGTCAAAAGCCTGCTTCAGGACACTGCCGTAAGCTAAAATAGTTATATCACTGTTATTATCGGCAATCGAGACGCTTTTGCCCAGTTCAAATGGGCTGCGTAAAATTTCCGGGCTTTCAGCGGTTTTCCATATAGCATCTTTGGGGTAACGTATCGCCGATGGGCCGTTGTGTGCTATGGCAAAATCCATCGCAGCGTAAACCTCTGACTCGTTGGCTGGCGAAAGAAGTGTCATATTCGGCAGTGAACGCAGGAAAGAAATATCAAGTGTGCCGTGATGCGTTGGGCCGTCGGAGCCTACAAATCCAGCCCTGTCGATGCAGAATATCACCGGCAGATTTTGCAGGCAAACTTCCTGGAATATCTGGTCGTAAGAGCGCTGCAAAAATGTCGAATATATGCAAACCGCAGGTTTTAAGCCCTGTTTAGCCATTCCAGCGGCAATATCCACAGCGACGCTTTCAGCGATTCCTATATCAAAACAACGGTTCGGAAATTTCTCACGGAATTTTACTACTCCTGTGCCATCGGGCATCGCAGCAGTAATTGCCACGACTTTTTCATCTTTTTTGCCGGCTTCCAGCAGTGCATCAGAGAAAACATCAGTAAAAGTTTCTTTGCCAACGAGGCCGTTGACTGCTTCGCCGTTGATTTCAAAAGGTCCGGTCGAGTGATATTTTTTTGGGTCAAGGTCAGCCGGATCAAAACCTTTGCCTTTTTTTGTATAGATATGCAGTATCACTGGGCGGTCAAGCTCTTTTATCGTAGTGAAAAGCTCAACAAGTGCCCCGACATCGTGCCCATCGACAGGGCCGAAATACGCGATATTGAGACTTTCGAAAAGCTGACTTGCCGAAAACGCCATGCGCAAAGTTTTCTTGAATCTTTCGATAGCGCCTTCGACTTTTTTCCCGATAAGCGGAACGTGTTCCAAAATTGCATTGGTCGTCTTCCGCAGATCTTCATAAGTATGGCTCAAGCGAATTTTCGAAAAATATTTTGCCATCGCGCCCTGTGTAACATCTATCGCCATTGAGTTGTCATTAAGCACGATAAGCATCTGGCGTTTCACCAGCCCGATGTTGTTTAGCGCCTCAAACGATAAGCCGTTAACGATGCTTGCGTCCCCGACGATAGCGACAATTTTGTCATCTTTTTTCTGTAATTGCGACCCCATCGCCATACCCAGTGCCGTTGAAATAGCTGTACCTGCGTGGCCAACAGAAAATTGGTCATACGGACTTTCATCGGGGTTTGGAAATCCTGTTATGCCGCCTTCGGTGCGGAGTTTCTTCATCAGATCTTTTCTGCCGGTGAGGATTTTGTGCGTATAGCACTGATGGCCTACATCGAACAGCAGCTTATCCGCCTTGAAATCGAACACATAATGCATTGCCACCGTTGCTTCGACTAAGCCGAGATTGCTTGCCAGATGTCCGCCGGTTTTGCTGACGCATTCGATGATGTATTCACGAATTTCCTGTGTCAGTTCTTTCAGTTCAGCTATCGAAAGCTGTTGTAAATCCTTTGGGCTGTCTATCTTATCAAGCAATTTAGCCATTACATCTTTCTTTTTAACAGATATTCCACAAGCTGAACAAGAATATCGGCGTTATCGAAACATTTCAGCGACTCTGCCGCTTCCGCAGTGAGTTTTTCCTTTATCTGCCGTGCCTTTTCAATACCCATCAAGGCCGGGTATGTCATTTTACCCTGTGCAGCGTCTTTGCCTGCCGTTTTTCCGAGTTCCTGACAGGTTGATTCCACATCAAGTATATCATCGGCAATCTGGAAGCAAAGACCCAATTTTAACCCGAACTGCCGGAAATTTTCTATCTGCTTGTCTTCTGCCCCTGCAGCCAAAGCACCCATAACCGCAGAGGCGGCAAACATTTTAGCGGTTTTATTGGTATGTATATATTCCAGCTTATCAATGGCAGGAACCGCATTTTCAGCCTCAACATCAGCCATTTGCCCCGCTATCATGCCCGCTGGCCCAGCTGCCTGGGCGAGGGTTTGTATCATATTAACAGCGACTTTTTCCGGTTTTGCTCTGCCTAAAATTTCAAACGCATACGTCAACAGCCCATCGCCTGCAAGAATAGCTGTCGCTTCATCGAAAGCCTTATGGCTGCTGGGTTTACCTCGCCTAAAGTCGTCATTGTCCATCGCAGGCAAATCATCATGTATCAGTGAATAGCAATGCACCATTTCCACTGCTGCCGCCGCCAGTTTAGCGTTTTCGTTGACCTGACCGTTAATGATTTCACAGCTCCACATCGTGATGCATCCGCGAAGCCGTTTTCCACCGTCGAGCAGCGAATATTGCATAGCTTCAAGGATTCTCGGCTGAATATCGGTGTTTTTCAGTAGAGTTTCGAGAATTTTCTCTACTTTGGCCGCTGTCTGGCTTAGCCGAGTCTTAAAATCGATATTTTCCGATTTGCTCATTTACTTATTGCTTCCTGATAATTAAAATCCTCATTATACCAGCAATTTAGACTAACTGCACTTTGATTTTTGGTACGTAATTTTGCTTTTTAACTTTTAATATTTTATCTCATTTTAAATGGCTGACAAGAAAATACTTATAATCGGAGTTACCGCCTCAGGTAAGAGTGGTTTATCTTTTGAACTTGCCAAAAAACTTGGCACAGACATCATAAGCATAGATTCTATGAAGGTTTATCGCAGAATGGATATCGGTACCGCAAAGCCTTCTAAAGAGCGGCAAAGCCAGGTTAAATATCACCTGATAGATATTGTTGAACCGAGCCAGTCGTTTAGCGTTGACCAGTTTTTAACTGGTGCCAATGAAAAAATCAGCCTTATGCAGTCGCTTGGCAAACCTGTACTGGCTGAAGGCGGCACCGCGATGTATATAAAGGCATTGCTCCACGGCATTTTTGATGGCCCCGGCACAGATGTCGCTATCCGTGAAACACTCCAAAAACGTATCGCAGCTGACGGACTTGCAACTCTGCATAAACAATTGACATATATCGACCCAGCCGCAGCGGAAAGGATTCACGTCAACGACGAAAAACGCATTATTCGCGCTCTGGAAGTTTATGAACTCACAGGCAAGCCGATTTCGAGTTTTCAAAATCATTTTGATAATCCCTTTCCGGATGACTGGCTAATAATAGGTTTGCGCCGTGAAAAAGAAGCCGAAAGCAGACGCATCAATGCGCGGGTAAAAAAAATGATTGTTGATGGGCTTGTTGACGAGGTGAAATCTTTGCTTGCTGAAGATAAGCCGTTGAGCCCACAGGCCGCATGCGCAATAGGTTATGCGGAAATAATTGAACATCTGAAGGGAAATATTTCACTCGCTGATGCGATAGAGAAAATAAAAATAAATACGCGTAAGCTTGCAAAAGCCCAAAGAACGTGGTTTAAACGGTTCGAAAACGTCCATTGGTTTGACGTTGATGAAGATGATACTGCTCCGTCGATGCTTGGAAAAATTTTATATTTGTTCTAAACGACGTACATTTAACAGGTAAATAGTATTTCAAGGCTGTTAAATTGTTTTTGTGCAAAATTTTTCAAATGGCTAAATCGTTGAATTTTAATATCATACAGCGGGTTATTAAAAAAAATTAAAAAATCGAAAAGTTTATGCTTGCCCGCGTACCAATAGTTCATTAGAATTCCGTTAGCAGTTTAACGGTCGATTCGTAATGGGGAAGCCGTAAAATCGCGAGGATGGTGAGTATAATCACATGGATGGATTTTTTTCGATTAGTAATACATAGGTTCAGTTCTGCGCCCGCGTTGCGCGTGTGTTACGTCATGGATGACGGTTTGCGCAGAATGATATATCCTCTGATACGGATGTCAGATCAGGGTTTCACGGATGGTTGTAAGGCCGCAGGTTAAAAGCCCGCGGCCTTTTTTTTGCTGACAATTTGGCGTAAATAAGCTATAGTTCCTTATGCTTTAAGATTTATTTTTTACAGAATGGAATACAAAATGTCAAAAACACTAACATACAAAATCCTCGAATCGCATCTTGTCGAGGGCCAATTAAAGCAGGGTCAGCCCATCGGCATCCGCATAGACCAGACCCTCACGCAGGACGCAACAGGCACAACTGCATTTTTGCTCTTTGAATCAATGGGTGTCAGCCGAGTCAAAACCGAAGTTTCCGTCAGCTATGTTGACCACAATATGAGTCAGTTCGGCCCGGAAAATCACAATGACCATTTATACCTGCAAACGGTAGCTGCAAAATGCGGCGCATATTTCTCGCGTCCCGGTAACGGAATCTGCCATCAGGTGCATCTGGAACGCTTCGGCAGGCCTGGTGCAACATTATTAGGTTCCGACTCGCACACACCAACCGGCGGCGGCATTGGAATGTTAGCCATCGGCGCTGGCGGAATGGATGTATCCGTAGCAATGGGTGGCGGAGCATTCTACCTTACCGCACCGAAAGTCATAGGTGTAAAACTTACCGGCAAGCTCAACAAATGGGTCGCCAGCAAAGATATCATATTAAAACTTTTGAGCATACTTTCGACTAAGGGCAACGTCGGCTGTGTAGTGGAATATTTCGGTGATGGTGTAAAAACATTAACGGTGCCTCAGCGTGC
>CAMDDF010000006.1 GCA_945890885.1 Candidatus Kuenenia stuttgartensis | reverse complement strand
AGAGTCTGTATTTCATCAAGAATAACCAATCCTTGCAAATCAGCGAATACCATTTCGGGGTTCTGCAGGCGACGAACATCTACAGAACTTTCCAAGTCAAAATAAGTGCCCTGCATTTTTTCAGCAATAGCTTTGGCTAATGTGGTTTTCCCGCATTGTCGCGGCCCTAACAACGCCGTAATTGGTGACCGGCGTAATGCGGTCGACACCTGCTCAAGATAGTATTTCCTGCTTATCATGCCAGAATTATAAACTTGAATATTCGGAATGTCAATACGAAAAATACTAAACAGTAGAGCAATCATGGCATAGTAAATTCTGTGGATAATACAACATATTTATAGTAAAATCAGTTTTTCAGCATAAAAAGGCACTTACATAGAATAAAACCATCGGAGCATATCTCATATCACACTATATACCCCAAGAACTCTCCAGAATTGTCCCAGATTGAAAAACTATCAAAATCCTGCCAACTTATCCGCTACAGCACTATCATTCAAAATAGAATGAAATAACATCAACTATTAGGCACTTTGGAACTAAGGCAGTCCTACGGTGAGGTACGTCAAAAACACGGTAATAAGCCGTCAAATTAGTGTTCTAAAGACTATTCTGGCTAAAGAAACCTCAAATGAATTTAAAAATCTTGATTTTTAACGATAGGTTTGGTATTCTATTGAAAGAGAGGTTCAGCGGTATACTTGAGCAGAATATACAATGTTATATGGGAAATCCGTTTAAATGATTCAATCGAACTCAATCGCTGACCGTACAGTTGTGGTTATTCTTGCTGCGGGAAAAGGTACACGAATGGGTAACGAAAATTTGCCCAAGGTTTGTTTTGATATTGATGGCATCCCTGCAATAAACCGCACTATTCAGACGTTTAAATCAAAAAAATTTATAAAATTTATTGTTGTAGTCGGCTCACGTGCTGAGGTAGTTATGAAAAGTCTCGGCAGAGATGATCCCGATATTTTTTATGTCTACCAACACCAGCCGCAAGGAACTGGTCAGGCGGCAAGAATTGCCGCAAACGCACTACAAAATACAGGTTTTGATGGCAATGTCCTTGTAACACTCGGTGATAAATTTCTGGAAACTCAAACAATTGACTTACTTACAACCGAATTTATAAAAAAACAGGCAGACTTGGCGTTTGCTTCAATTCCAAAGACCAAGACAACAAGAAATTCCGGTGGAAGAATTTTTCTCGACCACACAGGCCAGGTCATTGATATTATCGAAGTTAGCGAACTTAAAAAACAGACAATAGCTGATATTTTAAATGTAGAGATTAAAGCGGGCAAGAAAATCACACCGGAATCTTTGAAGCATCTTATGAATCAACATATTCATCGCCAGGAAAAGCAGAAAATTATTCTACCCGAACTGTTTCAACTGTCTAATAGAAAACTGATAAGCATTAAAGACATTAAAGAAGTTTTAAAACTCAAACAATATAACATGGAAATTCAGGGTAAATTTTATACATCGAATGAGATTGAAAAACGATGTAAAGGCGTTAACCCAAGCCTGTATCTTTTTAAATCTGATGCTTTTTATACTGGCGTTGCCAAAATAACAAATGACAATGCCCAGAACGAATATTATCTTACCGATGTCGTCAGACATCTGGCAAAGATTAAGAACGTAGAAGGCGATTCAATATATAAAATAAGAACCGTTGATATTGAAAATACCGAATGGATACAGGGATTTAATTCTCCTGATGAACTGCTTATTATTCAGGATTATCTTCGGAAAAAACGTCAGGACAAAAACAAAATCACAAAAGTGCCTGCAAAACCTCAGCTCAAAACAAACCAGTACGACACTGTTGATAACTGGCTTAAAAAAATAAAAAATCATTCATCATCTCTGAATCGCTGGATGACAAAAATCTATGGCGAAAATCCAAGTCTGCACATGGAAAAATGTAATGATCTGCGTAAATTGCTTGTCTGTTATGGTAAAAAATTCGGCGTTGAGCAGAAAGTATGCATTATCCGTGCACCTGGAAGAATAAATCTAATGGGCAGGCACGTCGATCATCGCGGTGGCTTTAATAATTTTCTTGCAATTGACAGGGAAACTTTTGCTGTTGCTGGAATACGAAATGATGATAATGTCGTCGCGGTAAATCTTGATCCCCATAATTTTAAGCAGCTCGAATTTAATATATCCGAGATGATAGGCAATTTTGGATGGAGTGACTGGGAAAATTTTGTCAACAGCAACTGGGTAACGAACATCCTGATAACAACAGCAGGCCAGTGGGGCAATTACATCAAAGCGGCAATGCTGAGACTTCAGCATCAATATCACGATGTCAGAGTTCGAGGGCTTAATCTTGCGATTTCAGGGAATGTGCCAATTGCAGCAGGTCTTAGCAGCAGCTCAACGCTTGTTGTCGCCACACTTCAGGCTGCTATTGCTCTGAATAATTTTGAGCTTACAAGCCAGCAATTTATCGATCTTTGCGGCCAGGGCGAATGGTTTGTAGGTTCCCGTGGAGGTGCAGGAGACCATGCGGCGATATATCTGGGACAGCGAGGCAAAATCGCTAACGTAAGTTATTATCCATTTTCGGTAAACAGGATTATCGACGCTCCAAAAGATTATCAGGTTATACTTGCCAACAGCCATATACAAGCCAAAAAAAGTGGCGGTGCAAAGGATACTTTTAATCAGAAAATAACAAGCTATAATCTCGGCTTGGAGCTTTTAAAGCATCGCTGCCCTGAATTACGAGACAAGGTTCAGTATGTCAGAGACCTTGAGCCTAATAAGCTCGGAATATCTATAAGCGAATTTTACGAAATGATGAAAAAAATTCCGCAGTATATGACTCGTAAGGACTTTAAATCTTTATTGCCAGCCATATGTGAATCAATAGTTGAAAAAAACTTTGCGACACATTCAGATCCTGGAAAATATAATGTCAGAGGAGTGATGATCTTTGGCGTTTCAGAAATATGCAGAAGCCGAATATGCATCGAATTGCTTGAAAATGAACAGATAGAAAGTTTTGGAACTCTAATGAAAGTCAGCCATAACGGCGATAGGATTAGCATCCTTAAAGATGGGAAATATTGCCAAATGGAAGATCCATACACCGACGATTATCTCAATACACTTATGTCTGACCTCGCCAGCGAAGACCCGCAAAGAGTGATAAAAGGCCAATTGTATATGCAGCCTGGCAGTTATGCCTGCAGCACCGAAGAAATTGATAGAATGGTTGATATTGTCTGTGCCGTTGATGGAGTTGCAGGCGCTCAAATTGCAGGTGCAGGCCTTGGTGGCTGTATAATGATTCTTGCGAAAAAAACTGCTATTCAATCGCTTACCAAGGCTTTGATTAAAGATTATTACAAGCCTAATAAATTAGCACCTCTAATTATTCCATGTATTGTGGTCGAAGGTGCGGGATTGGCTCAATTCTGATATCTATGGTATCAAAGGTATTAATGTTATTATGGATCAAATAACATCAACTATTGATACTTATAGACTAACCACCAAGAGCCACAATTGTCGTTACGACAAATCATGGCTCCAGGTGATTTGCCATCGTTAGTTAAACAGCAATTTCTCAGCTTCTACGAAGTTGTGAGTTTTGTAGTACTTACTCAGGTCAAATTGACCCTCTTCATCGGATTTCTTATCTTCGACCATCTTTTTTTCGGCATCGGTCAGTGGTGTTTCATCTAAATAGACGGCCTCGTATCTTACGTCCTTGCCTTTTTTGCCATTTGTAATGATAGACCAGTCACCGCCCTCTGTAATACCACCAACTTTCTTGCCGACTAGCAACTGCCGGTTGCCAATGGAATTGGCTACTGAAAACGGCATGTCAAGAATTTTCAGGGCATTGTCATCGTTGCGGTCAAAACACCAGCATGCAAATCTGACGACTACATCGTTTAACTCTTTCGGATATTTAGCCTTTAACTTCTTACCTGTATCTTCAGTATCAAGGATAGCACATTTTTTATCATTGCTGAAAACCTTGATCAACTTGACAGGATTTCCTACCATCCTGACTTTTAATTTACAATCAGGTGTTGGCTTAAAGACATTGTTTAAACTACTTTTTTCACTTTTTTGGGTCGTGAAAGACCAACTAGAATTTTCCATAAATACTCCTTTTTAAAAAAATTAATTTATTTATTTACCTACATTAATATCAACATTTTATTCAAAACTGCCGTTATCATTCATCATCTCTCAACTGCCACTCGGCTTCCCAAAACCCAAAGCATGGGAACATTTCAGTCAAATCGTATTGCATCTTTTTGTCTGTTTTCCGATCCGCGACCATGTTTTGTTCTATTGCCGTTAAACAGCTTTCCTTGAGATAAGTGACTTCATACCTGACATCAATCCCTTTTGCACCATTGGTGCTGATTTTCCAGTCACAGCCTTCTTCGATATCAGATATTTTTTTGCCAGTCGATACCATCCTATTGCTAATAGCACTGAACACAGAAACGGGCATCTCAAGGATTTTCATTTTGCCACCATGTCTGTCAAAACACCAGCAGGCATATTTAACCGAAATATTTTCGACTTTATCAGGATATTTTTCTTTTAGCTTGTTGGCTGTTTCTTCACTATCGATATTAATACATCTGCTATCTCTGGTGAATATCCTGACTAATCGGACTGCATCACCTACTAGTCTGACTTTGAGTTTACAACCTGGTTTTACTTTCAAAAACCAATTGTCAATTTTTTTTCTGCCGTAATACTTTTTTTGCCATCTACTGTTTGCCATAAATATTTACTCCTTATATTAAAATAATTTTTAAAATGCTGATCCAAATTCAAATTTGTCTTCATTAAACATAGGCTCTTCGTCCTTCTCCGCGACCGAATCACCATAATAACTGCATGACTGGCTGACGATCTTGCCAGTACCTGTGATAATGTCGAACTTTGCGGTAGTTTCTCCGTTTGGAAATGTATATTTCCCATTCCTCACCTTTACGACCTTAAATGCCAGCTCATTTGGACTATCCGGTAAGATTCTCTGGTAAAAGATATTGTCACAGTCGTTAGCAAGCTCCTGAGAGCCGCTTATATCTTCAGGGCCAAAGTCCATAGCATCTTTTTTCCTTTTTACAAAAGATTCTCTTTTCTGCTGAGCGGCAGTGATAACAGCGCAACCTAACTGCTTGCCCATAGCCCTGAAAGCTTTGGCATTATCACCGATCACTAAATCATAACGATTCTGTCGTTCAACTTCTGCGGCCATAATTGATATATAGTCAACGACAACAATATCTGGCCTAAAGGTATCAATATCCTTCTTAATCAGCCTGCGAATATTGCTTACGGTAGCAATGCTTCCGACTAAATCCAGAACCCTGAACTTGCTTTCCATACCATTCCATAAAGCCACTGTTTGTTGAATTTTCACAAGTTCATCGGCAGAAATGTTTTGCTCATCGTATAATCGGGAATGCTGGATACCAGTTTCTATGGATAGTTTTCGTTTAAAAACTGACTCCTGATCCATTTCAACTGTAACATATGCAACATTAAGGCCGTTTTTCCAGGCACTTAATGCTATATTTAACAGCATCCATGACTTAAATCCCCTTGTCTCAGCACATATAAGAGTCAAGGTTCCAGGCAGGAAACCTGTAATGATAGTTTCATCAATTTCGGAGATGCCGCATAATATCTTTGGTTTTGGCTTGATTACCCCAGCAAGGACATCAGAAACATACTGTGCAAACCTGCCGCCTATATTAGTTGTTTCTTCATACTGGACTTTATCTTCAGTATCAGTTTCAATATCAGCAACTATATTGCCTAAATCTTCATAAAACTCTACAATAGCCTTTTGACGATCTCCTTTTTTCAATTTTGCCGAAAATTTTAAAAGATCGTTATTGAAATTATTCTTTAAGCTTTCTTCTTTTATACCATCAAGCAAAACTGGAAACAGATTGATATCTGTTCTCCTGTTGACGCAGCAGCTATTATATGCCAGTTCAAATCTAATCCGATCTTTTGGAACAGGGTTATTCTTGTTTTTGTCTTTATATCCCTGTCGTGTCAGCAAATACCCCTGTTCATATGCTTCTATAATAGCTGTAAGAATAGGCTGATGGTCTTTGTCAAAATCTTTGATTTTAACGGCACTATTGATAAATTTCTCTACAAGATCCTTATGGGCTAATAATAGCCCAATCAACTTTTGTTCTTTTTGAAGTCTGTCATTTTTTAATCCTGTCATTAATATCCTCCATAAAACAAAAAGCAACTCAACAGCAGGACGGTGAGAAACTGCCATATGAATTGCTCTCTGTAAATGTTTAATATTTTTTTCACCGTTTTTACTCCTAATAACTAATCGAAATATTTTTAAAAAAAGATTAATTCAACAAATGCATATTAGATTTTTTTAGCTTTATAAGTGCTCTTTTTTTAGATTGCCTGACCGCGCTTTCAGTGATATTCAGGAGTTTAGATATTTCACTGATTTTTTTGTTCCAGCAAAAATATAATTTGATTATTCTCTTTTCAGTCCCATTTAAAGCCGAGAAATTAAAATCTCTATAACTGAGGCGGAATAATTCGTCGGCAGGATCTTTTATACGTAAATCTATTATATTGCCGTTAGTAGACTTGCCGAACTTATGCAGGTGATAGGCGGAATCTTTTTTACAAATTTTGTAATACTTGATTTGCTTAATAATGCTGTATTTAACCTGTTTAGAAAGTGAAACAGTCAGATAAGTAATAAAATTTACCTTTATAGGTATATCCAGGGAGTATTTGCATTTATAGCAAAAAGTTATCCCTATATCAGATCTTACCTCTTCCCAGATATTTAACTGGCGGTTACCGTAAATTTTGTATTTGTAACAATATTTAGTAACCAGGCCATCAAGCCTATCCTGAATAAAATATGTATAAACATATAAATAATCTGTCACCGTCATTCCTGAATCTCCAAATTTATAATAAAGTTTTCAAAAATGAAGAAAAGGTGGGGACAGACTACCATTTAACTACTCAACCAGTGAATACTCGGTTGTAGTTGTTGAGGAAAACCTTTAGAAGGTTTTTCCTCAACACAACTATATTAGGAATATTCTAACTACTAACTTTACATATATAAGTAAAAATGTTTTTTTGCTTAAGCAAAAACATTTTTATTACTCAACTACTAAACCAGGAATAACTAGTTCTATATATATAGTGCTGCATTAAACCTGTTTTGTGACAAAAAAATTTCAATTTTGTTAAAATTTATTAAATTTTTTTATTTTTCACCACATTTCTTCATTTTTACTTGTCAAATAACATAAAAATAGCCCCTAAGCAGTTCAGGCTGCTTGGGGGCTTAGACAAGATATTTACTACATCAATTTTTATTTTGTAATTTATAATTTTTTATTTATACTGCTATCTTGTCCCTGATCACAAATTTAATACAGACCCTGAACTCTGTTATTTATACATTCGATATAAATCCTAAATTTCCTTTTTTATATCGAAATAATACTTGTTTAATTATCCATCTCATCGGCCAAATCTATTTCTCGGTAATAGGACGCCTGCTCCTTTTCTATCTGCGATTGTGCGGAGGCCTGAGCTTTTAAATAAGCTTCGTAGCCTTTTTCCTCTTGCCGGAGAGCTTCAGTGTCCATTCTCAGGTAGTCAAGCAGATCTTCAATTTGCACCATACTACCGCAGTGTGTGACAAATTTTTTGCAATCCATACAAATATAACCATTATCGACATTGATATAGTCAGTTTCGTCAATTTCCGACTGTCCAAATCCCATTAGGCTATCTTCGTAGATTATCACTGGGATCACACATTTAACATACTGCTGATGCCCCAGCTTATGACCTCCGCACTCACTACACACAAATCCATATTTTTCCGAATCATACATAACTATTCTCCTAAAAAAATAGCCCAGTATCATCCTGTCGTACGATAACACTGAGCTAATAAATCGAAATAATTCGACCATTTTATTTTTATCGACAGATTCTAACTATTACCTCAAAATTACTATTACGTCATAGCCAATCAAACAACGTTATTTAACCAGCTTATTACTAATCGAAATCAAATCAAAAAAACTTTAATCCAGAACACGAATTTCATGATTTTTTTGAAAATATTTTAACTATTTTTCAATTTATAAGTCTAAAATCTCAAAACGGCTCACAACACCATCGTGATCTATAGACAGATATTTATCGTCCCATTTTAATGATATAGAAAATAGCACGAAAGACTTTTCGGTAACGCCATCTTTATGCAACTGGTTAGGAAATTTGAGCAAAACAGGCTTCCTTTTTTGGGGATTATCGGCATCAATAGGGTCAAGCTTTGCCTGATCTTCAAAATTAAATATAACCGTGTTCTGTGTTTTATTTTTTTTAACCATCTCAACGATATGATTTGCATCGCAGCAGAACCAAGGTTTGTAGCTCTTTTTATTTGAAATGTCGGCAATGCATGTTTCAAGCTCAAATTGAACTCTTCTATTTATACTCATTAGCGAATTAACCTGAACATCTAAATTGCCATGCTGTAAATCTATCATAACCTTTATATTATGCAGTGGTTCTGATAAAGAATGCCTACTGGCAGTGATTGCAGCAGCGACATATTTCCAGTCCTGGACTTTAGTCGGTATCTGATAAGTATAGTTATGACTCATTATATTGCTTAAATTAGGATATTGTGTGAAATATTCTGCACCATATATCCGTACGATTATATTGTCACTCTCAATAACTTGCTGCGCATGTATATTATTCGTTATGTCGCCATCTGATTCTTTAATTTTTAACATTAAGCTGGTGTTTTTTTCAAAGATTCTGAGTACATTTGATATATTTGTTTTCGGGAAGATCATTTTTATATCTTTGGATGATAACATTTTATTGTTACCAATATATTCCACAGCAGTAAAACGAGCACCGGAGCCTGCGGTAAATTTCAGTGAGTTGCCTGCAGATTCAAATACAATACACATATATGAGAACAGTCTTTCATCAGAAGCAGGTGCATATTGAATTTGCTTTAACCCTTTGATAAAATGCTCTCTATCTACTGTC
Organism: Candidatus Kuenenia stuttgartensis; assembly: GCA_945890885.1. Classification (GTDB taxonomy): domain Bacteria; phylum Planctomycetota; class Phycisphaerae; order Sedimentisphaerales; family CAMDDF01; genus CAMDDF01. Next base: position 31,482 of record CAMDDF010000006.1, on the reverse strand, counting down.
AGTTCATGGTCGTATTCTTCAGATGATTCTGGCAATACCACACTATTGGTTTGAATTTGGATTTTGTTATAGTTATAGATATCTGACTCCGGTAATAGCTTCAGTTTACCGTCTTTGACACATACTAGTAAATCATCGAAAGACTCAAGGGATTTCAATGTATCGATTAATTCTTTGGCTAATATACAAACCTCACCTGTTCTGCCATGTTTGTACCCATCAGACTGCCTGACTTTAACAGTAATACTTGCGGTCCCACCATAAGCCTCTATCATAAGAACCTTAGGGTATGCAGTTATTTTGATCATCCCAAAACAACAGTGATATTTATTGGCATTCTTTAGTGCAATATCTGCCGCTGGTGTGACATATTTAATGAACATTTTTGTATTAATTGTAAATTCCATAGTTTATTCCCCTCCTAAGAAGCCCTACGCGAGTTATTTTCAAAATCAGAATCATCTTTTTGGCGCAGTTCACGAGTGCCGCCATTAATATGGTCTGCTTCTATAACAATTATGTCATTGTCTGCTGAGACCACTTTGCACTGGTAACTGTTGACCGTCATATGAACAATACCTGTGATTTCGTCAAAGGTCTTTTTAACCACCTGCATCTGGCCATCTTTTTTGTGGAGGGTTACCCAGATAGCACCATCTGGGACATTGGCCGCCTTTATCTGCTGAGCAATCGGCATCGGATCAACGGGAATACCATTATGACGATTGGTGTTTTTCTTGCCGATATCGGTATTCTTCTCACAATCCTCAAAAATATCCCTGCTGTCAATTTTCAATTCTATCGGGGTTTGAAGCCCGGGTTTGGCTATTTTCGGTTTTTTGGGAAGAAATAGTCGCGCATATGCGGCACTTATGGACAGTTCCCCCTTGCGGCACAGTTTGATAATATCTGTTGTGCCGGAAGATAGAATCTTTTTGAAATTATACACATAAGTTGCGCTACATCCGACTTTTTGGGCAATTATGGCATTAACTTCTTTGCTCTGGTCCGAGTTACCTTCACTGAGTGAAGGGGACTCAGGCCTATTGCCATGGGCTTTTTTGGCATCTTCTTTTAAGAGCCAATATGACTCACACTGGACAGCTGCCTCCAGTTTCTGCCATAGCCGAGTCTCTGGTTGAGCTATATAATGCTCAATAGCCCATACCTTTGCTTCCTGCCAGTCCTGGAACTCAACTTCCCGCACAGTGTAATTTAGTTCCGGGTGCGCCTTGAGTATCTCCCAATAATGATACCCATAAACCAGGATACTTTGGCCCTTCCATACAAATAACGGCTGAAAGATTTCACCGTCGTTAATTGCCAGCAATTCCGTTGCATTATACTCAGCCTGAGTAATTGAAAATATATCCTTATATTTCGCATCTGCCTTTAAATCTTGAATTCTTAGCATCTTTACGCCCTTTCAAATTTAACTACATTAACAAAAAAAGCCTGCTCGCACACGCGAACAGGCTTTTAGATTCATATACACCAGCCGCGTAAAAGGGACTGGCAACCTTTCACACAACAAGCATACACCGTTATGTAGTTACATTCAGAAAGTCAAAAGACAATCCACCAGTCTAAATTTTTACTTCATTATTATTCGTTAATGGCTGATATGTTAATTCAACCTGCCAATAACTGAAATTATTATACCAGAAAAAATACTTTTTTTCAAGGGGGTAGTGCAAATTATACTTAACTATATGTCATAAAATAAGTTACAAACAACAAATCTATAAAGTGAAAGATTCGGATTTGTTTTTTGAAAGAAATTGGTGATTATACAGTCAGGCTTTTTGTCCAAAAGATGGTGTTCTTCAGGATCCCATGATGGGATCTGGAACCTTATGGATAGCTGGTCTTCAGTGCGGACTGGGATTACGCTGCATAGGTATTGAAATGGATAAGGCCGCCTATTCAACCGCGGAACAAAGGGTCAAAGATACTGCGGAACAACTGCAGGCCATAAAAGTATCAGCATAAGCGGCAACAGCAATATACAGAATTAGCATGGATTGTGGTTCTTTGAAAATTTCATAACGATGCCCCTTTTAGCCTTGGCGGGCCATATGGGGCATCATTGCTTTTACTTGTTCGATACAATTAATAATCTTTTTTTTGGGGGTGGGGTATTTAGGTCGGGCTAAGGAAAGATCGACGATTAGAATCAATCGTGGTGCATTTTATTTTCAATGATTTTGCTATAATGCCTTAGAATTAGCTGTAGTCGTCCTAAAAGGCAAGTTAGCTAAAGCTCATGAAAGTGAAAGATCGATGGAAGAATAATCGAAAATTTATTTTTTCCTTGAAAAGTGAAAGATTATAGAGTATAATCCTGATAGTAATGTTAAACAAGAGTTTAATGTTTAATCGAATTTGTATTCCTCGTTGGGATACAGTACTATCAGGTAACTGATAGTTAGTTGTTTTAGTCGTAGCAGTGCATCTCTTACAGACAGCACATACTCACTAATGCATGCCATATTAAACAGTAGCCCTTACAGTTGATGGAATGTAGTAGTTTAGTAGGTATTTGTGGCTGTCAATCAAGCCATTTTTAACAGTCTACAGGTCTACCTACTAATCGTCAGACTCCTTTTTTTGCCCTTGGCAGACGCCAGGGGCAGAATCCCGAAAATGAAGATAAAATCCGAAATATTTAAAAATTTAAGAAAAGACCGATAAAAATGCCTATTAGACCCAAAGTTGGGCTCTATTTCCGTCGATAAATAATTGTGAGGCAGCGCGTCGCTGCTAAATATAAGTAAAAATAGTAAAAATTAATTTATTAGGAGATGTAAAAATGACAAGAATTAAAACAATCACATTTAACAGCAACCAGTACAGAAAAAGCATTAAAGAGTGTCCTACAAATTTAGATTTTTATCAAGATTTTTTATACGGTCAGTTGAGAGTTGATAAAATGATTTTTGGGAATGACACTACTGAGTTTGCACAACTTTTTATACGGCATCTTTGCGATGAATTTAATGAAAGTCACGGTACAGAAGAGGCCAGTGAAGAACAAGCAACACTTTTAGGGTTTATAGACCACCTAAAAAATGAAATCTTGTTTATGGACGGCGACGAAAACGAAAATATCAGAAAATTAATTAAAATTAAAAAGAATTAGGAGTAGCAAATGACATTGATAAATAAAGAAAAAATCAAAGAAATGGTGAAGGCCAAAATGGGTAGATTGCTTCAATCACCTGATGATGACCTTAAAATAAACTCAAAAGACCTTTTGGACTCATCTTCCATTTACTGTAGATACAACGATGAGCGGATCACAGAGAGCACGCTTCAGGAGGTTATATTTCAGGCAGGACAAGAGTGTAAAATCTATATAGACGATTTGGTGAGTAATGCAATTGAGACAATCAAAAGTTCAAATTACGAACCTGACCCTCCTAATCTCATGAAAATCCAATGCCCAGTATGCGAGGAACATTCCAGAGTAATGGGCCAATATGAGGTAGGCAGTGTGCTATTCGGAATTTCTTTTGGCTCTGGGGGCTATGAGCCCGTAGATCAAGATATCTATGACCACTATTCGGATGTACGAAGCGTCGAATATTACTGCAGCAACTGTGAAGCCGAGTTCGACGATCTAGAAGTTCTCAATATGGTTGATGAATACCAAATGAAATACAATAGAGGAGTCGAGACAGATATTGACATATTTGAATATTTTTGGGACAGCAAACAGCAAAGAAGTGGTTTTAGAAAGTAATATTTAAAGTTGTGATTGGCTGGATTGTAGCCCTTTGAATTAAATAACCTTGCCCACTCTTGGCTCACTAGCTGTTTTGCCGGTTTCCTTAGGATACTAATATTTTAGCCTGTGACTCCCTAAAATCCTTTGTGGTATGGGCGGAGGAATCACGATAGAAAATAGTATTCGGTCTCAGCTTAATGCAAATACGCACGAGGTGCGATTTTGCATAGTTTATAGTTTTTAACCTTTTATCACTAACTGATAAAAGGTCAGAACACACCTGCCCCCCTTGGCTCATTATGAGCCATCATGGCGCAAGACTACATGACTACCCGACTACCCCCACGAAACACTTTCGTTTTGCCGATTATCGGTTAAATGAAGATAATTTTATGTGGGATCGTAATACTGTTATGATGGATGCTCTGTAGTTTGCTTAGAACGGCTCCGGCATGGATTTGTGAGTAGCCCCCTGCCTCTTAGTAATGGCTATGAAATGGGCTTTTTGACGGTTTTTTTGAATAACAAAAATTTTTGTATATTGCATTAAAACCAATTTTTTTTAAATTGTATTAAAATAAAGACTTACAACTGTTTTTTTATAGACTCTTTGATAGACTTTATGGGTAAAAAACGAACGTAAGTCATTGATATATAACGGAGAGAGCGGGATTCGAACCCGCGGTGCCCTTACGAGCACACCGGTTTTCGAAACCGGCTCGATAAGCCACTCCGGCATCTCTCCATAGCAAACAGTTAAAAGGAAATCAGATGATTTGTAAAGCAAAATTATCTCTCATTGAAAACCATTATTATATCGCATCATTTTTATTTTAATGCTGGCAGTAAAAGCGATTATTCGAGCGGTTTGTAGAATTTTTCCGGTCTCGGGCCCATTTTATTCATCAATTTGCCAAGGGTCTCGATTTGGCATTCGATAACGTCGCCTGCTTTGAGGTAATTTCCCGTAGCGTGGCCCACTCCAGCGGGAGTGCCGGTGCAGATGATATCGCCCGGCTCAAGCGTCATAATATGGCTTAGAAAACTTACGATTTCATTTGCAGGGTAAATCATCATTGAGGTATTCGACTTTTGGCGGGTTTGGCTATTGACTTTTAATTCTATTTGAAGATTTTGCACATCCTTTATTTCGTCAGCGGTGGTAATCCACGGGCCAATCGGAAGGAAACCATCTGCCCATTTGCCGTTTAGCCAGTCGTAAAAATTATCCCAGGGCCTTTCCGTTCTGCCTGCTTTAAAGGTAATGCTCCTAGCGGAAACGTCATTACAAACGCAGAATCCAGCGATATAATCCTTTGCATCGGCCGGGCTTACGCATTTTGCGGTCTTGCCGATAATTATCGTAAGTTCCGCCTCGTAATCAATCTGTTCGCTGTAAACCGGCCATTGAATTTCATCATTGGCACCAGCTAAAACATTTGTCGGCATAATAAACGGCCGAGGCACAGTATCGCCGCGTGGGGCATCCGAAAGGCCAAGCGACAGGCCGCACTCTTTGATATGCTCGGAATAATTACCCGCCAGAGCGAGGATTTTGCCTGGATTTGCAATGGGTGGCAGTAATTTTACATCGTCAAGATTGATAAAATCTTTGGCAAGTGAGACGGTTTCTTGAAGGTTATCAGGACAAACATCATCCTGTTTCAGTAGGTCTTTCAAACATTGCGGACAATTTTTCTCGGGCCAATTGGCGGGTATATCCGCAATTCCGTTGTTAGTCAAAATTCCGAAAGAATTACTGCCGGTTTTTTTAATTTTATAACTTAAAAGCTTCATTTTGCACCTTTCACTTTTCACAGATAGCTAAACTATATCAGAAAAATGCTTGAAATTAAAGTGCTATGCCTTTCTAATATTCAAAGATAATTTAGATATGGAGGTCAAAATGACCATTAAAGATATTTTTTCAAAAATGATTGAAAAGTTTAATCTGAAATTCAAAAACGGTTCGCTGTCGATTCCATCGCTGGATGATGTTGTCGGAAGGGCCAAAGAGACTGACAAGGTATTGGCTAAACAAGTATCTCAGCCTTCGAGCCAGCGTTCGCTTGAGGTGATTCAGCAGGGTCTTGCAGAACTTCTGACTCAGCTGACAGGAATAAACGAAAACCTGTCAAAGCACGTTGATCAAAACGAGCAGCTGATGTCCCGCATCGAGCATCTGCCCGACATTATTGAGACTCTGCCTGACGCGGTCAGAAATCAGTCATTGACAGTGAAGGCTCTTTTGAATGAATTAAAAGATTCTCAGCAGAAAGAGCTGGAGTTTATCCGGGTGATAGAAAGTATTCCCCGTGAAGCAGTCCGGCAGACCGATGTTCTGGAAAATATAAATCATCAGCTTTCAGCCTCTGCGGAGACGGACATTCAGTTTGTCGAGACATTTAATAAATTCAAGACTTCAATGGAACATCTCGACAATTCTACCAAGGCCCAGACCGAGATGCTCGCCCAGATGAACAAGACCTTCGCGGTAAGCGATAGATATATGAAATACCTCGTTTCAAGACAGAATAGACGGTTTACCTGGCTGTTCGTGGTTTCGCTAAGCGTAACGGTTTTTTCGATAATCGCACTGCTTGCCGTATTTGCGTTTTTGTTCAGGAATCAATAGCCCGGCAAATACCAATAAAAAACCCGCCGAATAAATCGACGGGTTAACAAGTCGAACACAATTTTGAAAATTAGTTATGGCTGTGGTCAAGGAACCCTTCAAGTTTTCTTGAACGCACAGGATGTTGCAATTTTCTGATGGCCTTTGCCTCAACCTGTCTTACACGTTCACGCGTGACCTTGAAAATTCTGCCGACCTCTTCAAGCGTATAAGTATATCCATCGCCGATACCGTACCGCAGTTTAATAATTTCACGCTCACGGTATGTAAGAGTATTGAGAATATTTTCAATTCTGTCCTTGAGCATTTCCTGCGTAGCGGATTTGACTGGAGAATCAGCGGATTCATCTTCGATAAAATCTCCGAAGTAGCTGTCTTCGCTTTCGCCGATAGGCCTGTCAAGGCTGATAGGATGCTTAGAAATTTTCAGCACACGCCTTGCCTCGCTTACGCTCATACCGACTTCGGTAGCTATTTCTTCGATTGTTGGTTCGCGTCCGAGTTTTTGAAGCAGATTCTTGCTGACCGTACGAAGTTTGCTCATTGTTTCAATCATATGAACAGGGATACGAATCGTTCTTGCGTGGTCTGCAATAGCACGGGTAATGGCTTGGCGAATCCACCACGTAGCATATGTGCTGAATTTATATCCTCTGCGGTATTCATATTTATCAACGGCACGCATCAGGCCCGTGTTGCCTTCCTGAATAATATCAAGGAAGCTAAGTCCTCTGTTGCGGTATTTTTTAGCTATCGAAACAACAAGACGAAGATTTCCGCTCGAAAGATTTTTCTTTGCGTCCTCATACTCGCTGAAGACCGCTTCGACCGCCCTTATACGCTTATCAAGTTGTTTTGGCGTTTCAAGGAGCAACTGAATCAGGCCTTCCATTTCCTGTCTCATCGCCTGAATATCTTCCTCTGTATATTCGTCGCCAATACCTGCGTCTATAACCTGCTGAAGCTGTTTCAGTTTGTTACGCATAGCCTGGATTTTTTTCATCAGAGGCTGAATCCTGCTCGTACGAAGACTAAGCTCTTCAAGCAGTGTAGCAATTTTTCTTCTGTTCCTGCGAATTTGTTTTAGAGTAATCTTGATTTTGTTTTTATCGGTAACATCGATAGATTCATTGAACAGTTTGGCATTTATTGCCAGCAGCTTGTTTATTGTCCGTAAATTTTCAGGCAGACGTTTTTTGACAACTGAACGAATCAGGTTTTCGCTGGTACTCATTTTCATCGTTCTGTCAAACGGCAGCAAACCATCGTGCACCTGCTGAAGAATTTCAACAGCGCTGGCGGCACAATAGTCGCTCTCAAGAACCCTGCGTCTAAATGCCATTCTCGTAAGCTCTATCTTTCTTGCCAGCGAAATTTCCTCATCGCGGTTAAGCAGAGGAATCTCGCCCATCTGCGTAAGATACATCCTTACGGGGTCATCTATTCTTTTGCCTTCGGATTCGAATTCCTGCTCAATCAGCAAATCTTCTTCTTCGGCAATTTCTTCTTCAACGTCTTCGAATTCCTCTACGTCCTCTTCTTCGAAATCCTCATCATCTTCGGTTTTACGTTTTGAAAGTTCGGTTTCGTCGATAAGGCTTACCCCTGCCTCGTCAAGAGTCATAAGCAGATTATCAAGCCTGCTTGGAGTAACCGCTTCGTCAGGCAGTTCCTCGTTCATCTCTTCGTAAGTAAGGTAGCCCTTCTTTTTGCCTCGTTCGATAAGATTTTTCATCTTCGTTTCAACAAGGTCAATAGCTGCCCTGGATTCACCTTCCGGTTTTTCTCCCTGATCTGGAACTTCTGGCGGAGTTAATTCTTCTTCAATCGGTTCTACTTTATTTTTATCGCTTGAATTCTTCTTTGCCACTTAACTTTTTCCTGTCAATTTAATAACTGATATTTATATTCTAAGCCCTGCATTTCGCATATTGGGCGTTGCTGCTTTTTTTGTAAAATGTCGCAGTTGCTCATCGTTCATCTGCTCAACTGGCAGCGGTTTGGCGGCTATCTGATGTTTTGTAAGAACTTCCATACAATCATCGAGGCGCTGCTGATAATTTTCACTTTTCTGGCCGTCCGTTTCCATTTCTACAACAAGTTGTGCTGTATCTGCGGATTCAAACCTTGCAAGGGTCTTTGCAAGGACGCAATCTGTGTCAGCAGAGACTACATCGAACAATGCCGAGGCGATTTCATTCAATATCGGCTCGGTGAACATTTTCAATGAGATTTTTTCTTTTATATCCTCAAAAAGTTCCGGCCTGTTCAATAAAACCTCTATTACTTCCCGCTGGGCTTTTTCGTAATGTCCATGCCCACGGCCGAAACTCCTGCTGACGACTCTGCTGTTTTCGACATTATAGCCGTCGTTAACCGTTATTTTTGCTGTACGGCCTTTGAGCTGTTCTTTCAAAACCGATGTTTCAATGCCGGTGATTTTGCTTAATCTGCCGATAATGAGGTTTGCACTTAGCTGGTCAACATTTCCACCCGATATGCCTGCTGCTATCGAATCAAGGAAACTTTCAACCGCTTTTTTGCTGTCAGTCATATTATCGGTATTATCGATGGCCGATTTTGTTTTCTGCCATTTATATTCAAGCACATCGACCGCCGAATCTATAACGGCCTTAAATGCGTCAGTTCCCTGAGCCAGAAGAAAATCGCACGGGTCTTTTCCTTGCGGAACGGATGCGATTTTGATATCTATTTTTTGCCTGAGGCATACTTCAAGAGCGCGGTTTGCCGCCTCAGAGCCTGCCACATCGCTGTCAAAAATCAGAACGATCTTTTTTGCAAATCTTCTAAGCAGCCTGGCGTGTCCCTGCGTGAAACTGGTTCCAAGCGTTGCAACGACAGTTTTACATCCGAACTGGTGAGCCATTATAACATCGGTGTATCCTTCGACGACTACCGCTGTTGAGGAGCTTACGATTTCGTGTCTTGCCTGATTAAGCCCATAAAGGCAATTGCTCTTATCGAACAATTCCGTCGTTGGGGAATTCATATATTTTGCAGGGTCGTCGCCAAGAGTTCGCCCGCCAAAGCCAATAACTCTGCCGGTGGTGTCGATTATCGGGAACATCAGGCGATTTCGGAATTTATCATAACAGCTTTGGCTGGAGGGTTTTTCCACAGCGAGCCCTGCCGCCAGAAGATGTTTTTCCGATATGCCGGCCTGTTTGGCTTGGCCTGTAAGGTTATCCCAACTGTCAATGGCTGCGCCAATGCCCCAGATTTTTATGCTCTCCGGGGATATCTGTCTTTTTGCAAGATAGTCTCTCGCTTGCTGGCCTTTCTGGGTATCCTCAAGATTTGACCGGAAAAACCTTGCCGCCCAGAGATTTATTTTTTCAAGCTGCTTTGGGTCGATAGCGGAGGGAGCCTTTGGGCTGGTCGAATGCTGTACCGGCTTAAAATCTATGTTTGCTCTTTTTGCAAGTCTTTCAATAGCTTCGGGAAAGGTCAGATTTTCGCGCATCTGGGTGAATTTGATAACATCGCCACCTGCACTGCACGCAAAACATTTGAAAATCTGCTTTTCAGGGTTCACATAAAGGCTTGGCTTGCGGTCTTCATGAAATGGACATAAACCGACGAATTCCTTGCCTTTTCTGTCAAGGCGCAAATGCTCGGATATGACATCTACTATGTCGTTGGCTTGCTGAACCTTATATATCAAACTATTATCAAATTTCAAAGACAACCAAACTCCACAAATCTTTCATAAACCCTCAGAAAGCCAATTACCACTCCCCAGAGAAGAATACCGGCTCTTGACATAACACTCTCACCTCACAACAACTTCGGGAATGCGTAGGTATAGTGCGCACAAAAAAAATGACCAAAAAAATGCTGTTTTAATACTAAAAATAGCGTTATTTGGCAAATACGACACTCAGTCTAATAAGACTCGACTTGACGAATCATTTATATTAGTGTACGTAGAATAAACTTAAATCAGCCAAATTTTGTTTGATTTCAGTATAAAAACCCGAAATAGTATAGGAAATTTACCGCATTAGGCATTATTTAGGATCCAAAAATATGAAATTCATAAAGACAGCTATTCCCGATGTAATTATCGTTGAGCCTGATATTTACAAGGACCATCGCGGCTTTTTTCTGGAATCTTACAATCAGAAAATATACAAGGAAAACGGCATCAATGCAAATTTCGTGCAGGATAATTACTCAAAATCGGAAAAAGGCATATTGCGGGGCCTGCATTCCCAGAATCCTAATTCTCAGGCAAAACTTGTAAGGGTCGTCAAGGGTGCGGTCCTTGATGTTGCGGTTGATGTAAGAAAAGGCTCGCCCACATTCGGCAAATGGGTTTCAGCAGAGCTTTCGGATGATAACTTTCGACAGCTATTTATTCCGCAAGGTTTTCTGCACGGCTTTTATGTGCTTAGCGATACTGCTGAATTCGAGTACAAATGTGATAATTTTTACAGTAAGCATGACGAAGTATCAGTAAGATGGGATGATCCGCAAATCGGGATCGATTGGCCCGTAAAAGAGCCGATACTTTCCGAAAAGGACAAAAACGCCCCGCTGCTAAAAGACATTATAGATAAACTGCCAAAATACAGGGATTAAACAACGATGTTCAGAGGCTTTAAACAAATGGCAATAATCACCTTTGCCAGCCGAATTCTCGGTATGGTCAGGGATTCTTCATTTGCATTTTTTTTCGGTGCCGGCGAAATCTCGGACGCATGGAACATAGCCTTTATGATTCCCAATCTGTCCCGAAGACTCTTCGGCGAAGGAGCCGCAAGCGCCTCTTTTATACCCGTTTACAAACAGGAACTGACGCGCGACCCCATCGCCGCTAAAAAGTTTGCCGATACCGCTGTTTCCGTCATAGCCGCTATTTTGGTACTTATGGTTCTGGCGGGCTGGCTGATTATGGGTACATGCAGCCTTTTCACGGAACGCAGCGAAACAAGGCTGATAATGGGCCTTAGCTCACTGATGCTTCCCTATATGGTAATGATTTGCGTAACAGCAATATTATCAGGGATATTGAATGTTCATGGCCATTTCGCGGCCCCCGCTGCCGCTCCAATCGTCTGGAACATTTATACCATCACGGCTACCGTTATTGCGGGCAAGCTGCTGAACATTCCCCCTTCGACACAGTTGTATATTGTTGCGGCGGCAACTCTGCTTTCGGGAATCACGCAATACACGATGCAGGTCTCGCCGCTGAAAAATCTCGGTATTGCCCCCAGGCTCGGCTGGGATATTCATTCAGATGCGTTAAAAAAAATGATGCTGATGATGGGGCCGATGATTCTCGGTATGGCAATGACACAGATCAACACTCTTGCTGGCAGCATTATTGCCAAAATATTTTCAAGCTCGCCGGAAAAAGGGGAATTTTTCATATTTCTGTCAGCTAAAATTGCATATCCGCTCCAAAGCGGGTCGGTAACACATCTTAGTTATGCTCAACGACTCTACCAGTTCCCGCTGGGGGTACTCGGAATATCGCTCGCAACCGCTATCTTTCCGGTATTGAGTGCAAGTGCCGCAATAGGAGATTACGAAACGCTGCGAAAAACTGTAGCACGCGGGATAAAAGGTGCCATAGCTATCGCAATGCCCGCAACTATCGGATTGATGGTTGCATCGAATTTGATTATTTCTGTACTTTTTCAGCACGGGAAATTTGATGCCAATTCGACGCATCTTACATCTTTTACGCTGTCAATGTATTCGATTGGCCTTTGCGGATATTTTTCTCAGCAGATACTGACCCGTGCATTTTATTCGATGCAGGATTCGTCTATGCCAGCCAAATCGGCGATTATCGCGGTTTGCACCAATCTCGTGCTGAATCTTACGCTTATATGGGTAATGGGAACCGCAGGTCTTGCTCTTTCGACAGCAATTTGTTCGTATCTTCAGGTTGTGATACTTACCCTTGTGCTAAGGCGTAAATTCGGCCATAAGGTACTTGAAGGGCTTGTGTTAGTGCTAGTTAAGACTTCAGTGGCTGGAGGGATTATGGCTGTTTCTGCAATTGCAGTTATGAAAATGCTCTCTGGAATGCAGCCGGGCTTCTTGAACGACGTAATAAAGCTGATAATTGTTCTGCTGATAAGCTCTGCCGTTTATATAGTACTGGCATATGTAATGAAAATACGCGAGCTGACGGATATGATACGCTTAAAACCAACCAGCAGAGGTTAAGTTCTTGACTTATAATATACTTAGGTTATATAATCTGCCCCAGCGTTGTTTTTGTTTCGCTTTGGGAAGATTTGAGTAAAAGGCTGTTTGATGCAGAAAATTGTACTAATCTTTTGTTGTGTGATTCTTGCGATGTCGGCTCCATGTTTTTCACAGTCGCAGGCTGATCAGAAATTAAGTTCGCAACTTAACGCTGGGATACTCTTTGAGATTGCCCATGAGCTTTATACTTGGCCAGGAGCAAATCAATCGCAAAGGGATCAGGCGATGGTAATGCTGAATTCCGTCCATGAGCTTGATAACAGGGCCGAATATGTATTCCCTGAAATTATAACGCTGGCAACAAAAACTCCCGAAAAAGATTACACACAAGCAGTGATACTTTCGCTCCAGAAATATCTCAGGGCGGATTCCGATTTAATAGCGGCTTTTGAGGGAACAAAATACGTTGTTAATCAGCAAAACACGCGGGAAGAACGTGAAGCCGCTATGGGGCTTATTGCAAATAGTATCGCATCACGAAATCCGGTTTTCTTTTCGGAAATAGCCACCGAGCTTGGTTTGTTATACATTGAACAGGCAAAAACAACAGAAGCTCTCGAGCTTTTCAATTCTGCATATTCTCGTAATCCATACAACAGGTTGGCTTTTACAAAATTTATTGAGCTTTCACCAGACTCGGTAAGCGATGTCACTGCTGCATCACATTTCAGATTTATGCTGCAAAATAATCCGCTGGATACAAATGCGGCGACAAATTTTGCAAATTATCTTTACGGAATGGAGCTTTATAATGCCGCTTATGCTGGCTGGGAATATTGTGCCGATTTATACAGCTATATGAATCCGCAGGCACCATTGCCAGCGTCGATTTATATCCCTTGGGCATTATCTGCTTTGCGCTCCGAAGGGAATCTGTCGCAGTGCCTTCAAATTGCCGCAAGAGTAAGACTGCAAGAGGATTTCAATATAATCCTTGAGGTGATTGCCGCGGATGCCGCACAAAAAATGGGAGACAAAGTCCTGTATCAAAAAACACTCGACGAGGCAGAAGCTAACGCACTGGATTTGCAGAAACAGGATAAGTTCGACAAAGCTATGCTTGCGTGGTTCTACTGCTTTGGCAAAAATGACTCCGAAAATGCGTTGGCATGGGCTAATAAGGCGTATTCTGATGAGCCTAACTCGCAGGATGTACTTGCAATATTCGGCTATGCCTTGGCGGTCAACGGAGAATATGATTTGGCTCCGGGATATTTGAAAGACTTGCCGGATAGCCAGATAAAGCTCTTAGCGCAAGCAAAGATCAATCTTGCGAAAGAACAAAAACCGCAAGCCATTGAAGATTTGAAAAAGTGTATCGCTCTTGACCGGGCAGGTATCGAAGCCCAGCAAGCCTTAAAACTCATCGAAGAACAAGGCTCAGCGTATATATCGCCTGCTAATCCTGCTGAGGCAATATCGCAACTGCAAAACTATTTCGGTAAAAATATAATTGAAAAATTTATCGCACCGGAAAAAATGCTGAAACTCAGTATCAAAACCGATGGCAACAAATTCAGCTTCGACAGCGATCTCAAGGCAACTTTGATTGTTACCAACCTAAGTCAGCAGCCGATACCGATAAATCCTGAGAGCATATTTAAGGGCAATATACTTGTAAGCGTCAAAACCAAAGGCGATTTAAATGTTACTGTTCCTGAACTTTTAAAAATTCGGATACGTCCGTCTGTACCGATTAAGGCACAGGGAACTCTGGCGATTCCGCTAAAGTTGAACACCAACGTGATTCGGGAAATTCTACTGAGCTATCCGCAGGCAGGTTTTGAACTCACCATAGATGCGTATATCGACCCTGTCACAAATGAAGACGGCACGATAAGAAACGCCATAGCTGCTCTGGAGCCGGCCCGGACAACGATCACAAGAGAACCTGTTATACTAAGTGACAAATATCTTCAAGGCAGATTAAAAGCAATTAACGAAGGTCAGCAGGGCCAGATTCTCCGTTCAGTTAAACTCTTCAGCGGCCTTTTGGCTGAGCAGGCAGCAATGGCTAGATTTGAAGAACCTCTGTACAGGGTGCTTTATGTCGATGAACCGTTGCTTAAGTCTGGCTTGAAAAAGGCCCTTAGAAATGATGACTGGAGCATAAAATTTCAGGTTATGGTAGCAATTCAGTTTGTTCCGATTGACAACGAACTGGCAGGTGTCCTGGGCGAAATGATTCAAGACGAGAAATGGCCCGTAAGAATGATGGCTATTCAGCTTCTGGCAAATTCTCAGGGTGCAAAATTCCAGAAAGTGCTGGACTGGGTAGCAATTAACGATTCGCATAGTCTTGTTAGGAATATGGCCATTGCATTGGGGGCAAAAGTGGAATCGAATCAAAAAAATTAAAATTTTCAAAACATTTCAAAAAAATTCTTGTAAGATAAGTTGAATTTTAGTATTATCGCCGATCTTAAAGAAAGTCTGTATGTTGTTTAGAAAGGAATTAAAATGCCAGCTAAAGTTGATAAAAAGACCTGTACCGGATGTGAATCTTGTGTAGAAGCCTGCCCAAGTGAAGCTATTAAAATGAAAGACGGCAAAGCTTTTGTTTCAGATGCATGCGTTGATTGCGGCATTTGTGTTGACGAATGCCCCGTTGAAGCTATTTCTATGGATTAATTATTTCCGGCTTGCCGGAGCTGGCCCCATCGTCTAGAGGCCTAGGACACCGGGTTTTCAACTCGGCGACAGGGGTTCGATTCCCCTTGGGGCTATATTTTTTACTGCAAAATATAGCATTGTTAGACAAATAGTTAGATAAAGTAGATAATAGTTGCATATAATCCTCTATCGGTTTGATGGAGGATTTTTTTATAGGTAAAATTTTAGCAAAACAAGATGCTGACGATAGACCAATGTCGCCGCTGAACCTCACCAAGAACAAGCTGCTGCCTCAACCCTAAAACAAAAACAGAGTTGGAAAGTAAGAGTATATTAATAAGCAACAAAATGAATAGTTTGAGCATTTGAGCAATAGTAGCCGCTTTTTCGACTTTTTACTTTGCTTTTACAGCCCAATTTGGTATATATCGCTGAGTTTATTATACCATTCAGGAAAATACATAGATGGCATCAGACAAAGATAACACAAAAAAGGAATCCAAAGGCAGGGTTGTAATCCTCGGCGGCGGCCCAAACCGCATCGGCCAAGGCATCGAATTTGACTATTGCTGCGTCCACGCTGCTCTTGCGGCCAAAGAAATGGGCTACGAAGCGATAATGGTCAATTGCAATCCGGAAACCGTCAGCACTGACTACGACATCTCGACAAGGCTTTATTTTGAGCCGATGACCTCCGAAGATGTACTAAATATCATCGAAGTTGAAAATCCGATAGGCACCATCGTCCAGTTCGGCGGCCAAACCCCGCTGAATCTTTCGGTATCTCTCGAAAAAGCTGGCGTTAAACTGCTCGGCACAAGCAGCGATTCCATCGACATCGCCGAAGACCGCGAACGCTTCAAACAGCTAATCACCAAACTCAATATCAAACAGCCAGACAACGATACAGGCTATGATTACCCAACCGTACAAAAAATCGCAACTCGTATCGGCTACCCCGTTCTCGTCAGGCCAAGCTATGTACTTGGCGGCAGAGCAATGGAAATTGTATATAGCGACGAAGAGCTTGAAGAATATATGACCAAGGCTGTATTCGTCTCACCTGAAAGGCCGGTACTCATTGACAAATTCCTCGAAGACGCTGTCGAAGTTGACGTTGATGCTATCTGCGACGGAACAGACTGCGTTATCGGCGCGGTAATGGAACACATCGAAGAAGCGGGCGTTCATTCCGGCGATTCCGCTTGTGTTATACCAACCCAGGTACTCGATAAAAAAATCACCAACCAGATTCGCGAACAAACAAAGCGGATTGCGTTTGCTCTGAAGGTCAAGGGCCTGCTCAATATCCAGTTTGCCGTACGCCTTGGCGAAGTTTACATCCTTGAGGTAAACCCCAGAGCATCACGAACCGTGCCGTTTGTAAGTAAAGCCATCGGCAGGAGCCTTGCAAAAGTCGCAACGCAGGTGATTCTTGGAAAAACGCTGAAAGAGCTTAACTATACCGAAGAAATTATTCCAAAGCATATCTCTGTCAAAGAAGCTGTCTTTCCATTTGCAAGATTTGAAGGCATCGATACCCAGCTTAGCCCGGAAATGAAAAGCACCGGCGAAGTTATGGGCATCTCCGACGACTTCGGCGTTGCATTTGCAAAAGCCCAGCTCGGCGCAGGCCAAAAACTTCCCAAGGAAGGCAATGTCTTTATCAGCATAAGTTCCGCAAACAAAACGCTGGCAATGGTTAAAGTCGCAAAGAAACTTTCCGAGCTTGGTTTTACAATTTACGCAACATTCGGCACAAGCAAGTGGCTTGACGATGCCGGTATAAAAAATATTCTCCTCAAAAAGATTACTCACGGCCAGCCCAATGTCGCCGATATGATAATCAATGAAGAAATCCATCTGATAATAAACACCCCGAGCGGCAAAAATCCTCGAAAGGATGAGGTCAAAATTCGTTCTACCGCCTGGGCAAGAAATATTCCTATCGTAACAACTGTTCCCGGTGCTGTCGCTGTCGCACACGCAATCGACAGGCTCAAGAATCATTCGTTTACGGTTAAAACCATCCAGGAATACGCCGCTGAGATAGGAAAGTAAGAGCATTTTTGTCCGTATAAACAGCAGGATATTTACATTAAATCTCTTTGACAAATCCTGCCCGATAAGCTAATATCCGATACGTTCTTTGATAATTGAATTTTTTAATTACAGGTTTCTGTGAAGAAATACAGTAAATGGGAACGCGGTTAAATTCCGCGACGGTCGCGCCGCTGTGAGCGTCCGACTCAGCCAACGCTGAGAATCCAGAGGATTTTTGTGCCACTGTTCGATACGAACGGGAAGGCTTTCTTCTGGTAGGATGTGAGTCAGAAAACCTGCCTGTGATTGATAAGCATTTGTGCTGTTCTCGCGTAAAGGACATAGCTCATTTTTTATGCGCACCTTCTCTTTTTTTGGGGTCAGGTGTGGGTATAGAAGATTTTTAGAGCCGTCATTCTCTTCGCGAGGATGGCGGCTTTTTTTATTTTATTAACCACCTGCGCGAAACGGGCCTGAAATGAAGGAGTATGAAATATCGAAATAGCTTATTGATTTTTGACACACACACTTTCACTGTAGTTAGGCTTTATAAAAATTAGTAATTCGTCGCGGCTGAGACTGATTTGCCCTCGGCCGCGGCGATAAAGCCGAAAAAGGAAAAACAAATTTAAAAACAACAAAAATGGAGAAGTAGAAATGAAGTTTAAAAGTTTAGTTAGTTTGGCAGTAGTTTTAGTAACAGTTGCAGTTTCAAACGCATATGTTCTGGAAGATATAACAATCTCTCAATGGGCAGGCAACGGCAACGATACTGCTTATGTAGTGGTTGACTTTGACCTGTCAGTTTCCGGCGACGAATATTTCTTCGGCTATAAATTTGATGCTGCACAGAATGTTAAAGGAATTGACATGCTCGATGCACTTGTCAATGAAACTACATTTGAATACGGCTATGACCAATGGGGCATGATTGGCCGAATTGCTTACGATGATCAGGACATTTCATCTCAGTGGGTCACCGGCGGTATTCAAAGCTACTGGGCTTATTATTCATCCACAGATGGAAAAACATGGGCATATTCAGGAAGTGGAGCTTCCGATAGAATTCTTGCTGACGGCGATTGGGACACATGGGAATATACTGTTTTCTCTACTCCTGAGCCTTTAACGGTTGCGTTTTTAGGGCTTGGTGGATTTTTCCTGCGAAAACGTAAATAAATCATGCTTTCAAATGCTCCCGGGTAATCATCTGGGAGCATCTATTTTTAAAAGGTAGTCATGAAAACATTAAATTTATTATTGATATTAATCATACTTTTTTCGGCAAATTCTTTTGCAGAACAAGAGTATAGCGACTTCGCTATAGAACTAATTAGTTGTAATGGAGATTTTGGATCTGCGCCATATAATGACCCATGTTCTGTTTTGGGTAAACCTGCAACCAATTGCAAAAATATGCCTGGGGCATGGGGCTTGAATAACTTTAGGGTTAAACTTGTAGAAGCAGCATACAATATTGATTTGGAAAATAAAAAAGTCATAACGACAATTAATCCCGGTGAATACATTGTTGTGAAATTTGATCATAAGGTTGTTGATTATCCGGGAAATCTTTATGGTAAAGATTTTATTGTATTTGGAAATTCCTTTTTTACAGGCAGCGGTGTCTATATTGATGACAATGCAAATATGGGCCAATTTACCATAAGTGATTTGAAGTCATCTTCAGCTGGGGAAATAAAGGTTTCTGTTAGTCAGGATGGCCAGACATGGTATGCTTTTGACTCAGGGCCATTTTCTGATTATTTATTTCCTACACAGGCTTATCGGTGGGACCAAGAACTTTATAGCGCTACGGAAAACGGATGGAGCGATGAAGAAATGGATTTTACAAGACCATTGGACCCAAATTTAACGGTGTCTGATTTTGCTTCACATTCAGTAGCTTATGGAATCAATTTATATGATGGTTCTGCCGGTGGAACAAGTTATGATCTTGAAAATTTGGCGGGGTATGATTCATTGGCGATTGATTCAGACAGTGGTTATCGCTGGATTCAATATGTGAAATTTGACGGGCATGATTATGGTGGGCAGATTGATGCTGTTTCGGATGTGGCCGCATGCGGGGATCCAACACATCCCTATCCGGTAGGAGATATTAATAACGATTGTTCAGTAAACCTCATAGACTTTGCGTTGATGTCGCAAAATTGGCTTAAATGCACTTATGATTGTAATTAATAAACATACTAAAAATGGAATGGGTTTTACTCTTGTTGAGCTTTTGGTTGTTGTTTCTATAACATCAACATTGCTTGCAGTGTTAATGCCTTCTTTAAACAAGGTAAGAGAACAGGCAAAAAGAGTTTATTGCCTGTCAAATATGAGACAAATGACAATTGCCGCTAATACTTATGTCAATAGCAATGACCAACATTTTCCTATTTCACAATGGTTTGATGACAAGAAATCATATGGATGGGATTATGTAGTTGATAACGTCAGCAATAAGATAGAGCCTGGCCTTCTTTGGCAAGGCGAGACGATCGACAAAGTTAACCAATGCCCCTCATACAAAGGCAGTAACAACTGGTCAGCCACTCAAACTTATACAGGCTACAACTACAACACCAGCTATATCGGGCATGGTCAGGGCGAAAATACAACACTAAATTACACAGGCCAGGTCATCAGTCATCCTTTATGGCCAAGCTTTTATAAAATTGTAATGTCTGCCAAGATTAATCAGGTACGCAGTCCCGGCACATGTGCCTTGTTTGGAGACGGACACTATTCTGCTGGGGCAAATAAAATGATGAGAAGCCCATTCATTTGGGATGGAGACAATGAATTAAGTCTTAAGACCGCAGGCACACAGGGGTATAGACATAATAATCAAACAAATGTTGCCTGGGTAGATGGCCATGCGACCTCTAAAAGTGAATTTTATACAGATTCTTACAATCTTATTACCGGCGGGTCTATTGATCGAGTGAAAGCAGATATTGATTCATATAATAAAACTGCAAAAATTAAAATAGGTTTTCTTTCACCAGATAACTCTGCGTATGATTTAAAATAGAATTGTTTTGAATGTTTGATTTGCTATAATTAGGGCATGAAGAGAGTAGTTAAATTTTTAATCTCAGGATTCAATCAGCTTCTTTGGCCTGCGATTTGTTCGAGCTGTTCGCAGCGAATACCCGAAGCAAACAATAAACTCTGCGATGACTGCTGGAGCCAACTGCTCTCATCAACCGCTGGATATT
This sequence comes from Candidatus Kuenenia stuttgartensis, assembly GCA_945890885.1. Taxonomy (GTDB): domain Bacteria; phylum Planctomycetota; class Phycisphaerae; order Sedimentisphaerales; family CAMDDF01; genus CAMDDF01. Next base: position 10,979 of record CAMDDF010000006.1, on the reverse strand, counting down.
ATTGCAGACGCTGCGGCAGAGACACTTCCGCTTATTCAGTTATCAACGGCAGATGCGCCCAATGCCAGAACGAGGAAATCGTTTTCGATTCAATCGCAAGAGCCGGAACCTATGACAACGCCTTCAGAAAAATTATTCTCGAATTCAAAAACGGCCAGACTCAACTAAAAAATCAGCTACGCTTTCTCACCAATGCCGCAATGCAGGGCAGCGAATTTTTCAACGAAATAGACTATCTCGTTCCCGTGCCGCTTCATTGGAAAAAACGTTTCATCCGAGGCTACAATCAGGCACACATCATCGCCTCAGTTCTTGACGGCATAACATCAAAAATCAACACCGACCTTGTACGCATAAAAAACACCCGTGCGCAATTTTCGCTAACCCCCACCAAGCGAAAGAAAAATGTCGAGGGTGCTTTTGCCCTGCGAAAAAACCACGATTTTTCCGGTAAAAGGATATGTCTTGTCGACGACATCAAAACCACCGGAGCAACCCTGAATGAATGCTCCAGAATTCTCAAAGACGCAGGTGCCCAGCGGGTATATGCCCTTGTCCTTGCTGTCGCGGGCCAGAAAAAAGACGAATAATTTCATACCTACGTCCCATATTCGGCCAATTTGGATTTCGATTCCCCATCAATTCAAAAATTATTGCAAATTTCGTAAATTTGTTCGGTTTTTGTTCGGGTAAATCGTACTGACTTGACGATATCAAACTCGTAGCAATAATGGAAAGGATGAAAAATGAGTAAAAAGAGGATAGAAAACCGCGTCAACTTCGCTCCGATTTGCGTATTTGGCCCTGGCGGAGAATTTCAGGACACCTGGCCGATTCCAAACCAAAGGCCCGTAACAGCCGCATCGTCCGGCCCCATCGGCAAACTGCTCGACATTATCGCCGAAATGGCGGGCCTTACCGAGCAAACAGGCAGCGATCAAATCCAGACAAAATTCTCTCACGAGGGATTGAATGATGAAAAGTCAGCCGGACAAAATAAATATTTCGCCGCGTCAGCTTCAGGTGCTATGTGCAATTTCGGAACACACGACCAGCAAACGCTGTTCAGCGACGATGGCGGATGTGGCAGCAACATTAAATATAAGCCGCAGCACCGTATTCGAGCACATCGCCGCCCTTCGCGAACAAGACCTGTTAAAAGCTTCGACAGGCAGGGCACGCTGTTTGAAGCTAACGGCCTTAGCATCTTCGCTGCTTAAGCAAAAAGTCCAGCCCCAGCAGGATACCGTCGAATATATAGATGACCATATCCCGCTCGTCGGAAGAGTTGCCGCAGGTTCGCCCATCGAGGCCATCCAGTCGAATAACACATTGTCACTGAAAACGCAGTTCGGCTGTAGCGATGATATTTTCGCTTTGCAGGTGGCAGGCAACAGTATGATAGAGGAAGACATCCGCAATGGCGATTACGTTATCTGCAAAAAATCTGCCACCGCCAACAATGGCCAGCTTGCCGTGATAATCGTGGATGAAAATAACGCGACCCTCAAGCGATTTTATAAGGAAAAGAATTGCGCCCGCCTTCAGCCTGCAAACAAGGACTATCAGCCTATTTATACGGACAATTGCCGAATAGAAGCCATCGTCCTTGGCCTCGTCAGAAAACTTTAACTGAAAGCGTGGAGCGCAAGCGACACGATAACATTAATTTTCCAAACCACATTCGATTGCCGTTAGTCCCCCGATTCATTCGCGGGGGTTGTAATAGAAGCCGAGTCGCGGAAGCGACCGGATAAACAAACTCCCATCATGCACAACGGCATTAATTATTACTTTTACTGAATAACATCTTCTGGTTCCTTGATATCAAATTTACGATTATAGCCCGCAAATAATTGCCTGTATTCTATGTCCGTCTTCTGGCCATCTTTTATCCTAACTGATGCCGCCACAATCATAAATTCTTTGTCAAACCATAGTTCCACCTGATAATTCATATTGTCTGAGTTTTTGACATCCATAAAAGCCTTCATGTCCTTTGGAGTATACCTTAAAACAAAAAGCTCCATCTCTCTATTGCGATACTTTTCAGCCGACTCAACGACATTAGCCTTCATGATATTTATATATTTTTCCAAGGTCAAAAACTTATTTATTTCATTTCTCCAGCCACCATCCGGATCTTCAAGCCATCCTCCAATCTGAAAAAAATGCTTTTTACCGCAAGTTATCCATCTATCCGCTACTCCTTCCGCCCATGCTATCTGTTCGATCAAAAATTTGTTGGGCTTTTCATATTCTACATACCATTCAATCATTACATAATCTTTGCCTTTCACCTTTTCAGATGTAAAATCCTTCAGAAAAAAACCGACTCTCATAAGATTTAACTCGGCGTGAGGTAGCTATACACTCTGTCGCGATTTTATCATAACTTACATTTCCATCTTCAACCTTAGCACCCATAGCTAAGCCAGCAATCAAAGTGTCTTTAATTGCCGAGCGAGAATTCATCCAAGTATAAAGGGGATCGCTTTCTTTCCCTAAAAGTATCCCATGTGAATCATTCACATCTGAGGCAGTATTACTATCAACACTTTCTGCCACAGACACCGATACAAAGACTAAAACCACCAGTAATAGCCAAAACCCCAAATCAACCAAAATCTTTTTCATTATTAACTCCTATTTTCAATTCAAATCAAGCCCCCAAGTTATAGTTGTATGGCCCACCTTTCAACTCAACACTAAAGACTAAAAACTTGAATATCTTACTTCCTCGAATATTTCTGCCACGTTCGGCAGGCCCCTTCAGATGATGCCATACATGGGCCAAGCGGGTTTTGGCGAGTACATTCTTTGCCATACATATCGCACTGCCTTGGCTCAATAATACCGCATATCACTTCGCCGCAGCGACAGCCCGAAACATCTTCCGTCGTCGTTCTTTTGATTCCGAATCGCTTATGCGCATCAAATTTATCATATTTATCTTTGAGCCTCAATGCCGATTTCTCGATCTTGCCGAAGCCGCGCCAATAATCATCAACGACATCGAAATAGTCCGCCGTATATTTTTGAGCGATCTTATTTCCCTCTGCGGTCAGAGACACCGCAAAATCATAACACTGCGATGCCTTGCCTTCGATAAGCTGCCTGCATATCTCAGCGATACCCTCGATAAGCTGCATAGGCTCAAACCCCGTCGGCAGACACGGCACATTGAACTCATTCATAATCGGATTATAAATATCATAACCGCTTATCGCCGACATATTCCCGCAGCAAAGAAACGCATCTATCTGATGATTCTTTTCAGTAAGGAGCGCCTTCATTGCTGGAACAATCTCTTTCAGCCCCGAAATAATGCAAAAATTATCCACCCCTTCCCGCTGAGCCTGCTCAATAGCTACCGCCGTTCCAGGCACACATATTCCAAAACCAATTGCCGCGAAAACAACCGTCTTATTCTGATGAATTTTCGCAAGCTCAATAGCTTCAAGTATGCTCGTTACAGCTATGGTGCTAGGAATTTCCATAAGTTTTTGACGGCCCGAATCAACCGGAACACTTAGCAAATCCCCGCGAGTAGCAAGTATAACATCTTTCCTTTGTGCAATCGAAAATATCTGTTCTAGCAACCCAGTATCCGTCACGCACACAGAGCAGCCCGGCCCAGAAAGAATTTTCAGCATCGGCGGAATAGATTCCCGTATTGCGTTGCGAAAAATACTTACGGTATGAGTACCGCAAATCTCCATTATCCGAATCGGCCTGCCGAATTTCCTGCAAGCTTTATCCATCATTAGCTGTGCCAGCCGGATTCTTCTAAGCATTACACATTACCCTTATAGTTGTGCGTTTGTTCTTCATTGAATTCGTCAATCTCCGCAATCAAGGGCCAAATCTCCCGCGCCCGTTCCTCATCAATCGCAGCAATTGCAAATCCTGCGTGAATCAACACCAGCTGGCCGCACACAACGCCGGGACAAAGCGTTATCCTGACAGGCCACTGATTGCCCATCGCATCAACAATCGCGTCATCGCCGGTAATCTGTACTATTCGAGCTGGAACCGCTAAACACATACGCTTTCCTTAATTTCATTTTCGAGCGGTATTATAATAATGTGCCGGCAAAACTTCAAGCCGATTGCCCTATTATACATAAATCTTTTCAAAAGGGTACATATCAAGCCCGCCATCGAGAACTTTGACATTCTCAAATCCAGCCGATTTCAGAATAATCGCCGCCTCATATCCGCGAAGAGAAACATTGCAGAGGGTTATTATCGGCCTATCCTTCGGAATTTCATTGATTCGGCCTCGCAGCGATGCCAGCGGTATCAAATTCGCCCCAGCTAGCCTGACCCGGTCAAATTCAGCCGGAGTCCGCACATCCAGAATATACACATCCTCGCCGGCATCGAGATTTTCCTTAAACTCAAGCGGGCTGATGCCGTCCATATACCCCTCGATTTTGTTTATCGCGATGTTGGCCGCGGTCATAATATTATCAATCACCGGCGAAAACGGCGGGGCATAACACAAATCCGCATTTGCAAGCTGATAAACCGTCATATTGTTCATTATCGCCATCGACGCGACATCTATCCTTTTAATCGCTTCGCCGGGCCCCATTGCCTGAGCACCAAGCAGCCTGCCGGTTTTGCGATCTGCGATTATTTTCAGCATCAGCAATTTAGCACCCGGCACAAAATGCTCCATATCCGGCCCAGGAGCAAGCACGCTAACCGCATCATAACCCAGCGATTTTGCACCGGATTCAGATAGGCCGGTTCTGCCCATCGAAAATTCAAAAACTTTGAACCCGACAGTACCAAGCACACCTGGAAAAGTATCACTTCCGCCGCAGATATTTACCGCGACGATTCTGCCCTGCTTATTCGCCGTCGAACCCAGCGGAATATAACAAGGCTTGCTTGTAATCATATCCGTACTTTCCACGCAATCGCCCGCGGCGTAAATATCCGCATCGCTTGTCTGCATCTTCATATTAACTTTTATCGCACCAAGCGAACCGATTTCCAGCCCCGCCTTTTCCGCAAGCAGCGTATTCGCCTTAATGCCAGCCGCGATAATCACAATATCAGCAGGAACATCGCCTGCGGTACATACCACCGAGTTCACTTGTTTTTTGTCGCCATTGCTTTCAAACGACAGCACCTCCGAATCGGTAAAAACTTTAACACCCTGCGACTCAAGATGATTTTCGAACAGCTTTGCCATTTCAAAATCCAGCATCGGCAGTATCTGATTTTTCTTTTCGACGATGCTCACACGACAGCCTCGCTTTGTCAGCGCCTCTGTCATTTCAATCCCGATCAAACCACCGCCGACAATTACAACATCCTTTGCCTTCGTAAGCTCAACAGCCGCTTTGATGCCCTCGGCATCGCTTGGCCCGTGAAGCGTAAATATATTATCAAGCTCCAGCCCCTGACATTTCGGAATTATCGGCAATGAACCGGTAGCGATAACAAGCTTATCATATTCAAGCCACGACTCCGCTCTTTTGGTCAAATCAACAACCTTTACTTTTTTATCCTTCCTGTCAATTTCAATCGCTTCAGTCTGATTCATTATGTGAATATTTTTAACCTTCTGAAAAAATATCGGGTCTCTTACAACGCCGACCGACGAACTCATAAGCTCGCTCTGATTTTTCACCACGCCGGAAATATAATACGGAAATCCGCAGCCAGCGTAAGAGAGCAGCTTGCCCTTTTCGACTATCGTTACATCTGCGTCCGGCATAAGCCGCATTATCTTCGCAGCCACTTTCGGCCCTGCCGCGACGCCTCCGATTATTACCACCTTAAGTCCTGGCATTTTAGATTCTCCTTTTATCAATTCGCCGCTTGCCGAAACTTCATCTTTGGCAGCTGGCAGCTCAATAACAAATTCCGCTCCGCCGATTTTCGCCTTGCCGACAGAAACACTTCCGCCGCAAGCCTCCGCGATAGCTTTCACATAATAAAGCCCAAGCCCCGTCCCCGGCCTCGACGACTCCCGCGCAGAAGCCGACCTGTAAAACGGCTGAAAAAGTTTATGCATATCCGCCTGCGGTATCCCTATCCCCGAATCCGCAACGGTTATCTTAAATTTATCATCCTCGCTGCCGACCTTTATTTCTACAACCCCATGATCCGGCGTATATTTCGCCGCGTTATTCAACAATGCCTCGACAACCTCGGACAATGCCGCACCATTTCCCACAGCCATCGCGCTTTGCAAATTAAAATCCGCTTTAATTTCGATATGCTGATTCTTGAAAAGCTGGGCATATCTTTCCATCGCCTCTCTGATGATCGGAACTAAATCCGCCCTGCCCTGAAAAGCCTCAGGATTGTTAATCGCCTTTGAAATCGTCAACAGCCTTTGCGCCGCCGCCAAAGATTCATCGCATCTGCTAATTGCTTTTTCGAGGATTTCCCGCTGTTTCGGCGTGATTGGGCCAGCCAATTCCCCCAGCACAGTCTGCAAAAGACTGCTCACCGCCGCGATGGGCCCTTTAAGCTGATGGGCAACAAGTGCGGCAAATTGTATAGGGTCGTTTGGCAATTCTTTCATTTTCGGCCCATATATTGAACAATAAAAAGGGACACCGCCATTTTAACCCTACCCACAAAATATCGCAACCACTTACTTGCCATTATTTACAACCGCGAAAACCCTATTATTAAAGCCGAGTCGCGGAAGCGACCGGATAGTACAATGAAAGCGTGGAGCGCGAGCGACACGATACAACAGTAGCCGAAAGCGCAAGCGACGGATAATTAAGCTCCCCTCCTGCCAAGGAGGGGTGGCCAAAGGCAGGGGTGGTTATTTCCTCGGCTAAAAACTCAAAACTAACGACCATTGATACTCGTTAGCCCCCCGATTCATTCGGGGGTTTATTATTGTAGTTCGGGTGTGCAACTTGTTTGCACACGCTGTCTTTTTCTGATAGGAATTCCAAAACTCCGAAGGCGTTTAATAACGATAGCCCCCAGTGCAACTGGGGGTAAAATAATCCGTCACACCTCTAGACCCCAATGGGGTCGAATACTTACATTAAACGCAATCCTTCACCACTGTCATACCCGCGCAGGCGGGTATCCAGTTTCTGACTTCTTTTAAAATCTGTGTTAATCAGTGTCCATCTATGGCAAAAACTTTGCGTATTGCCTTTTCTTCTTAAATTTTTTGACTACCCAGACTACCCCAAAAATCATAAGCGATAGAATAATTATCAATGTGAGCCAAAAAAAACCGACCAGATTCAAAAATGCGGTAAAACCTGACTTGCCGAAATAGTGTTTTAGCTGCGGCAGAGAAACAAAGAGCTTCAGCGATTCATTCAGCGGAAATGCCTCTGCCCGCCCGACAACAAGAACATATTTTCCTCTGTTATCCGGGCTGGAAACTTTAATGATATATTCGCCCCCAGGCTGATGTTTTTCAAATTCGGGCCCCTGCCAGTAATCATCTCCGACAAACGGCTCATAAAACTCCGTCCACGCAGAACCCAAACCGTCGAGCATAGCAATCGCATTTGCGTCCTTGATAATCTCAACGGAGAAATCCTTTTTCGCGCCTGTCATTTTAGGCGACAAAATCCTGACATACAGATTAAATTCCTTATCGGAACCGATAGAGTAGTATTCAGGCTGCCCTTTTAGCTCCGCATAGAACGCCTGCGAAATCTCAGGCTTTGTTACAATAATTGGATTCGCCTGAGATATTTGCGTCTTATACACAATCCGAGGCTGATGAGCATAACATATTGAAAGAAGCAAATTGCCAATGACCAGCGACAACAAAAACAACATCGACTTTCTCATAATTGTCCTCCAACGGGTATGCTGTAAAATTTTCAATTCCATATTGAAGCCGAGTCGTGGAAGCGACCGGATAATACGCCGTTGTCATCCCGAGCGAGCGTAGCGACGAGGGATCTCTCTTTTGAATCCCTTTTCACACCTCCCGAATGGGCGAATGACAATTCAATTTTTCTATACCGTTTCGAGTAATGCCGTCTGCGCAGCCAACTGCCGATATACAAGCGCACCGGCAACAAGAATCATTGGATACGTTGCAAAAATCCCAATAACCAGGCAAAGAATTCCAAGATAATTTATTAGCATACACATTATACTGAATCCTAACAGATCCCATTTGACTCCCGATGTTATTCTGCTACTGGCCTTTAATGCCTCAACAGGCCCCATACCTTTATCAATCACGAAATACCAGCATTTTCCAAATTTAATCGACCAGATTACCCCCGGCACAATCAGCAGTAAAACACCACCCAGAACTATCAAGCTATAAAGAAACCATGTTCCAATAAATCGCCAGAAACAATCAAAGCCGTCAAAAAGCTTACCGATAGAAGGCTTGACACCATCACAAAATGAAAGTGCAATCTTGAATATGCCTATCACCAGAACGGTTTGGACGATGCACCTTAATATCATTACCAATACCATCGCAACTATAAGGGAAGGCTCTTTGTTTTTCATATGCTGAAGAATCATTTCCGGAATCGACAAAACCACAACAATTCCGAAATACAAAAATCCAAGCCCAATGAAAAATCCTATATTTCTACCCATCACACGCCAGCCGTAGCCTAACACATCTGTATAATTAAAATATTTGTTCATAATTTCCCCTTCTATTTTTTCTCTTCGACTGTCCACAACAAATTATTCAAATCAGCTCTTTTGACGAATTCTGTATGGCCATCATTAAATAAAATATTGCATCCTTCACCGCAATGATTATCTGTCGTTAGCAATTCAAGCCCGCCGGCCTGATTCCATCCCGGCTTGCTTTCAAACAGCAAAACCATCTGAGCCGGCGATGCCACACCAAATTTTTCAATATTTTTGTTCATGGCATAATTGCAAGTACCTTTCTCAGCAGCTGCACAATTGAATTGGGCTTTTTGAACATCTTCATATTTAATCAGCAAATCACACCACTGCAAAGATGCCGGATATTTTTCATTATAGTCATTTGCATAAACCTGCATTGCACAGCCTAAACCCTTAACATTCGCCTGGCAATGTATTCTTTGTGCCAGTTGCCTTGTCTTTCCTATCGCAGGCATCAAAATTCCCAGCATCATAGCCATCGGGAATATAATTGCCGGAGTTACCAGCCCGGTAATCGCAAAGCCTTTACCTTTTAATTTTCCGCCGCTTTTTTCAATTTTGACCATCGCAATGATACCGAAAATCAATGCAGGCAAAATCAGTAAGCCGCAAGTGAACAAACTTAAAATAGCCAGAACAAGAGCCGTTATCGCAAACCCGCTGGTTTTTGCATCAGGCCGAACCTCAGTTGCCGAAATACCGTTTAGCACCCAACTGCAATGCAGACATAAATCCGCTCCCTCAAAATTTTCTTTACCGCATTTTGGACAATACATCGCATGTTCCCTTTCTCTGCCCGAGGCAGCCCTTATACATAATTCCTACCCATCAAACACCCAACTTTGCAGAATTATAATCTTTCCTCATCTATTATTAAACAAAAAAATCCTCGAAATCTGCGTAATCCTATGAACATGAGCCGGTCAAGTGGTAAATTTTAGTTTTTTAAGTTTTATTCATTTTTATATTTTCCTTATTTTTCTCTTCAAGCCGGACAACCGAGTATTTTTGTCCGCAGCCCGTTCTCAAAAAAACAGGGGCAAGGACAAAAAATACGATAAAATCTTTTTGCAGGATAATTCCCAAACTCCTATTCGTGCTCACCATCATTAAGCGGCACATTAAGATAAATACGACGGCCAAAGCTCCCATTCTCCGCGGCGTGATCTTCCGATTTTCAGGAACCCACATTACACTACGACCGGGATGCTGACCATAATTTCACCTGCAAAAAACTTTCCTGTTTTTCTAAGCCGACTTCAGCATTTCTTCATTTATCATAGACTCATTAAACAGCTCGCCGCTTATCAGCATCGCACGCATTACGCTTACCATCTTCCTGCAAACGGCAACTATCGCTATCTTCTTCCTCGACTTCTGGCCGGACATAACACGCTCGTAAAAAGCCTTCATCGCAGGAACATACCGCACAACCTTCCAGCTGCTCTCGCACAATACCCATCGAACAACGGATGGGCCCTGTTTGCTTATATGCCCGACTCTTCTTGTCATACCGCTCTGGTCAAGTTTAGGCGTCAATCCGAAATAGCTGCAATACTTCTTATAATTGCTGAAACGCTCTATATTGTCTGTATAAGCAAGTATCGCCTCTGCTGTCCTTGGACCTACTCCGGGAATACTCATCAGTAAAACTGCGCCGGGCTGTTTTGCAAGATAACCGTCAAGATATTCCGTCGTACCGGATATCTGCTTTTCAAGAGCCTCAAGGCTTACTATGTAATTGCTTAATTCCAATCGCCATAGCTCGAATGAATCGTTATTCTCAAATAAACTCTTAAGCCATAGACGATTGGTCTTTGTCCACAGGCTGCCCTTATAAAAACCTTTATTCAATCCCTGAGATTTGATAATAGCTCTGATGCGATTCTTTGTCTGACAGGCATTATCGACTAGCTTCTTGCGGTGATTTATCAGACTCCGCCACTGCCTGACTTCCTTAGACGGCATATAAACTTCAGGCAGTTCGTCTATGCTCATCAATACCGCAAGCTTTCTTGCATCAAGAGAGTCTGTCTTTTTGGATGTTCGGTATATCCAGGTAGTCTTATAAGGATTGGCAACTTTTATCACATCGACACTGCCAATTAGAGAATCGTAGATAAAGCCCGCCTGACCGCTTATCTCAAAAGCAAGCCGGATTTCGATGCCGGGGCTTTTTTGCTTTTTCAGAAACTTCTGCATCGAATCAATGTCGCTGCCGAATGTCTCGAAATAATCGTTTCTTGACTGCTGCACTACGCATGCAACTACCTTATTGCAATCAATGTCAAAACCGATATACTTTACCATAGAGCCTCCTGAAAAATTGTTATTGTGGCGTTTAACGACGACCA
>CAMDDF010000005.1 GCA_945890885.1 Candidatus Kuenenia stuttgartensis | reverse complement strand
AGTTTCATGCATATAGGAAACTCCGGCACACATTCGATATTATCCGGTCGCTTCTGCGACTCGGCTTCAATGGGGCAAACAGCATCATTTTTACATTTTAATATTTAATATTTAATTTTATAACAGGGGAACACAATGTCAAAACAAATTATCAGTATCAATGCGCAGATGAAGAATTATTGCCCGCGTACGAAAGAGCAATTGCGGAACTATGTCAAGGCGTTTATGGGAATCAGCGTTCCCGATAAATCGATGTGCGGCAATCACGCAAGCCCGATGGATTATCTGTGGCACAGCTTCAAAGAGAAGTTAGAAGTTGGAAGTGAGACGTTAGAAGCAATGAACGCAAGCAACCACCCCGTGTCATCCCGACAGAGCGAAGCGACGAGGGATCTATCGGCTTTAGATTCCTCCGCTGCGGATACTTCGTATCCTCCGGTCGGAATGACAATGTGGGTGAACGGTCGACGGTTGACGGACAACGGTTCAAAATCCTGTCGTGTCGCTTGCGCTCCACGCTTTCATTTGCCGGATAATAACCAAATAAAAATTCGAGAAGATCCGTGTGATTCGTGGCAAAAAGAAACGGTCAACGATTCTTCCAAAGATTGCATCGTCTGGGCGGGTCGCGGCGGCGGTAAGACATTTCTTGCAGCTATCGCGACGGTACTCGACTGCATCTTCAAGCCAGGCTGCAAGGTGCGTATCCTCGGCGGCTCATACGAGCAATCATCGCGAATGTACGACTACATCACGCAAATTCTCCGCAACGGTTTCGAGCACGCACTCGACGGCAATATCCTCAAAGACGGCTGCAAATTCCTCAACGGCTCAAACGTCGAAGTCCTCACGCAATCATCGAAAAGCGTCCGAGGAAGCCATATTCACAAACTCCGATGCGACGAAATCGAGCTGTTCGACCGAGACGTATTCGAAGCGGCAAAGTTCATCACCAAAAGCAGCAACGGCATCGCAGGCTCAATGGAAATCCTCTCGACGATGCACAAGTCTTACGGGCTGATGCACGAAGTTGTCGCTAGCGCCGTGAAAAATCATACGCCGATATTCCAGTGGTGCGTGATGGAAGTCATCGAACGCTGCACCGATAGAAACTGCTCAACGTGTCCGCTCGATAGCGACTGCCAAGGCAAAGCAAAAACCGCTGACGGCTATCTGGCAATCGACGACTGCATAACGATGATGCGGCGAAGCAGCAGAGCAGGCTGGGAAAGCGAAATGATGTGCAAACGTCCCTCTCGTAATAATGCGGTGTTCGAGGATTTCGATGCGGACGTGCATGTGGGACGAATCGACTACGACCCCGCCCTGCCGCTCTATCGCACGATGGATTTCGGATACATCAACCCGTTCGTGTGCCTGTGGATTCAGCCGGACTACGACGGAACGATTCGCATCATCGACGAATATTACCGGAGCCGAGCGCCGATAGCTGTGCATGCCGAGGAGGTGAAACGGATTACGCCGTGCGATGAATCGAAAGTTGCGGCGACGTTTTGCGACCCAGCCGGTGCGGGCAGGAACGATGTTACCGGCACGTCGGCCGTCCGCGAACTATATAATATAGGTATCCGCACAAAATACAGGCGGAGCGGAATCGCAGAGGGTATCGAGCTTGTCCGTGCGGCGATGCGTGATGGGCTGGGCAAATCGAAAATGATAATCAGCCCAAGATGCCCCCGCCTGATAGAGGCGTTGCAGTGCTACCATTACCCCGATGCTGTCAGCGGAAGCGATGCGGAACTGCCCGACAAGGACGGAATCTTCGACCACCCGATAGATGCACTGCGGTACTTTTTCGTGAATTATCAGAAAAAATCTGCAGTTATAAGTCGGCAATACTGAAAAATCACCATAAAGCAATTAACTGTAAATACTTATAAACTACTAATCTATTACTAATATTTACCAAATTAGTAATTAGGGAGTTGACTTCGCAATTCTTAGCGTATATACTTGATATACTGAAATTGAGAAAATTAGTAATAAACTACTAAAAAAGCAAAAGTTAGTAGTTACAATAGCCGACTTAATTACTAATTCTGTATATTTTAGTAATAAGTTAGTAATACGTAAAGCCTTTATCAAAAGGAACATAAGATGCGAATACCGAAAACACCACCAAAAATGGTTGAATTAACAGAAAAAGAGGAGGACACTCTTTTTATAAATATTATAAATGATATTTTTTCCGCAACTGTTGACAATAAATATTTGCATTGGGACAAGCTATCATATTACAAGGCTCCAGATAAACTTAGCCACAAGATTTGGTGGCTCGGAATAAAAAATGCCCGACAGTCGCTCTATAAACTGATTCCTTTTAAAAACAAAAAACAAGAACTCTTCCGTTATGCCATTATCGATTCGGTTACAAAAAGTCTTCACGAAATCGACAAGGGCGCTGCTGGCCAGATACTAATGGATAGCTCGGCAATCAATTCCGAGAATCGAGACCGATACCTGATTAGTTCGCTGGTCAATGAGGCGATTACCTCCAGCCAAATCGAAGGCGCCGCTACCACCCGCGAAGTGGCAAAGGAGATGCTCAAGTCCGGCCGAGCGCCTCGCGACAAAAGCGAACAGATGATATTGAATAATTTCAAAACGATGCAGCAGATTCGCAAGCTCAAAGATAAGCCTTTAACAAAAGAAATCGTATTTGATATTCATCGAATGGTTACGGAGCATACGCTTGACAAGCCCGATGCCGCTGGCCGATTCCGATTAGAAGATGAAAAAATACGCGTCGTAGATGATTACAATAATGTTTTTCACGAACCGCCCGCCGCAAGCGAACTCGAATATCGGATGCAGCTTTTCTGCGATTTCGCGAATTGCAAGATACCGGAAGCATTCGTGCATCCGGTGATACGCTCGATTATACTGCATTTCTGGCTTGCGTACGACCATCCGTTCATTGACGGCAACGGAAGAACCGCACGAGCTTTATTCTACTGGTCGATGATGAATCACGGATATTGGATGTTTGAATATATTTCAATTTCGGAAATTATCCTCAATGCTTCATCGAAATACGAGAGAGCTTTTTTATATACCGAAACCGATGATAACGACTTGACATATTTCATACTCTACCATCTTGACGTTATCGATAAGGCCGTTCAATCATTGCATAAATACATAAAAACCAAATCTGAACAGCTAAGGGCTGTTGAGCAGCAGCTTCGGGGAATGCAGACGCTAAATCACCGCCAGCAAGCCCTGATAAGCCACGCACTCCGTCATCCCGGATTCAGGTACACCGTCAATTCGCACAAGGTAAGCCATAACATCGCCTACGAAACCGCGAGAACGGATTTGATGGAACTGGTAAAACAGGAATTGCTCATATCCCTGAAAGTCGGACGAACAATGTACTTTATTCCAATAAAGAGTTTAGAAAACAAACTTGCTAAAGAATAGCTCTGCGGTACTTTTTCGTGAATTGGCAGAAAAAATCTGCGGCGGTCAGCAGAAAATACTGATAAATTCGCAAAAAATATTAAAATGGGTAACCCTTTGGCAGATGGGCGGTTAAGTCCTATAAAAAACGGGAGATTATCATAAATTTTGTTAAGATGGGTAAAATTTATGGCATTTTTTGTATTTTTTCTTGCATCACGCTGGGATTTGGTGTATTATTACAAGCTGGATGATTTCCGTTAACAATAGATGGATCTGCTATTGACTTTTTTTGGAGGAAAAAAGATGAAAAGAAGTGGCGTTACCGCATTGTTTTTTATGGGGCTGATAGTTAGTCTGGTCGTTTGCTTGCCAATATGCAACGCAACAAGTATCAATTACGGAACATTCACCGGCTCAACGGTTGTGTATCACAATGTAACCGAAGACTCCGTTACTGATGCTGTGCCGCTTTTTGGGACACCAATCATCAGCGGCGATACGCTTGATTTTAACCCCATCTTCAAATCGTATTCAGCCGGCAGCGGCGCATCCGATATGACCGATGGACAGCTTCTCGCAACGATTATCGCAAAAGATGGCAAGTACATTGACAATGTTACTTTTCATGAGGCTGGCGATTACAGATTGTTGGGAGCCGGAACCAGCGCAACATTTGCAATGGTAATCAATAGCTTGTTCATTAACATCTATGAGGTTTGGAACCCGATTACTCAGGCAACGATTAGTATCAATCCCATTCAATTCACAGCTGATATGACTTTCAATCCGTCAAATGGCGATTATTATCTTACCGTTGATACACAGGTTGCAATCTGGACAGGAACCGTAACAGCAGACTTGACGGCTAAATTGGCTGCCAGCGGCTGGGCGAACCATTATGCAACAAAAGTATCTATCAATCTGGATAATACCCTGCTGACACAAAGCGAAGCCGGAACAAGTGCTTATATCGCCAAAAAAGATTTTAACGGTTTGGGAATAACATCAGATACGTTCAACATTCCAGAACCGATGACGATGGCGATACTTGGCCTTGGCGGGTTACTGCTGGCAAGAAAACGAAAATAAGTTTAACGTCCAAACTATAATATAGCACATAATAGCTAACTGGAGAAGCAGAGGCACATAACTGGGACTTTTCTTTGGGAGAGGAAAGAGAATGAAGAAGTGGGAGATGGTGTTAGTATTTGCGTTGCTCTGTGCCGCAAGTGTGCAAGCAACGCCGGTAACATTTGCGTTTGACCGCATCACGGAAAATTGTCCGGCAAATATCGAGGGGCAGTTATTTGTCGATGTCATTGCAAATGGGTCGGGTGTAAAATTTAATTTCCGCAACGCTGGCCCGACGCTGTCGTCAGTATCCGAGATTTATTTTTATGATGGCGTACTCTTAGATATGTTCACAATCGATGATTCCCTGCCTAATGTTGATTTCGAAAATCTGGGAGCAAATGTTACCCCAAACAACCTGCCCGACTATAAACCGGACAAACTCGTTCTAAAGCTATTGGCGGCAACCGAAGCGGTAACCCCGGAGCCTGCAAATGGTGTCAAACCAGGCGAGTGGGTGTCGGTAGGCTTTACGCTCAAGTCCGGCAAAACATATCAGAATCTTCTGGACGATATGGCTGCTGGCGAAGTTTCCATCGGCATCCACGTCAAAGCTATTAATTGTACAATCAATAGCTCGCAAGTAGAAACCCTGAGCGATTCATTCATCAGCACCGCAATTCCGGAGCCGATGACAATGACGATACTTGCTCTTGGCGGATTAATGTTGACTAGAAGACAAAAATAGCCTATAATAGCGGTTCACAGACCCAAAAAGGTTTTCCTTCTTGGGTCTTTTCGTTTTATGTTTTTGGAGAGTTGAGAGGAAAATGCACGTGCATCCTCCCTGTATTTGATAGAGCAACATTGTTTAGTGCGCATAGTGCGCAAGGAGAAAGAAGAATGAAGAAGTTAGTAACAGTATTGGTAGTTTGCCTCACGGCCACAGCGGCTTTGGCATCTACCATTGATGTAGGTGCGTTTGGAGATCAGGGCTGGTATTCAGATGACACCCGTACCAGCGGCGGCATCGACCTTGTCGGAATCAACAATACCTATGCGGGCAAGCCAGGGCAAACCGCAACCGCAGCGGATGACCTAGCCATCGCGAATCAGATTCAATTCGTAAATGATGCACCCGGTGGAGCTACGGCTCTTAAACTGGTCTTCGCAGCAGGAACCGGCGGTAAGGCAACATTCAGCAATATCGACACAAACAAGGGATTCGCCACAGGAAACTGGCAGGACGGCTTCTTTGCAAACATGCGTCGGTACAGGGAAACCGCAACCAACACGACCATCAAGATTGGCGTTCAGTCAACAAATTGGGCGGCATCTCAAAATGGATTCACCGCGACACGCTCCGGCGAATCAGCTTATGACCTGACCCTTACATATGTCGGGAATTACACGCCCTACTATACATGGGAAGATGTCAGTCTAACTGCCGCATCAGGAACATGGAAGTTATATGACCAGTCGGGAAACCCCTACTATACAGCTCCTAGCGCCAACAAGTCGCTGGCTGATTGGGCCGCTGATGCGACGTGGGGAACACTGTTGTTTGGCGAGGGAGCAAAGGTAACAAGCGTGCTAATCGGCGCTGGCTCTTTCGCGGCAGCATCAACCGGATACGTGGACTATCTTGAGACAAGCCTGCTTAACGGCGGCGACCGTGTCGATTTTGTTCCGGAACCGGCAACCATCGCAATACTTGCTCTCGGCGGACTGATGCTAAGACGCAAGAAATAATCATCACCAAATTCACGAATCACCGAGGCAGGCCTAAAAAACCTGCCTTTTTTTTTATAACCCATCCAAAACAATTAGCTTACAAACCTTTATGCCGATTTCTCCCGCACATAGCCGATGCCGCTCGTCCGAAAAAACCGCTTGAAATGCAAAAATATTCGCCTTTTTCGCATTATTTACTTGACAATTTTGACAAGCGGCTGTTAAATATAGAAAGTCGGGTAACTGCGGTGGCAAAATCGCACGAATCCGGAGCGAAAGAGCGAGGAAGAGAAGAGAATGCCAGTTTTGTATATATAGCCGAGGTGGCTATCCCCTTCCTTTTCTTCCCCAATCGCCCTCACCGCTCAGAACATGAGATTAGTAATTTGTAAAAAGGAGAGTGGCTATGAAAAAGATCTGTTTGTTAGTTGCAATTCTAAGTATGTGCATCGTTTTAACTTCCCCGGCTAACGCAGCTATAATAGATGTAAACTGCGCAGCTGACGGCGACGGTGCAATTGTGATGGACCCAGTTGATGCGACGCATGATTTTAGCTGGACACCTACCGGCTTGGAAGGCGGCATCGAAACCTACACGCTGACAATGGACGGCGCACAGTATTCGGCACCTGCACACGTTGAAGGCGATTTCACCGCAAACTCTGAGCTTGACCCAATCGTATGGATTATTGAGGATGTGGACAATGCCACAGGATTCACATGGACAGGCTATCAGTTCAATATCTTTATGACTAAGCCTTTCACTATCACAGGCGTAGTAGCCCCTATCGGATGGACATACACCACTCCTACGGTTTCAAGCGGACAGACGTGGCCTCACTCAACAGTAACAGGCTGGATGGGTTCCGTAACCTATACCGCTGGCTCAGGCTATGAAATCGAAAATAGCGAAACAGGCGAATTTGGCTTAAGGGTAAAATTCGACGGATCAGTTGCATTCTGCACCGAGCAGATTCCTACTCCGGAACCAATGACCATTGCTATGCTTGGCCTTGGCGGATTGTTGATTAGACGCAAGAAATAATCAGAATAAAATATCAGCACTCACAAAGGCAGGCCTAAAAAACCTGCCTTTTTTTATGCGCCATTTTCAGATATGGATGCTTTTAAAATTCGCCAAAGATGGACACCGATTTTTTAGCTAATAGCTATTAGCGGTTAGCTTACTGCTTATTGCTAGCTGCTGTTTTAGACACGGATTTCGCGGATTTTTTTTTAGCCACAGATGGAAAGATGAACGCCCCCTGTTGTCATCCCGAGTGAGCGAAGCGACGAGGGATCTCATGGTTTAGCAGATTCAATGAGATCCCTCCGCTACGGATACTTCGTATCCTCCGGTCGGAATGACACGTTGGTGTGTTCTTACGGTGAACGGTTGACGGACGACGGGAAACGATTCAAAGTCCTATCGTGTCGCTTGCACTCGGCGCTTTCATTTGCCGGGCGATAACCAAATAAAAATTCGAGTTAATTTGTATAATTCGTTGTTAAAAACGGTCAACGGTTTTTATTCGTTTAGCAATCTCTTTTTTTGCAGAAGATGATGGTAATGCTGGGCAAATCTGTGCGATTCATCGCGCACATACTGCAATAATTTTCTGGCGGGGCTCGTCGCTTTCAGGCGTATCGGCTCGCTGCTGCCGAGCGTGAATATTTCTTCCTCGCGTTTGGCAAGGCTTATCAGCTTGGGCATAGGCCATTGGATTTTTTTGAACGCATCCCTTGCGGCACTTAACTGCCCCAGCCCGCCGTCTATCAGCACAAGGTCTGGCCAAAGCTCTTCGCCGTCGGCAGCGTGTTTGTATCTGCGCGAAACGACCTCGTAAATACTTGCGAAATCGTCCACGCCCTTGACGGTATTGATTTTGAATCTTCGATAGCCTGCCTTGAACGGCTTGCCGTCGATAAATTTCACCAGCGACCCGACCGTGTCGGTGCCCTGAATATGCGCGATATCTATCCCCTCGATTATCCGTATCGGCTCATCCATACCCAGAACCTTTTGCAGTTCAATGAGAGCATCGGCAGGGTCAGACGCAAACGCTTCCGGCTGAACATTATCTTCGACGCTTCCTCGCTCGGCAAGTTTTTCTATCAGGCGGATTCTATCGCGAAGCCCGGCGGCCTTTTCAAATTCGAGATTGGCAGAGGCATCCTGCATCTCTTTGGCAAGCTCGCGCAAAATCGCGGTTCTCTTGGAATTCAAAAATTTCATGAGGTCTTTGATGCTTTGCCCGTAGTCAGCTTTGGATATTCTGTCCGCACACGGAGCGGTGCATTGTTTTATGCTGTGCAGTATGCATGGCCGAAAGTATTGACGTTTGGGGTCTGCCTGTTGTATCTCAAGTTTGCATGTTCGGAACCTGAAGATTTTCTGCAAAACCACTATCGCCCAGCGAAGCTCCGAAACAGCGGTAAACGGCCCGAACAGCTTGGAGCCGTCTTTGGGATTGCGTGTGATATAAACCGCAGGATAATCTTCCTTTGTTATTTCGAGGTATGGAAATGTTTTGTCGTCGGTGAGCTGGCTGTTGTAGGTCGGGTGAATATCTTTTATCAGCCGAGCTTCCTGAAGAATCGCGTCAATTTCCGATTCGGTTTCAAGGAAGTCAACGTCCTCGACTTTTTTGAGCAGTTCGCCAATTTTTGGCCCTCTTGAAGTGTCGATATCCGCCCCCGGCTGAAAATAGCTTCCCGCCCTGCTGCGAAGATTTTTAGCTTTGCCGACATACAGCACGACATCGCTTGAACCTTTCATAAAATACAGTCCCGGCCCCGATGGAAAATCCCGTATTTTATTCCTTATTCTGGCGATAACATCTTTTCGTGCCGTCATAACTTTTCTCTTGGGATTGCGAGATAGCTGCTATCAAAAAATAAAAAATTAAAGATAAAAAAGAAAAATTACATATCAAAATGCAAAAATGATGTTCGCTGTCAACAGCGTTATGCGCCACATGTCATTCCGACCGGAGGATACGAAGCAAAGCGGAGAGCCGCAAAGCGAATCTCATTGAATCTGCTAAACCAACAGATCCCTCGTCGCTTCGCTCTGTCGGGATGACACAATGGTGCATTTACGGCCGACGACGGATATTTTTGATTTTTGCATTGTCATTTTTATATTTAATTTTTGATATTTTAGTTTTCTTGCGGTCAACGGAAAACGGTTGACGATTTCAAAGAACTAAGGACTAAAAACTCAACACTAAAGACTGGATTATTCTCTCTCTTTTTCTTTGATAAGGTGGTAAACCTCAGCGGCAGACTTGCATTTTGTCAGGCCCTCGCGAAGTTCTTCATCGAGCATCAGTCTGCTTATCCTTGCAAGTGCCTGGATATGCGGGCCCGTCTTGCCCAATGGCGACACCAGCAGGACTATGATTTTCACACCTTTGCCGTCGATGCTGTCAAATTCTATTTCTTTGGGTGCGATGCCCACGGCCATCACAAGGTCGCTTACGCCTTTGCATTTTCCGTGCGGTATTGCTATGCCGGAGCCGATGCCGGTACTTCTTGTCATTTCGCGGGCAAGAACGGCATCAATAACATCCGCTTTGTCAGTGAGCATCTTATGTTCATGGAGAAGATTGATAAGCTCTTCGATAACGGATTCTTTATCTGTGCCCGCCAGAGGAGCTTTTATGCACGAAGGCTTAAGTATTTGTGTAAGAAGCATAATTTTCTACCAACCAACTTTATAATATAGAATATAACCGAGCCGAAGGTTTTTCCCATGGCTCAACACTCAACATTGATAACCAATTGCCATACGAAAAAGCAAATGATAACCACTTGGGCCGTAATGCACAAGTACCTAGAAGAGATATTCTACACAAAAAAATAACCCCTGAAAAGGGGTTATTTCGATAATTTATTCTTATTTTGAGGCGGTAAGCAGCTCTTCGGACACTCGCTTGTTTCTTTTTCGTTTGTTTAACTCTCTTGTCGGCACCGGCCTTGATGGAGCATTCATATTTCCAAGCTCTACGGCCTTGTGGGCGGTTTCTGCGTACATATCGGCTCCGATTTCTTCCCAAAGCCCCTCGGCCCGGTCAAAAATCCCGCCGGAAAGCATAATTTTCATGTCAGGGCAGGCGTTTATGTCTCGGATTGAATCTATCAGCGCCCTGACAGACGGCGCCAGAGCCGCATTTGTTCCGTATACAAGAAGCACGTCCGGGCTGTAAATATTGGTAAATGAGATTAGTTCATCGTTTGTTACGCCGCCGCCGAGGAATCGGACTTCCCATCCGTCGCTTTCGAAGATGTCCGCCGCCATCTGAGCGCCAAGTTCGCCATGTTCGGTCGATGCACAGCAGATAACGATTTTTTTGTCCTTTTGCTCTTTTCGGGGCAGTTTATTCTGGAGCTGGTCAACAATGGTACGGTTTATACGCGATGCCATATGTTCCTGAGCGGAATCTATCGTTCCTGCTCTGTGGAGCTTCTCGATTTCCAGCATCACGGGCCACAGGATATCCATATATATGCGATTGGCAGGAAAGCCGGATTGCATACACTGCTCAATTATGTTTCTTGATTCGGTTCGTTTTCCGTTTAGAACTGCGTCAAGATATTTTTCCAAAGTGCAATCCGTTACCATTTTAAAACTCCTTTTTATACTATTTTAACTTTTTTAACTTATTTAGCTATTCTTTTGTTAATCTGGGCAAGATATTTAACTTACAGATTATCTATCGTCCCACTTATTTGAAAATCTTTAGTTAAAATAGGTAAAATAGGAAATTTAGCTAATAATTTTATATCTTCCCCATAAACCCCCATAAAAAAAGAAGTTATAAGGATATACGGCGGATATAATTTGCAAAAAAATAAAAAAACAACAAAAAAAACACTGCAAATGACGAAATACAAGTTAGTCAAACCGCAATTGTGAAAGGATACCGATGCTCGAAGAGATCGGCGAAAGAACGATAGAGTCTATTACCACGCTGGGCAAGTTCGGGCGATTCGCCAAAGATGCCGCCATCACCAGCCTTTTCAGCCTTTTTAGCGGCCGGTCGTTTACGCTGACCATTAACCAGATGAACCTTATCGGCGTGAAAAGCGTGCCGGTGGTGATGGTTACCGGTGCATTCGTCGGAATGGTTCTTGCGATTCAGGCATACGACCAGCTTGCGGGCATGGGGATAGAAGAGCATCTCGGCGTACTAATCAATATATCTGTCGTAAAGGAGCTTGGCCCGGTGCTGGCGGCGGTGATGCTTGCTGGCAGAGTCGGCGGCGCTCTTACCGCTGAACTTGGCACGATGAATGTTACCGAGCAGATTTCTGCCGTAAGGAGTATGGGAACCGACCCGGTAAAATATCTGGTAGCGCCGAGAGTTCTGGCGTGTCTGCTTCTTACGCCGATACTGATTATATATGCCGACCTTATGGGCGTTATCGGCGGATATTTCATCAGCGTTATGCAGCTTGGAATCAACGCAAGGGCGTACTGGGATTTTTCCGCTAGCGGGGTAGCGCTGTGGGATGTCGCGGTAGGAGTAATAAAAGGTTTCTTCTTCGGCGGAGCGATTGCTTCGATAAGCTGCTATAAAGGTTTCACATGCAAAGAGGGCGCTCACGGCGTAGGACAAGCCTGCACCGAGGCATTCGTATCAAGCTTCATCGCTATCCTTGCACTTGATTTTACTCTGGCGATTGTTTCAAAAGCGATATATAATTCCATCTGGCCAATTACAAGTATTTTATAGAGGCTTGCCCGTGACATCAAAAATCTTAAACGCCGACGATGGAATCATAGTAGTAAAAAATCTCACCAAGCAGTTCGTGAATCACACCGGCACGATAACTGTTCTTGATAATATTTCCATCGCGATAGAAAAGGGAAAGACAACCGTAATCATCGGGCCAAGCGGCTGCGGAAAAACGGTTTTCATCAAGCATCTGATAGTTCTCGAAAGGCCGACCGAGGGCGAAATATATCTCAAGGGCGGCAGGATTGACCATCTAAGCGAAAGCCAGCTCGAAAAGGTGCGGATGCAATTTGGATTCTGTTTCCAGATGGGCGCACTTTTCGACAGCATGACCGTTTTCGAAAATATTATTTTTCCGCTCCATCAGCATCAGAAGAAAATCCGCGACTGGAAAGCTGTCGACCAGCTCGTCAAGGATAAGCTTTCGATGGTGGGCCTTGACGGCTATCAGAATTATCTGCCTGCAAGTTTATCGGGCGGACAGAAAAAACGTGTCGCACTGGCACGGGCTATCGCGCTGAATCCGGAAGTCATTCTGTACGATGAGCCTACCACCGGCCTAGACCCTATCCGCTCGGATATAATAAATGAGCTGATTATAAAAATGAAGAACGAGCTGAACGTAACCAGCGTGGTGGTAACGCACGATATGAACAGTGCGTATAAAATTGCCGACCGGATAGTTATGTTCCACGAGGGCAGGATTATCGCTGACGGCGACGCGGAGTATATACGAAAGCATCCGCACGAAGTCGTACAGCAATTCATACACGGCAGAGTCAGCGAAAACGATTTAGCGGCATTGAAGCTTGGCGGCACGAAATTCAAGGCGCAATACCTGCCGGAAGATTTTAAATCGTAGAATCGTCGACCGTCGTCCTTTGGCCGGTTTTTTTTCTTTATTCTATAGATTTAAAATAGAATTCGGCACCAAGGCTTTCGACCGCTTTTCGTATTGCTACCTCTTTTTCAGAAGTGCCGATGTACATAAATTTTAACTTAGTTAATTGTTTGCCTTTGTTAATTTCTAGAGCATCTAAAATGCTTTTTGCGGTCTTATCTATAGAGCTTCCTGTAACAGCAATGCAAAAAGGTTTATTCTCGCCGATGGAAAGGTATTCAGCTAGTTCTTTTGCGAGATTTGAAGGACCTGCAACTGAAGAAAGCCCACCAACAATTGCATCGTTGATGCCGCCTTGCGAAGGGACTATGTAAAAATTGGAGTCTTCGCCGCATCCCAAAGTAGTTTGTGCCTCTTTTTCCAAGGTATTCATATCAAGGTTAGCATTTTTTGATGCACAGCCTCCCAATAACGCTATAAAAGTTGATACAACACAGAAAGTTAGAACCGAAGCTGCTATTCTTTTTTTTGCTACCATTTTAATTCCCTTTACTTTTTTTTAAGTTGCTCTGTAATTTTTATTTTAGAATCTGCCCTTTGTGCACCCAATAGAAAGAGTTGTAGTCTTTCCGCACCTATTTTTCAACAAAAAAACAAAAATGCGCATAAAAAAAGGCAGGTTTTTTAGGCCTGCCTCTGTGAGTGCTGATGTATTATCCTGATTATTTCTTGTTGCGTATGAGCAATACTCCGCCAAGGCCAAGCAATGCAACGGTCATTGGTTCCGGAATGGCGAATTTTACCGGCATATCCTGTGCTTTTGCTCCTGTCGCGGTGTGCATAACCATTACCTTGATTCCGTAGTTTGAGCCATCCGCATTAGCCGCTGCATAAGAAAGCAGATTGCCGCCGATGGTTCCAGCTCCAAGGCCGATTACATTGCCGTCGCCCTCGATCTCCCATATAACATTCTGCATAATCGTGTAAGATGCTGAGTCGCTTACGATACCATATGCAGCAAGTCCGCCGTTGAGGAACTCATTGTAGAGGAATGCGGTTTTGGTGTCGAGCGGGTCGCCGGTGCCGGCAGGTTCAACGCCGCCGTCCATTGCTCTGTCGCCAAGGACAACATCAAAAATTCCATTTGAGCTGTTTTCGTGTCTTTCAAGGCAGAAAGTTCTGAATGTTTCACCGACACCGTAGATGCCGATGGGCCCGGAAACAACAGTTGCCTGATAATCATAATAGGCCCCGGGAGCTGTTATCTGTACCTGCAACGGCACAGCCATTACTGTAGCGGCGATTGTCAACACCACTAATGTCGTCATTCTCTTCATTTTCTTTCCTTTGCTAATACCAATGAACCTGATTCTAAGATGCGATAGCGGTACAGGAAGAAAGGGGATACTCATCTCCAAAAACGATGCTTTTGCCTTCTTCTCGACATTCTCACTCTTTGTCTTTTCGTGCAAACCCAACGATAGGTTTATACGAGTCGGGGATTCTAACCATTATCCCATAAGAAGGTCAAGGAAAAAAAATGCCAGATGGTGATTATTTTGCCTATTTTAACGGAATCGCCGATAATTTCCCGTTCTTAGGGAATTTAAGTGCTATTTTGCCAAATGTTTAACATTTTTTATATTTTTCGTCCGGCGAATGCAAGCGACACGATAGGAATTTGAATGAATCGTTGACCGTTTTCCGTCGACCGTTGACCGCAGGAAACACCAATGTGTCATTCCGACCGGAGGATACGAAGTATCCGCAGCGGAGGAATCTCAGATCCCTCGTCGCTTCGCTCACTCGGGATGACAATATGGGGACTCTCACTCGGAATGACATATGGTGGTTGTCGTTAATTTCGAAATTCGACATTGGAGCATTGTTTCCTCATTATGGTTTCATAATTCCTCATTGCCCTTTCGGCTGCTGTTATCGCGTCAAATGAAAGCGCCGAGCGCAAGCGACACGACAGGATTGAAGAATCGTTGACGATTTTCTGTTTGACTCTTTTATGGCCTGCTGATAATCTGTAAGCACGTTATTATAAGGAATTTAAGTTATGGAACTGTCTATTTTCACTAAGGTCAGGATAACGCTCGTTATCGCTGTCGGCGTTATTCTGCTGGGTTATGTCGGCTGGCCGCTGCTCAAGCCCGCTGCTCCGCTTGACGCTGTCGTTTTTTTTAATGCCAATATCAATCCCGCCAAGCTGATACTTACGATGCTTCTTGCGTTTGCCGCAGGTCTTATCGGCGGTTTCATCGCAAGGCCTTATACCAGACAGATAGGCATCATAGCCGCTCCTGCCGGGCTTGCCGCGGTAAGTCTTCGCAGCGGCGATATGGCGACATTATTAAAAGCCAACGCCACCGTCGAACTTCGCCATTCGGTTTATACCGCCCTTAGCTGGGAAGGTGTTTTGTGGCTGGCGGTGGTTGCATCGGGATTTTTGGGTGCGATACTTGCAAATATCATCTGGCCGGGCAAATCCGATAAACTGATTGAAAACGATGTTTTAACGCCGTTCTACAGGGACAAGAAAACATTCTACATGAACGTGGCGACATCAATTGCGATAACGCTGTTTTTGTCCCATTTCATCATCAAAGGCATAGCCCGCGATGTGATAGTCGGCAATCAAACCGCCAGCGTCATCAGCCAGCCCGCAAATTTACAGGCTGTCTTTGCAGTATTTATCGGGTTCCTTGCTTGCGGGTTCGTATGCAAATACCTGTTGAGTGCCAGCTACCTTTGGCCCGCAATAGCAACCGCAATAGTTTGCGCTGTCGAAATGACCCTTAACGGCAGAACAGCCTCGCTGACCAGCCTTTCGCAAAGCTGGCCCATCGGGTTCTATTTCAGCGGTACAGGTGCCGTGCTGCCGGTTCAGTACATCGCATTCGGCACACTTGGAAGCGTCGTGGGCTACTGGCTTGCGATTCGATCCGCATGGTGGCGCAAATTTGTCGCATAATGCCAATGCCGCCTGGCAACTGAAATTATGCTCCTATAATGTCCTTAATGCAGATACCCTTTGGGGTTCCATCGCCATCAAGCGAAATTCGCACAAAAGGAATTGCCGCATAAGTGCTTGCAAATTAAAGCATTAGAACGGAAATACAAAAAAATATACCAAAAAGCAAAAAATATATAAAAAATTACTTTTATTGCTCCTACATTTGGCCGAAAACATATCTGGATAGAGAATTATGTTCTTTTTAAAAAGTTTTACTTTTTAGTTTCCGAGTTTGGTATAATAGTTATAGGAGCTGGCAGGGAATAACCAGCTAATTAAAGGAGTGTAAAAATGCTTGTTCTAAGCAGACAGAAGGATGAGTCAATCATTGTCGGAGACGACGTTGAAATCACAATCGTTGACGTAAGAGGCGACAAGGTGCGACTTGGGATTACCGCCCCAAAGAACATCTCGGTGCATCGCAAAGAAATCTACGAGGCGATCCAGCGTGAAAAACATGCCAACGAAGAAAAGCAAGTGTAAGCCAACGTATGTCTTTGGCAGCTCGTTTTGTTTTCGCGGGGGATTTCTGTAAAAAAATTTAAATAACCCTGACCGTTCACCTTTTTTTTAACAACGCATCGCACGAATTCACACGAATTTTTTATTATTATTAACCGCAGATTCCGCAGTTCTGCTCCCTGTCGTGTAGCTTTCATTCGCCGGACAACGCAAAACGTCCCCCTCTGTCATCCCAAGCGAACAACCATCCCACATTGTCATCCCGAGCGAGCGAAGCGACGAGGGATCTATCGGATGAACAATCGCTTTGCGGCTCTCCGTTGCGATGAGATTCCTCCACTGCGGATACATTCGTATCCTCCGGTCGGAATGACACGGGGTGGTTGTCTCCAATTTCGAAATTCGGCATTTGGACATTGATTCATCATTATGGTTTCGTTATTCGGAATTCAGTTCATGTCGTGTCGCTTTCATTCGACGGCTTAAGATTTATTCCCAACGCACACTGCTCTAACAGGTGCAGGATAGCCCTCGATGGTTTGACTTTGATTTGCAGGGTCAAGAAAATCTTCCAGCGATTCAAATGTCATCCACTCGGTCTTTCGCTGTTCATCGTTTGTCGTGGGCGACACATCTATAATTTCCACATCAGCAAAGCCCGCATCTTTTAGCCACTGTGCAAGCATCGCAGGCGACGGAATATTCCAGACGTTTCGCATCTTAGCGTATCTGCCTGACGGCTTCAAAACCTGACTATCCGGCACATCAATTACAAGGCTTTCGATGACTATCTGCCCATCGTTTGCAAGCAGACCCTTTAAATGCCGCAAATGCTCCATCGGGTCCTTGCGGTGGTAAATCACGCCCATAGAAAAAATCGTATCGAATGACGGACACTCCGTCGGCAAGTCCTCTATGCCCAGCGGAAGCACAGCGATAGAATCATCTTTGATATATTTATTCAACGCAAGAAACTGCATCACGAATAACAGGAACGGGTCTATGCCGACAACGGCTTTTGCGCCCGCAGCTTTCATTCTGAAACAATGGTAGCCACTGCCGCAGCCCACATCGAGGACGCATTTGTCATTTAACGACGCAATTTTATTTTTGAGCCTGTCCCATTTTATATCGCTCCGCCATTCGGTGTCGATACGCAAACCAAAAATATCAAACGGCCCCTTCCGCCAGGGATGAAGCTTCATAAGCGTATCTTTCAAATCCGCTCTTGTGTCATCATCGCAATCGGCATCACTACCTATTTTTATCGCTGGCAAGTCGAGGACTATCTGCGACGGGTGAATATTCGGCAGAGAATCAATCACGCCGAGCCATTTTTCAAAATCGCCGTGATTGATGGTTTGAACGGCCTCGTTAAGTTTTGCTGAAATCGCATCAGCGAAATTACCTGCCTGCGTCGTTTTTAAGAATCCCAGAAATCGATTAAAGCTTATCATTTTTTGAACGCCGCTATCGAAACAAAATTAAAGCACCTGAACCACAGATAGCATTTATCGAAGCCTGCGTCTTTTAGCCGTTTGAAATGCTGTTCTATCGTGTCCGGCACAAGCACGTTTTCGAGAGCCTTGCGTTTCTGGCTAACTTCAAGACCCGTATAGCCGTTTAGCTGTTTGAAGTGATGATACATATCCGTCTGAAAGTCCTGCTCATCGTCATCGCCAAATTTTATCTTCTCCGAAAGAAGCATCGCTCCGCCTGGAAGCATCGAATTATAAATCCTGCCGAGCAAGTCCTCCCTTTTATCAGGCGAGAAAAACTGGAGCGTAAAATTCATAGCAACGATGGATGCGTTCTGCATTTTCAAAGCGGCAATATCTTCAAGCACAACATCGACAGGCACATCGCTAACATCGGAATCTATAATCTGCCTGCACCGCTCTATCATCGCGGGTGAATTATCGACAGCGACGATTCGGCAGTTTTTTTTGTTTATGCCCTTTCGCATCGCCAGAGTTGTAGCACCAAGCGAACAGCCAAGGTCATAGCAATTGCTGTTTTCCTGCGCGTAATGCTCCGCGAAAACTTTGCTCATCGCAATCACCGTCGCATAGCCCGGCACCGACCGGCGAATCATATCGTCGAAGACGCTGACGACCTTTTCATCGAACACAAAGTCGGCAACCTTTTCGCGATACTGAGAATAAATGTCGTCCTTTTTCATGAAAATTATTTCTTCAGTATTAACGATGCGTATTCATCGATAAGATGATAATTTGTCTTAGAAAGCTGGGGCGACATGCTAAGCTCTTCAGCAGTAAAATAAACGGAATAATTATATCTGCCGACAAATATGCGCCAACGGGAATCCGGCCCGAATGTTTCGCCCCTTGCGGTCAATTCCTTAATCGGTATTGCCAGTTCGCCTGTCCAGCCTTTGTCTTTGTCATGCCAGTTATTTAGTGTGCCGTCAACCAAGGCGGCTACTTTGAAGTCAAACGCGTAATCTTCAAAACAGCTTGGCAATCCGAGATAGCCTTTGGACGGGAAGAAGAAAACGGTCTTGTTGTTTCGCGGGGTCATATATATTTCCCAGTACCAGCTTTTGTCGGCAGGTTTGAGGAAAAGCTCGCATAAATCGCCAAGCTGATAATGTTGCAGCTGGTCTTCATCGCCTTCCGCGACAACGTCTGAATCTGTAAATTCGCAGGCAAGGTAGAAATATTTATCGTCCCAGGCAATGCGAATCTTACCGGCCTCAGCAAGAAAAACGTCTTCCTTTGCATCAGCAGAAAGATACATATAATACGTCTCCGTCTTGGCACTTTGCCAGATAGCGTCATCGAGTTTGCCGTCGATATTGACAGGCGTTTCGGTATAATAAGCAACCATCTCCGGCCCGCAGCATAGCCCTGAATCAACGGCTTTCATTTTTTCCATACAGCCAGCGAAAAACAAAACGGATACAAGACACAGAAAAATCAAACTCATACGTCGGCACATAAATTTCTCCTGAAAATGAATATCTGTTGAACTTCCGCTAATTACTCCAATATAATATAGTATATGAGTTCAGGAAAAAAGAAAAAAACGCAAAAGCTGATAGAATCGGTTCCGTTTCATAGCTTTCAGGAACGGCCAAGCCCCGCTCCGTACAAGCAATGGGGGTCGGGCTTTGAGGAAGAGTCGATTCAACAGATTAAAAACGCGTGCAGGCTGCCGATTTCGTTTATCGCCGCTCTTATGCCGGACGCGCATGTCGGATATGGCTTGCCAATCGGCGGAGTGCTTGGAACGGATAACTCGGTAATTCCCTATGCTGTTGGCGTAGATATCGCGTGCAGGATGAAAATGACCGTGCTTGATTTGCCTGTAAGCAGCCTTGATGAAAAAAAGAAAATCCTGATAGATGCCATCAACAGGGAAACCGGTTTCGGCATCGGTGCAGAATTCAGAACCCACAGGCAGCACAGCGTTATGGATATGGATTGGTCGTTCGCAAGGCCTGTGGCGGAGCTTAAGGATAAAGCATGGGCGCAGCTTGGCACCAGCGGAAGCGGCAATCATTTTGTCGAGTTCGGCCTGCTGACCCTCGAAAATGACGACCTCGGCTTAAAGGCCGGCCAGTATGTCGCCCTTTTGAGTCATAGCGGCAGCAGAGGAGCGGGCAATCAGCTTGCGACATATTACAGCCATCTGGCAATGAACATCCATAAAGAGTTGCCCGACGAACTGCGGCATCTTGCATGGCTCGATATGGACAGCAATGCCGGTCAGGAATACTGGCAGGCCATGCAGCTTATGGGAAAATACGCATCCGCCAATCACGAATTGATTCATAGATATATCGCAAAGCATCTCGGCGTAAGGGTCTTGTGCGATATCGAAAATCATCATAATTTCGCATGGAAGGAAACCCACTTCGGCAAGGAAATGATAGTCCACCGCAAAGGGGCAACGCCAGCTTCGGCAGGGGCAATCGGGATAATCCCCGGCTCGATGGGAACGCCGGGCTTTGTCGTCAGAGGCAAGGGCAATAAGGATTCGCTGAACTCTGCCGCTCACGGGGCAGGCAGGCAGATGAGCAGAACGGCCGCGAAAAAGAAATTCAACTGGCAGTACCTGCGGGATTACCTCGACGGCAAGGGCATAACACTTATATCAGCAGGGCTTGACGAGGTGCCGATGGCTTATAAGGACATCGAACAGGTAATGCAGGCACAGCAAGACCTTGTGGAAGTTATCGCAAGGTTCGACCCGAAAATAGTCAAAATGGCCCCCGCCAGCGAACGGCCGGAAGATTAAAAACCGCCAACCGTCGACCGTTTTCCGTTCACCGTTTTTTTTAACAACGAATTACACGAATAAACTCGAATTTCTTTTATTATTAACCGCAGATTGCACAGATAACGCGGATTTTTTTCTAACATTTAACTTCTCACTTCTTCCGAAGAACCCCCTGAATAAATCAGATGGCTAACGATTTTCTTAACTGCCAATAACTCGTAGGGGCGATCAACGAGAATCGCCCGCTTCGGGCAGTTCGCGAACTGCCCTCTACAAACAACATTCGGCAGGTTCTTTGCGGTGAACGGCCGACGGAAGACGGTCAACGGAAAACCGTCGACGATTTAATAAACGAAGGGGCCTTGATTCCAAAGCCCCTTACCGCGATTGCCCTCAGCCGATACTTATTCAGCTTTGATTTGCACTTTCTTTGAGTGTGATTTTGCAGGCTCAGCCTTGGGAAGTGTTACGTGCAGCACGCCATTTTTGAAATCTGCCGCAATTTCTTCATCTTTGATGTTGCTGGGCAGCGTAACGGATCTGCTGAAACTGCCGTAAGAGCGTTCGAAGTGATACCTGCCTTTGCCTTCCTCTTTGCGTTCGGTTTTCTTTTCGCCTTTGATGGTCAGCACATCGTCGGTCAAATCGATTTCAATATCCTTTTTGTCCATTCCGGGCAGCTCAACAGCGAGATTGTATTCTTTGTCCGATTCGGTAATGTCCATTTTCGGAACGAAATCCATTCTCGCTTCACGTCCCCACCTGTAAGGCGAAATCCCGAACTCATTGAAGAAATCGTCAAACAGGTCGTCGAATCCCCGCCTCATAATCCCAAGAGGCCCGACATTTTCACTTTTCCTTCTTTTGATGATGTTTTCCACAGTACACCGTCCTTTCTTAAAATCAGTTTTCGCTAATCTATAATATTATATTTTGCAAAGTCCGTGCCAGCCATAAAAGCCTGTTTTTAGTACTGAGAATTAGGTTTTAGGGTGCAATTTTGGCAGAAAAAATGCCATTTTGGCAAGCGAAAAAATCGTCAACCGGTGACTTTTTTTGCCGCGAATCGCCAGCTTCGGGCAGTTCGCGAACTGCCCCTACAAACAACATTCGGATGTTTCTTTACGGTAAACGGTCAACCGTTGACGATTTTTGGGATTCCTTATTACCCTGGCAATTTTGGCTTGACAACGGGGGCGGTTTTCAATACATTTGTTCCGTTCTGGAAAGTCAGCGGCGAAGGTCTGGATACAATGAATCCCTTTTGGTTATAACGTAGACTGGGCGTATGTCCGGATATTAACATAAGTTAAGTTTTTACAGTAATTTAGACAAGGAGTTTCAAATGGCGACAAAGGTTGCAATCAATGGTTTCGGCCGAATCGGAAGAGCAGTAGCACGCATCATCATGACAAGAAAAGATATGGAACTGGTAGCAATCAATGACCTTGCACCAGCAAAGTCTCTTGCTCACCTGTTCAAATATGACACAGTTATGGGCCCTTACAATGGCACAGTCGAAGGCAAAGACGGCGCTATCGTAATCGACGGCAAGGAAATCAAGGTTCTTGCAATGAAAAACCCTGCTGAACTGCCTTGGGCAGCGATGAAGGTTGACGTTGTAGTTGAATCAACCGGTATCTTCACCTCACGTTCAACCGAAAAAGGCGGCTACGGCGACCACATCAAAGCCGGTGCCAAGAAAGTCGTTCTCACCGTTCCTTCAAAGGACGAAATCGATGCAATGTGCGTTATGGGCGTAAACGATAACACCCTGACATCAAAAGTACAGTGCGTCTCAAACGCAAGCTGCACAACAAACTGCCTTGCTCCAGTAGCAAAGGTTCTTCACGAAGCGTTCGGCATCAAGAAAGGCTTGATGGTTACCGTTCACGCTTACACAAATGACCAGAACGCAGCAGATATGATTCACAGCGACCTCCGCCGTGCACGTGCTGCCGCTCAGAACATTATCCCGACAACAACCGGTGCTGCAAAGGCTGTCGGCAAAGTTATCCCAGCCCTCAACGGCAAGCTTCACGGCTATGCACTGAGAGTGCCTGTCATAGACGGCAGCTGTGTTGACCTTACAGTTGAACTTGAAAAGGAAGTAACCGCTGCGGAAATCAACGCCGCTATCAAGAAAGCAGCTGAAGGCCCGCTCAAGGGAATTCTTGCTTACACAGAAGACCCAATCGTTAGCTCAGACATCATCGGCAACCCGAACTCAAGCATCTTCGATGGTCTTAGCACAATGGTTATGGGCAACATGGTTAAGATTCTCACATGGTATGACAATGAATGGGGCTATTCACAAAGGACTTGCGACATCATCGCAAAACTTGCTAGCCTGTAATAAGGATTGAATCGAAGGCCTGTTCAATGGCGGACAGGCCTTTTTTTTAAATTGCAGATTGGACACTGATTTACACTGGTTTAAAAAATTAAAAATCCGTGTTAATCCGTATCTGAATAAAAACTTTGATTATAGCGAGGTTAGAAAATGGCAAAGAAAACAGTTGCTGACATTAACGTCAAAGGAAAAAGAATCGTAATGAGAGTCGATTTCAACGTACCTCTCGATTCAAATCTCAACATCACAAACACAGGAAGAATCACAAAGGCACTGCCGACTATCAAATATGTGCTTGATAAAGGCGCAAGCGTGATTCTTATGAGCCATCTCGGCAGACCAAAGGGCGGCGAATTCGAAGCAAAGTATTCTATGGCTCCAGTTGCCAAGAAACTCGGCGAACTGCTCGGCAAACCTGTAATCTTTGCAAATGACTGCATCGGCGCAGATGTCAAAGCAAAAGCAATGGCAATGAAGCCCGGCGATGTTATGGTACTCGAAAATCTCCGCTTCCATAATCAGGAAACCATCAAAGACAAGGTTGCCAAAGAAGATGCTCAGCTTCGCAAGGCAAAAGACGATTTCGCACAGCAGATTGCAGACCTCGGCGATGTTTATGTTTGCGATGCGTTCGGCACAGCCCACAGGGACAACGCTTCAATGTACACCGTGCCATCACTAATGAAAGGCAAAGACAAAGTTAGCGGTTTCCTCATCGAAAAGGAACTCAAATATCTCGGCGAAACGGTTGAAAAACCCGAAAGGCCTTTCGTTGCAATTCTCGGCGGAGCAAAAGTCTCCGATAAAATAGCTGTCATCGAAAACCTGCTCGATAAGGTTGACAAAATCCTTATCGGCGGTGCTATGGCATACACATTCTTCAAGGCAAAAGGTTTGAACGTAGGCAAGAGCCTGTGCGAAAATGATTTTGTTGATAAGGCAAGCGAACTGATTAAGATGGCTGCCGACAAAGGCAAGGAACTTGTATTGCCGATTGATACCGTTATCGCTCAGGAGTTCAAAGCCAACGCCGAAAATAAAATTGTCGAAGGAAATATTCCGGACGAATGGGAAGGCCTTGACATCGGCCCAAAAACAAGCAAGCTCTTCGTTGAAAAAATCAAAGGTGCCAAAACCGTTATATGGAACGGCCCGATGGGAGTATTCGAAATGGTTCCATTCGATGCAGGCACAAAGGCGGTAGCATACGCAGTTGCTGACGCTACAAGCAAAGGTGCAAAAACCATCATAGGCGGCGGCGACAGCGCAACAGCAATTGAAAACATGGGACTCGAAGACAAGGTCAGCCACGTTTCAACCGGCGGCGGCGCAAGTCTTGAATTCCTCGAAGGCAAGAAATTCAAATGCATCGCGATTTTGGATGATAAATAAAAATTATGGAAAATTTTAGATTACCAAAAGGCGGCAAGATTGAAATTGCTCCTTCTATTTTAAGTGCGGACTTCGGGTGTCTGGCTGATGAAATCAGACAGGTCGCCGACTGCGGCTTAACCATTATTCACCTTGACGTGATGGATGGGCATTTCGTGCCGAACCTTACGATGGGCCCGCCGCTTGTCAAGAATCTGCGTTCACATTTTCCGAACCTTATCCTTGATGCGCATCTGATGATAACCGACCCGGACGATTATATCGAGCCGTTCGTCAAGGCTGGCGCTGACCATATCACTTTTCATATCGAAGCAAACGGCGAGCCGGAAGATATTATCAAACGGCTCCACGATATGGGCTGTTCAGCAGGTTTGTGCGTCAATCCGGTTACGCCCGTAAAGGATATTGAAGAATTCGCCGAGCTTTGCCAGATGATACTGGTTATGACGGTTAATCCCGGCTTTGGCGGGCAGAGCTTTATGGCAGAGGCCGCAAAAAAAATCATAGATATTCGCAAAATGGTAGGCCCGGATGTTCGAATCGAAGTTGACGGCGGAATCTCTGCTGATACCGCAAAAACAGTGGTCGAATACGGAGCCGATACGCTGGTAGCAGGAAACGCCATCTTCGGAAAAGCCGACAGAAAAAAGGCTATCGAAGACATCGTCAACAGCTATCGCAATTAAAAATCTCTCGAAATCAGGATTGAAACTCGTTATAATATGCCGACTATGGTAAAGACAAAATCAAAATGGGACGGTTTTTCGCTTAAACCGAGAAAAGAAATGCCGGAAGGCTTGTGGGTCAGATGCCCCAGCTGCGAGCATATCGTCTATAAAAAGACCGTTTCCGAAAATCTGGAAGTTTGCCCGGAATGCAACCATCATTTCAGAGCATCAGGCAGAACCCGCGTCAATCAGCTTGTTGACGAGGGCACTTTCGAAGAATTTCTATCTGATATGACCACTAGCGACCCGCTGGATTTCCATTTCAGAGGCACAAGCTACAAAGACCGCGCCAAAACAGAAGAAACCAAAACCGGAGCCAAGGAAGCATTGCTTGTCGGCAAAGCATTCATCAAAGGTCGAGGCGTAATTCTTGCCGCGATGGATTTCGATTACCTCGGCGGCTCTATGGGAGCTGTCGTAGGCGAAAAATTCTGTGTCGCTGTGGATAAGGCAATAGAAGAATCGCTGCCGTTTATCGTTGTAAGCGCCTCTGGCGGCGCAAGAATGCACGAAGGCGTCGTTTCGCTCGGTCAAATGGCCAAAACATCCGCTGCCCTTGCCAGATATGACGAGACTGGCGGACTTTTCATTTCGCTGCTTACCGACCCCACCACCGGCGGCGTAACGGCAAGTTTTGCAATGCTTGGCGATATAATAATTGCTGAACCCGAAGCGCTTATCGGCTTTGCAGGGCCAAGAACGATTTACCAGACAATCAAGGTGGAATTGCCCGAAGGTTTTCAGCGTGCCGAGTTCCTTGTTGACCACGGCTTTGTCGATATGATTGTGCATCGCCACAATCTCAGAAGCGAAATCGCAAGGCTCATCGACTACTGCGGCAAATAAGTACACTCACGATGACAATAAAAAAAGCACTTCCGGAAATCAGAAGTGCTTTTTGTTTTTAATCTATGAAACTTTCAATCATTCTAGCCGGCGTTACCATTTTCCCAGACTATCATGCCTGTGTCGTAAGGATTATCCAGGTCTCCATTTTGCGGCAGCACTCTGACTGCGAAACCCTGCTTGCCGGAAGCGTTGCACTTTAGGACACCCTTGAACTGATGCAGTCCATCTCGCTCGGCTGGGCCTTCATACATCATCTTCATCGCTGACCCTTCTTTGATATTGCCCCACGAATCAACGGTGCCGTGATATATCTGCAACTGAACATCTATAGGAGCAATCGAGCCAAGCCATGCCTTGGCGAAAATTTCGATTTCAGCGCCGACTTCAAGCTGTGGGCCTTTGAAGTTGAATTCCGAAATTTCTTCTCCGCTGGACATTTTAACATTTACATCTTCAATCTTTATTTCATGCCATGAACCTTTGATGCGGCCTCTCCACTCAGAAAGTGCCTTGGCACGGGTCATGTCCGTATCGGTAAGATATGTCCATCTCTGTGCCGATGGCGAATAAAATTTTCTCGCATATTCCGCAACCATTCTTCCGGTATTGAATTTTGGAGCGTTGAATTTTATAGAATTTTTCATCCGCTTAACCCATTCGCGCGGAAGTCTTTCCGTGCCGTAATCATAGAACAGCGGAATTATTTCATCTTCAAGAATTTTATACAACGCCTGAGATTCGACAAGGTCCTGATAGCCAAGGTCATCGTACGATTCACCTGCACCGATTATCCAGCCGCCATCCGGGTGATAGCCTTCGCACCACCAGCCGTCGAGCGTGCTGCAATTTAGAACGCCGTTTACCGCCGCTTTCATGCCGCTTGTGCCGCTTGCTTCCATAGGCCTTCTGGGGTTGTTTAACCAGATGTCAACGCCCTGAACCAGGTATCTTGCAACGTCAATATCATAATCCTCGACGAAAACAACTTTTCTCCGTACAGAATCCTGATTTGCGAAATGCACAATCTGCCTGATAATTTCCTTGCCTGACGCGTCTTTCGGATGCGCCTTGCCAGCGAAAATAAACTGCACAGGCTTGTCTGTGTTAGCAAGAATCTTAGTAAATCTTTCGACATCCTTTAATATCAATGCGCCTCTTTTGTATGTCGCAAATCGTCTTGCAAAACCGATTGTAAATGCTTCCGGGTCAAGCACCTCGTCAGCCCATTTAAGCTCTGCACGATAGGCACCTCTTCGCTGAAGCTGTTTTTTCAATGCTTTCCTGATATATCCTACCAGAGCTTCTTTGCACCGCTGATGAATTCGCCAGAACTCCTCGTCCGGAATCGAATCAATATTGGCCCAGAGGGACTTATCAATAGCTTCATCGTTCCAGTTTGCGCCAAGGTATCTTTCAAACAACGATATCAGCTCAGCCGAGAGCCATGTTTTAAGATGGATACCGTTTGTTATCGAATCAATCGGAACCTCAGTGGCCGGCAAATCGGGCCAAAGACCTGACCACATCTGCCTTGAAACTTCGCCATGAAGTTTACTTACGCCATTGCGGCATGAACTTATTTTAATTGCCAGCACAGGCATCTTGAACGGCTCTTTATCATCATCAGGATTGAGCCTGCCGAGAGCAAGGAACTGCTCACGATTGATGCCGAGCTTTGCAAAATACTGACCAAAATATTTATCCATCATCTGGACAGGAAATTCATCATTGCCCGCTGGTACCGGCGTATGAACAGTGAAAACATTGCTTGCTTTTGCAACTTCAAAAGCCTCGCTGAAAGTCATGCCGTTTTTGTCTTTTAGCTGCTTGACTCTTTCCAGTGCCATAAACGCAGCGTGGCCCTCATTCATATGGCATACGTTAGGTTCAAGGCCAAGAGCTACAAGAGCCTTGTATCCGCCGATGCCGAGTATTATTTCCTGTCGAATTCTTGTTTCGATATCGCCGCCGTAAAGCGTCGAAGTTATGGGCCTGTCCTGCTCGCTGTTTTCAGGGACATTTGTATCAAGAAGATACAGAGGAACTCTGCCGACCTGAACTTTCCATATCTGTACAATCACATTTCTTTGCGGAAACGAAACATTCACTGTCAACGGATGCTGACTCTTTTTCTTCATCAGCTCAATCGGCATATTATAAAAATCATTTTCAACATAATGCTCCTGCTGCCAGCCGTCGGTATTCAGATACTGCCTGAAATAACCGTTCTGATACAACAGGCCGACACCAACAAGCGGAATGCCCAGATCCGATGCACTTTTTAAATGGTCGCCCGCAAGGATACCAAGACCGCCGGAATAAATCGGAAGTGATTCGTGTATTCCAAACTCTGCGCTGAAATATGCGATTACAGGCTTTGGATTATCGCCGTTAATTTTATCATACCAGGTCGGAGCCTCCAGCTCGACTTCCATTTTTTCTACCATCTGATTGACTTGGTAAATGAATCCGTCATTCCTGGCGAGGTCTTCAAGGCGGGCCTGCGAAACCGTACCAAGAAGCTTGATAGGATTGTGGCCGCATTCTTCCCAAAGCTTCGAATCGATGCGTTTGAAAAGATCGACAAATTCATCATTCCAGCACCAGAACATATTTTGTG
Source organism: Candidatus Kuenenia stuttgartensis (assembly GCA_945890885.1). Taxonomy (GTDB): domain Bacteria; phylum Planctomycetota; class Phycisphaerae; order Sedimentisphaerales; family CAMDDF01; genus CAMDDF01. The sequence goes on along the minus strand of CAMDDF010000005.1, from coordinate 16,519 downwards.
CGACCCTCTTGAGGTCTTTAAGCTGTTCCGGCAGCGACGGTAAAATAGTAAAACTTCGTACTTTTTGCATCCTTAAATCCTTTTAGGTACTAAAATAACTAAATTTATATACGTTTGTACTGTTTTATTCGTCCATATAGATATTCAGCTTAATCAGAGACGGCAAAAAAACAATCAGTATTTTGTAATATTTTTGCGGATTCCGGGGTAAAATTTAAGGTGTGATAATAAGTGGATTTATGCCATAAAAAAAAAGGCCCACATCAAAGCAGACCTTTCTTATAGGCTTGCCTCCACGTGTGCCGTCGGTTGAACTTTGAAAAAAACCCTTTAATTAAAGGTGGAACGCTGTTGCTTACGTCCATCAGTCCTGTCGAGCAGGCATTGACGATCCGTATAGACCCGGCGTTCCAAGGCATCTTCATAGGTTTTTCAAATGCCTTCGAACCTTACGAACACCGCAGGGGTTTAAAAGCCTATATATATGATAGCAGGAACGAAGAATAAAATCAACTGAATCCGCTCAAATTAAAAAAGATTTACGATTAAATCTTTCACGCTTTTCTTAATTCAGCACCTGTCGTATCCGCCAAAGATGAAACAATAAGACTTTCAATTTCGTCCACTTTCTGATGAGTAAGCGTGCCGTCTTCATCCCTGAAACGGAGCGAAAGCGTAACGCTTTTTTTGTCCTTCGGAATCGGCTTGCCCTTGTAAATATCGACGAAACTTACCTTTTCCAGAATCGGGCATTTCGTCTTATTGACCGCTGTCTCGATTTGTTCCCACGCTATATTATTATCAACAATAATCGAAAGGTCTCTTGTTATCGAAGGAAATTTCGGCAAAGGCTTAACTTCCACAGGCCCGCTCTGCAAAGACATCAACGCCGCAAAATCCAGTTCAGCGATTATCGGCTCGACGGATTTCAAATCTATCTTTGAACAGGTATCATCAGAGACAACGCCGATGTATCCGAGATTTGTGCCTGCAACATTAACGGACGCTGCCGCTTTTGCCCACTTGAAATCGCAAGGCTGAAAATCTATCTTCGCATTTTTATTTATCGAGTAAATCAGGCCTTCAATCGTTCCCTTGAGCAATCTGAAATCACAATCGCACAACATCGCAAGTTTCATTTTTTCATCAAGCTGCTGGGAATCGGTTTTAACAAACGTATCAGCCAACTCGTAAATTCTGCACGAACTATTACCCGCATTATAATTCGATTTAAAAACCGACATCAGCGAACCAATAAGCGACGGCCTCAAAAGATTGGCATTTTTCCTCGATACATCCTTTACCGCAGCATATTGGGGGTCTTTGGCAGGATGGAATGGGTCTGCCATATTCCTATCAGTAAAGGTTACGCTGATTGTTTCATAAAATCCCGCTGCGCCAAGATAAGAACGCATCTGCACTTTAAATTTCTGAACAGGGTCGATTTTCGCGATTTCGATATTGAGCTTCTTTTCGGTATGAATCTTGTTATAGCCATACGAGCGGATAACTTCTTCGATAAGGTCAACTTCACGGTAGATATCGTTGCGCCACGACGGAATAGTGCAGTCAATCGTCTGGCCGTTATTGACAGGAGCAAACCCAAGCGAATTAAATATATCCATAACCTTATTTGCATCTATATCTATGCCAAGCAGAGCCTTCATTCTCGAAAGTCTCATCGAAGCCTTTTTCTGCTGATGCACAGCAGGATATGCGTCAACCATTCCGCAAGCTATGCTGCCGCCAGCGACTTCGACGATTAGCTGGGCAGTTCTCTGCGATGCCCAGTCAGCAGATGCGATGTCAACATTTCTTTCAAACCTGAACGATGCCTCGGAGCCGATAGTGAGCGTCCTTGCGGTAGTTCTTACGCTAAGCGGAGCAAAGTGTGCCGCTTCGAGCATAACCGTCGTAGTAGAATCGCTTATTTCGCTATCAAGGCCGCCCATAACACCTGCAATGGCAACCGCACGATTTGCATCAGCAATCATAAGCATATTTTCTTTAAGCTGGCATTTTGTCCCGTCGATGGAAATCAGCGTCTCGCCCTTTCGAGCGTTGCGAACGATAATTTTGCCGCCCTGAAGTTTATTATAGTCGAATGCGTGGCTGGGCTGGCCAAGCTCCATCATCGCATAGTTGGTGGCATCGACGATATTATTAACGCTTCTTATGCCGATTGTTTCGAGCCGCTCTTTCATCCAGACCGGCGTTGGGCCGACCTTAACGCCTTCGATTATCCTTGCGGCATATCGCCCGCAAAGCGATGAATTTTCAATCTCGACCGAAACGAAATCAGCGGCCTTTTTGCCGGACTCATTCAGCTTAATTTGCGGAAGCCTGAGCTGCTGGCCGGTGGCGGCTGCAATTTCTCTTGCGACTCCGATGTGGGACAGACAATCGCCGCGATTGCTGGTTACCTCGACATTTAGCATCGTATCGCTGCCGAGATGGACGATTTCCTCGACGGGAAAGCCCCTGTCGCTGAGCATTTCGCCGATTTCCTCAGCCGATTTTTCTATCTTAACGTAATCACGCAGCCAGTTTAAAGATACTCTCATTTTGTACCACCAAATAAAATTTCGTAAATAACATAACTTTTTAGAATCAAAAGGGTAATATTTCAGGGGTCAAAAGTCAAGAAAAAGCAATTTTCATTAGTCAAAACTTGACATCGGACAACAAAAGAGGTATTTTTCCTATAAATACCACCTTTTTAAAGGATACATATAATGTCCACAAAAACAATAACGCTCTGTCTTCTTGCTTTATGCTCGTTGTTTGCCGCCGGCTGTGTCGAGAAAAAACTGACCATCAACACCGAGCCGCAGGGAGCGCAAGTGTTTTTGAACGATGAGGAAATCGGCACATCGCCGGTAACCGTTGCGTTTCAGTGGTACGGCGATTACAACATCCGAATCATAAAACAGGACTACGAAACCCTCAAAACCAACAAAGACCTAAAGGCCCCGCTGCATGATTATTTCCCGTTCGACTTTTTCGCTAACATTTGGCCCGGCCAAATTGTTGACCAGTATGAGTGGAGCTTTGCACTTACACCATATCAGGCCCCATCAAGAGAAGAACTACTCAAAACCGCTGAATCTATGAGACAGGAAGCCATTTACGACCTGAAGTAAAGTTCAGCTAGCGGGGCTTATGATTTTATAGCCCATGCCGTGAACAGTTCTAAGTTGTTTTCTTGCAGGGCCGAGCTTCTTTCGGATGGAAGTTACATGAGCGTCAATTACTCTGGCACCTGAGTTGCCGTTTTCGGCATACAGCGTTTTTCTATCGACAGGCCTTTCATTTGCCCGCATAAGCTCAATCAAAATATTTAATTCGCTGGGCGTAAGAAATATTTCATTGCTATTGACGAAAATCTTTCTTTTCTCGATATGAACCGCAATTTGGCCCGCAGAAAGAATCTTGCCGTTTACAGAATCGGGGTTGCATCGTCTAAGGATAGTTTCGACTCGCGCGACAAGCACATCACCATTAAAAGGCTTGACGATATAATCATCGGCACCGACTTTTAGCCCCCTGACCATATCAGTATTTTTATCTTTTGCAGTCAGCAGAATTATCGGTATATCGCAATATTGTTTTGACTTTTTAAGCGTCTCAAGAAAACTAATCCCCGTAATATCAGGCAGCATTATATCGAGTATTATCAAATCCGGCTTTTGCTGACGGATTATATCAGCAGCGGCCCGTGCCGATTCCGCAGCCATGACCGCATAGCCGTTCCTGGTCAGCACAATCCGGAGAAGTTCAAGAATTTCCGGGCTGTCATCAACTGTTAAGACTTTGACAGACATTCCAGCCTCTGGCTTTCATCTTCGGTTTCGACATATTTTGGAACGATAAAGCTAAAACAGCTTCCCTGTCCAGGTTTGCTGTCAACCCATATCCTGCCCTTGTGAAGTTCAATGAGTTCCTTGGCGATACTCAGTCCAAGGCCAGTGCCGCCCTGTCCTTTGTCGTAAATTTTATTGACCTGTACAAATCTGCTAAAAATCTTTCCAATATCAGCCTGGTCAATTCCAGGCCCCTCGTCCTGTATCGCAACTTCAACCTCGCTAAGATGGTCATTGACGAAAATTTTTATGACTCCCTCTTGACTACTAAATTTCACTGCGTTGCCGATAAGATTCGTAAGCACCTGCGTCATTCTGTCCCGGTCAACATTGACCATCAGAGGCTCATTCGGAAGCATAGTCTCAATTTTCAGCTTTTTTAACTTTGCCACACCAATAAATGAAGCTGCCGTTTCAGCCGCAATTTCCTGCATCGATACAGGCCTGCAATAAAGATTCATCGCTCTTGCCTCAAGCCTGGAAGAATCAAGAAAATCGCTTATGATTCGCGAAAGACGATCTATCGTAGTATCTGCCATTTCAAGATTTTTGCGAAGCTTGCTGTTGATTGAGCCGAACACTCCTGCCATCGCGTTCGAGATAATATTTTTGAAAATAAACAGCGGAGTTCGCAGTTCATGCGAAACCGTCGAAACAAATTCATTTTGAAGACGACTGTTTTCTCTCAATTCCTGATTAGCACGAATCAACTCCATTTCCGTTCGCCTTCTGACGGTTATGTCGAAAATCAGACCATCAAAAATGTATTCTTCTTTGCCATTTGCACGAGGTTTAGCAAGTATCTGGAACCTTCGTTCCCTAGCCTGAACCAGCAAGACCCCCTGCCAGTTGCAAGACTTCATCTCGCTGGCAGAATGTATAAGTGCCTGCCTGAAACTCTCCAGACTCGCGTCATCAAATATTTTACAAAGCCCTTCCTGGCTGCCTATAATTTCATGCTGGCTGTAATTTAAAATATCCACGCAGCTTTGGCTGATATAGGCGAACTCAATTTTATTGCCATTTTCTTTCAGTATGCACTGAAAAACGACTCCTGGAATATTGCTTACCATCGTTTCAAATCTTATCTCGCTTTCGCAGAGCTTTCTTCCAATCTCCTTGAATGATGTAATATCTTCAACCAGTCCATCGCATCTGATTATTTCGCCAACGTGATTTCTATGCGGTATAACTATGTCTCTGAGCCATCGTACGCTGCCGTCGGCTCTTGTAATTCTAAACTCTATCGGGCCAACTTCCTGACCTGAAAAAATCCTTGTAAGATGTCCTGCATGCATTTTCCTGTATTCAGGCAAAATCATATTTATTGCCAAATTACTGTCATTCTCAAGCTGCCTTGCCGGATACCCTGTTACCGAATAACAACCATTGCTTCTGTGAATTTTTTGCACTCTACCTTTTTCGATGGCAATGCTGTATGTGTAACTGGTCGAGCCTTCGCCTTGACGATAATAATTTAACGCATCGCTGAGACATTGAACCATCAGGCTGTTGTCAAATTCCTTGGGCACAAAACGAAATACATCATCACTACCCAAAGTTACAAGGGCTTTATCAATATCATCAAAATCGGCATATATTATAAAAACAGTATTGGGGCTGATTTTACGAATTTCATCAAAAAGCTGATATGCATTCATCCCTGCTGTTTTGACATCAGAAACAACGACAGCAAATGACACATTCTGCTTAAAGGCCTCCAGAGCCTTTTGTGAACCAACAGCGGTTTCAATATCAAAAAGTGTCATGAAATTCCGCGTAGTCTCAGATAGAATTTGAGGGTTGTCATCGACAAATAAGATTTTCATTTCTTTTTCAGGCATCAAAAATCCATTTTAAACTCAATAAACATAGCATTCTATCGCTTCTTCGGCCAATCCAGCGGCAAACTTAACCTATATCACCGCAAACATTTCTGAAAAAAACAGAAAAAAATATTTCTTTTAGTCTGATAATACAGCACATAACTATTCATTAAATCGCAGTTATGAATGCATCTTGCCCCATTTATTGATAATCACTTTTTTTTTGTGCAATAAAGTAATACAATACGGCTTACTAATTAAGAGCAATAAGATTGATAGTTATATACGGGGGTAAAAATGAGTTTCACAAAGTTTAACATTTCAATTTTGGCAGGCCGCGGGCCACCGATAAAATAAGGGAGACCTTTTGGTAATCCTTATTTTGTCAGCAATTATTTTGAACACTTTAATATTTTATTTTTCATTTCCATTTTTTCTTATCTCATCAAAGAACGGCGTGCAGCCATCCTCGACGCATTTTGCGGCATAAAGGAACATTGCCGCCGACCAGCTCTGCCAGTCCTGCCCCATCGGCTTGCCGTCTTTGGCCGAAAGCCACTCATTGAATCCGAATTCCACGTTAGCCTCTCTTGCGGGCTTTACCAGCTTCGCAAGCTCGATAAGCTTATCGCTCGCTGTTCGCTGCCTGCCGGCCGCTACGAGCGCAGCAATATAAAAGCCGGAAACAAACGGCCAAATCCCGCCATTATGATACTCGCCTGGTTTGTTATATATGGCATATCGCTCTTTCCAGTCGGGATCGCCGGGCTGCATGAAAGGGAAAAAATTCGGCGACATATCCACACCAAGCATCCCCTTTTCCTTTAGCCCGTCGCATTCATGTTCTATCCATGCAACCAGCGATTCCGCCCTTGTCGGCGAAGCTATGCCAGACAAAACCGCAAGGCTATTGCCGAGCAAATCAAAACTTTCACAGCGATAAACTTTATAAGACCACATCGCATAATACGGTTTGTTGCGCAAAACCAAACCTTCGTGGATATGCCTGTTCTGATGTTCGCCTTTGACGGTAAAATGCCCCATCTCGTCCTTTAAAATCTGTGCCTTTTCATTTTGGCCGAACAATTTCAGGTATGTGTAAACTATCGTGTTCACAAAAAGCCCGTATCCAAGCACCCACTGCTCATCGCGCCAGTCGCTTGTCGGAAGCTGCGCAACAAGCACTCTGTCCGAGGGGCTTTGATACCTCATCCACGTCAGCGCTTTATCGCAAGCTTCATCGAGAAAATCTATTTCGCCGGTTGCCTTTCGGAAAAATCCTGCACCCATCAAAAACAACGGCGTACAATCGCTGGCACCTCTATCATCAGCATCATTGACAAGCGAGGGGATATGGCCATTTGCGGACTGATTCTTAGCCAGCGTTTCCAGAACCTTGCGATATTTTTTTATCAGTAAATCATTGCCGGACACAAGAACCCCAAGCAGACAAATCATAAGGTCGCGTGTATAAGGCTCAGGATAGCCCCACCCTGCCGTTCTCGGCAATCCCTTTGAAGGCCCATGCGAATTATGTATCAATACCTCAATCGCAGCCTGTTTGGCCTTTTTCACTAAATCGGCATCTTTTGCTTTCATCTATGATATTCCCATCTTCTCGGACACTAGTTTGACAAAATGTTTTGCGACAACACGATAATCGAACAATTGCACCGCCCGCTTTCTGCCTGCCTCGCCCATCTTTTCTCTTAAATTTTTGTCCGACATTAAATCCATCATATAATTTGCTATATCATGCACGCTCGCACGGTAATCAACAGTCCTTGGACTCTTAAATATCACTCGGTGATTTTCGCCATGGCCTGCCTCATCACCGACTATCGTTTCACGAATGCGTATTTCCTGCGCAATCTCGGCAAGGAACGCCGTTTCCTTGTGAACCATCGTATCGAGCAATCCCATCGCATTGATTCCTATCACGGGCTTACCGCATGCGTTGGCCTCGACCTGAACCATTCCGAAACCCTCAAGACGCGACGGCGCAGCATAAATATCACAAGCAGCAACCAGATAAGGCATAAAATTCCGCGAAATAATATTCGTCTCATAAACCACGTTTTTTTCTATTCCAAGTTGCGTGGCAAGCTGCATGTCCGCTGAATTCTGTGCCTGAGTACGAGGTTGGGGCCAAACCTTGCAAACATATTTCCAGTCCGGCGATTTAGCGTCATTTATCGCAAGGGCCTGCATCACCTCCTGCGCACCCTTGGAAGCGGCATCTCCGCCGACGGTCAAAACCATCAATTGGTCATCAGCTACGCCAAGAGCTTCTCTGACAGCAGAAACCTTCGGGTCTTTCTTATCCCTTGGAATAAATGCATCTGTATCGCATCCCACCGGCAGAACCTCGATATTGTCCCCACTGAGCCCATCTCTGACATACATTTTTTTTACCCATCGGGACGTAACAAGAATCAAAGGCAAACTTTCAAGTATCTCCTGATAATTTGCGATATAGCCATCTGCCACAAGCCAAGGAATTGTCTTTATCCCGTAACGCATAGGATGCAAAACCAAATCAGGCGTATGTCCCCAGTAGCCCACCCCAATAACAACATCGGGACAGAACCACCGATAGTACCATTCCTTTTCCTGTGCCGACGCAGAATTAACCGGAAAAACGTCCACGCCCAACTCCTGTAATCCCCGGTAAAGCAGCGCCCCCTGCGTAGCAAGCCCGCCTGTACCAGACGGGTAATCATACATTACCAAAACCTTCATCGTTTACCCCTTTCTCTTATTGAACCCGACAAACCATACATCGAATCGAAACACCAGAAAGCCTCCTCTTTAGGAGTTGCCTTAGCTTCCCAGCTATTACTATCGAAAGCATAAACACTATTTAGAATTTCGTATTTTTTCCGCCATATATTATCCGGCAGCAAAATCTTTACATCAGCATTTTTCATCGGCATTGGACAATAGCTCCCGCCGCCATCTTCGTATGCAAACATAAACAGCTTTTCCGTTATGAGCCTGCCATTGCCGATAAGATTTACCACCGCCTCGCTAACCTCTTCATGCCGCCTGTGCCGGGTGTATTCGCCGTGAACATTGTGCGTTATGATTAAATCATACCTGCCGTGATTAAGCAGAGAAATAATCATATTTTCAATGTCAAAAATAGCCAGCCGCTCCTGCTGTGGGCCATCATCAGCATTCCCCATTGCCCCTGCCGCATTAAATATTTTCAAAGCTGTATGAAATTTAGGATTTCTGTCAGCATCGGATTTCCTGCAAATAGTGACAATCTCCCATTGAATCTGCCGATTCATAAGAATCAGCCCACCTGCCCATAATGTTTCATCGTCAGGATGAGCAACAATTACCGCACATTTACGAATGTTATTAAGCACAGCTTTCATTGGCCTCGCTTAAAAATTGATGACTATATGTATAATTCCTTTTCTTATCATCATCACCGCTATCGCCGCAAGAAACAAACTTGCGATTTTCGACACAGCTCTGGAACCGGTCTTACCAAGAACCCTTTCCCAGAATGAACATGTAAGCAATATAACGCCCGTAACAATTATATTAAGTATCAACGCTATTACCGTTGCAGTAACACCATGCATATCAATCAGCAGCAATTCCGTCGTCAAAACCGCAGGCCCGACAATCAGCGGCACACCAAGCGGCACAACGCCAACATCGTCTATTTGTCTTGAAAGTTTTCTGCCGACTATCAAGTCCGAAGTGGCAATTATAAAAAGCAGCACACCGCCAGCTATCATAAAATCCTGAACGGTAATACCTATAAGATTGAAGATGTTCTTGCCGAGAAACAGAAAAAAAACCGCAAGCAAAAAAGCTGTTAGCAGAGACTGCTTGACTATACGCTGTCGTTGCTGTTTTTCAAGCCCCTCGGTAAGCCCCAGAAATAAAGGTAAAACACCCACCGTATCAAATGCGACAAATAAAGGAATAAAAGCCAGTAAAATATCAGTAAGCATAGCAAATCCTCAGTTAACTATGCATATATTGTATCTGGTTTTAAAAAAACTGCAATATAATTTAAATCCCCAAATTTTAGCGATAATTGCCTATGGTATCGGCGAAATTTTCTCAGCTATCCGCAGGTCTATATATTGCAGCAGCCCCTTGCTCTTAAGCTGAAGCGTGCCGAAGTCCTTATAGCACTGATACAGCTTGCCGAGTTTCTCCGCTGGAACCGCCTCAAGCCCGCCGCTGATCGTTCCCCAGTGTATCGGCGTTTCGTCCTTGGCATAGATGATGATATGCGATTCCTTTTTGTTTTTTCTACCGTCAAAATTTGTAACATCAATATTGCCTATCTCGTCAAGCAAAGGTTTAAAACTCTGCCGCTTTGTCTTTGCATTTTCTGCCATATTCCTGTCCATCAGCTTGAATAGATTTACCAATCCAACTGCTGCCTCAGCATCTTCCTGCTGCCAGTAAAAACCAGGCTCCGGCAGATATCGCGTATCTGCCCCATTTAGCAAAGGTATGGCAACTTCATAAAGAGGGATATAATTTAAAACTATAATTTTAAATTGTTCGCTGTCCTCCGGCCTGTCAGCCGCGATATAAACTTTACGATTTTTGCCTTCCACAAGCATCGCAGGCTTATAATACTCCGCAGAAACCGTTATCGAATTAGGGTCTGTTTTGACCTTGAGATTATAAAGCCATGGAAAACTTTTCAATTTGGAATACACGCTATCCGCAGTATTTTCATCAAGCAAAAACCAGCCGTTGTTGTCGCCAGCTGTTGTATATATCGCTCTGCGAAGATCGTTGCTGATCCACCGCGGCGCATCGACAAGATCCATCTTCACCCACTTGGCACCGACTCCGGTCTGCGGCTTGACAAATTCTTTGTCAAGATAACACAACCCCACGCAAGCGGCCCCAACCAAAACAGCAGCAAGAATAATCTTTATCGCCAGAAATGCAGCATCTTTGCGATGGCTCACCTGAGCCTTTGTTTTTCTCTTGCCGAAACTGAAACTGAATAGTTTGTTTTTTTTATTTTTTGCCATATATTTAATCCAGTGCCAGATTTACAATTTTACTGCAAAGTTCAGTCATATTCATCCCCGCTTTGCCAGCAGCCTTTGGAAGCAGCGAATGCGATGTCATTCCCGGTATCGTATTAACCTCAAGTACGTAAGGATTGTTTTCACTATCAAGCAGAAAATCAACACGCGACAAATGCCGACACCCAAGAACATTAAAACATTTCATCGCCATAGCCTGAATCTTTTTTGTGAGCGACTCATCTTTAATAGTATCGAAAAGATACTCGGTATTATCATCAATATACTTGGCTTGATAATCGTAGAAAATTTGTTTGGTTTTTATTTCTATTATCGGAAGGGCTTTCTCGCCAAGTATCCCGACCGTCAGCTCTCTGCCTGGAATAAATTTTTCAACCAGCGTCGGGCCAAACCTCACCAAGCTCACCGTTGCTGCGCGGGCAGCATCAAGCGGATTATTCAGCATTTCAATCCCGACCGAGCTTCCCTGGCAGGCTGGCTTTACAACATATTTTCCGCCAAGCCGCTCTATCGCCTTGACAAGGGCCTTTTCCTCGATGAATTCTGAAACCTCAACCCACTCCGGCGTTGGGATATTATTTTCCACGAAAACTTTTTTTGACAGTATCTTATCGAACGCAAGTTTACTTGCCTCAGTACCAGAGCCGGTATATTTCAATTTTTTCCGTTCCAGGATTTCCTGTAGCTGGCCGTCTTCGCCGAATTTGCCGTGAAGCGCAACAAAAAAAACATCGACCTGCTTGTTATCGAGTATCGACATATCCTTCAGCGTAATATCAGATTCGATTACCTTGATGCTTGTATTTCGCAAAGCCTGCGCAACGCATCTGCCGCTTTCGAGGCTAACCTGCCGCTCGTCGCCTTCGCCGCCCATCAAAACCGTTACGCAACAATCCTTTGCCATTATACCGCCGAATCCTTTATGAAAACCCGCTTACCAGATTTCAATTTCAAGCTCAAGTTCAACACCAAATTTCTCTTTTACACGCTGCTTTATCGTGCCTATCAGTTTCTCAACGTCGCTTGCCTTGCAGCCCTTATTGGCCACGATAAAGTTTGCATGTTTATCGCTAACCGCAGCTCCGCCGATGCTGAGGCCTTTTAGCCCTGCCCGGTCAATCAACGCACCGGATGATAATCCTCTTGGGTTTTTAAATACACAGCCGGCACTTTTTGTATTCAAAGGCTGAGAGTTTTTCTTGTATATCCATATTTCTTTTACCGTACGAAGTATCGTGTCAGGCTCGGAACGGGTAAGTTTTATTTTTGCACCGAGAACAAATTTTGCAGTTATATTCACCGTTCTGTAATCGAACACTAGCTCCGGTTTGCATTTTTCGTAAATATTCCCGAACTTATCCATCAGCGTAACGGATTCCACCGAACCGCCAATATCGCCGAAGCTGCCTCCGGCATTCATTCTGACAGCGCCGCCGACAGAACCAGGTATGCCAGTCAAAGCCTCAAGGCCCGACAACTCCTTGCGAACGCAATCCAGCACAAGCTTTCCTACATTTTCACCTGCGCCGACAGTCAGCAGTTCGCCCTGAAATTTCTTTTCGCAGAAACACTGCCCCTCCAGCTTAATCACCGCGCCGCGAACACCTTCATCGCGAATCAGTAAATTGGAGCCGAAGCCAAGAACGTAAATGTTGACTCCGTTTTCGCTGCACTGCTTTGCAGCCTGCGAAAGCTGCTCCATCGTTTTGGGCCTTATGAAATAATCAGCGTTTCCGCCAAGTCCGTACCAGGTAAACGGTGCCAATGGGACGTCTTTTTCAACTATTCCTTCCAAGCCACTGAATATATTCATCTGCAACCTTCCAAATATTTCCGGCGCCCATCGTAACCACAAGGTCGCCCTGCTTTACATTATGTTTCAGATACTCAACTATATTATCAAAACCCGGCAGGAAAAGAGCTGTCGAACCTCTGCCGGTAATCCTTTCCACAAGGATTTGGGCATTGACCTGCTGCTTCATCTGCTCGGTATCACGAACAAAATAAATCTCCGGCACAATAGTTATATCGGCCAACTTGAAGCTTTGAGCAAAATCATCAAGCAAAAATCTCGTCCTGCTGTACTGATGCGGCTCAAAAACGCAAATCAGCCTCCGTGGATTATACCGCTCGCGTATAGCACGCAAAGCCGCACGAATTTCCGTCGGGTGGTGAGCATAGTCGTCAACTATTGTAATATCATTTTGCTGAGCTTTCAACATTAACCGGCGATCCATTCCGGTAAATTGCGGTAAAATCTCAATAATTTTCGCAGGCTCAACCCCAAGATTCACCGCCGCCCCGACAACCGCAAGAGCATTTAACACATTATGGTGCCCCGGCAGAGAAATTGTCGCCCTGCCGAGAAATTTATCGTAATGGTAAATATCAAATTCGCTAAGTCCCTGATTATCACTGATATTACGAGCAGAAAACGCTGCATTTGTGCCGTAACCGAAAGTCTCGATTTTGTAATGTTTGGTCGCCGCCAGCTTTTTCGAGGCCTTTTCAAGTGCCCGCTGAACATTTATATCCGTTCCGTTGGCAATAATTACGCCTTCATCACGGATATTGGCCGCGAAATCCACAAAAGCATCAATTATGTCCGCTTCATCCTTATAATAATCAAGATGGTCTTGCTCGATATTAAGAATAACCCCGATTTTGGGCGAAAGATTCAGGAAACTTCTGTCATATTCGCATGATTCTGCCACGAAGCACCGCCCGCTACCTACACCGTTGGAATCCCCAAGCTGAACGATATCAGCGCCAACTATCCAGTTGGGTGCCATACCAGCTTTGGTGAGTAAAAAACTGAGCCAGCCGCTTGTTGTGCTTTTGCCGTGGGTACCTGATACCGCAACCCCATCGTATGCAGCCATAACTTTGCCAAGCATCTGGGCATATTTGTATATTTTCAACCCCATCTGGACAGCTCTCTGGTATTCTGGGTTTTCGGACTTTATAGCCGCCGAAACCACCACCGAATGGGTATTATCGGGGATATTAATACTGCTATGGCCGATTTTCACATCTGCGCCAAGCCTGGTAAGTGCTTTAATGACAGGGCTATCCGATGCATCCGAGCCGGAAACTTTGATGCCGTTTTTGAGCAGCATTTTCGCCAGGCCGCTCATTCCTATTCCGCCGATACCGACAAAGTGCCAGCTTTTGCCCTCTGGCGATAAAGACGCTATGTTGAATCCATTTGTAAGTGGTAAATTTGAGGCCATTTGATATTCCAGCAATAATCCTTTATTTACGGTAAATCTCTTATATCCTAAGATTTAGACGATTTCAAGCGTAAATCTCCTATCTTATCACCACTTTTGATAAAAAAACACCTCAGACGGCCAACGGAAAGCTGGATTCCGATTATATTTGCAAAACTGTTCTGGTCAGGTACAATGACAAGCGGCATATTTGCCGTGATCGATTTAAATTATAGAAAGGGTGGACATTTATGATAAAACAATTTGTTGCCGGCAGTTGCTACTCATACGTCCTAAGTTCGAACGAACAGGCAATGGTCATTGACCCGCACATAAGCTTAGTGGACGAGTACGGAAATTATCTGGCTAAACACAAGCTTACCCTTAAATTCATAGTTGATACGCATACGCATGCCGACCATTTTTCTTCTGCTGCGGTATTGAAGAAAAAGTTTAATGCCCAGGTTTTAATGCATGAAAAAGCCATCTCTGATGTTGCAAACAAGCGGCTTAAGGATAATGACCAGATAACCGTCGGCGACAGCAACTTTAAGGTTATATATACGCCCGGACATACGGATGATGCGATAAGCCTGTATGGAGAAGGCAGACTGTTTTCCGCCGATGTTCTTTTAATCGGCAGCGTCGGCCGAACAGATTTCCAAAACGGTTCGCCTGAATCGATGTTCGACACTTTACAAAAATTAAAAGCTTTGCCCGATGAGACTATATTGTGCCCCGGGCATGACTATCATGAACAGCGAACGTCAACCATAACTAAAGAAAAAGCAGACAATCCTTTCCTGAAGGAAACAAATAAAGAAGCCTTTGTGCAAAATATGCGGGCGAAAGTTATTCCCAAGCCATTTAATATTGACAACATCATACGCGTAAACCAGAAAGGCGAAGCAGCATCTCTGGAGATGATTTCGCCGCTAGAGGCCTCATCGCTTCTGAAAAAAGACCCGCAGACAAAAATTCTTGATGTGCGAACTCCTTTGGAGTTTAGTCAGGTGCATGTTGAGCGTTCAATTAATATCCCCATCGATATGATTTCCGCAAAAATCGGCGAACTGAGCCAATCAAAGCAAAAATATCTGGTTCTCTGTCATAGCGGCAACCGTGCGGCTATGGCGGCGGATATGCTTTTGCATTCAGGAATCAATGCGGTAAAAGTAATTGAAGGCGGCATCGCTCGCTGGCAGAAGGAAAAACTTGCGGTCATTAAAGGTCAAGGTGGAATATCTCTGGAACGACAGGTGCGGATTATCGCAGGAAGTCTGGTCTTAACAGGTATAATATTAGGATGGCTTGTAAGTTGGGGATTTATCTTTATATCGGCCTTCGTTGGCAGCGGCCTGGTTTATGCCGGGCTTACCGATAATTGCATGATGGGAATGCTGTTGATGAAACTGCCTTATAATAAAAAACTCTATAAAAGCAAATTGGGCGGAGGCACCTGCTCTATAAGCTGAACTTAAGAGAACCAATTCTATTGAATATGTTTTCATATACTGCATATCAGCAAAGGATATGCAAAAACTTAAAATGCTATAATCCCGATTTATAATTACGGTATTTTTTTCTTGATATTGAAATGGTTCTGGGTAAAATCTGTTTGGGATTTAACCGGTACTTTAATAGTACAAATGGGACAGCTTATGACTGAATCGAAAACGATCAGGATTCTTTTGGCCGATGACCACAGAATAATGCGCGATGGTTTGAAATTTTTAATCAAAAACCAGCCCAACATGGATGTGGTCGGCGAAGCTTGCCATGGCAAAGAAGCCATCGAAAAAACACTCGATATCGCCCCTGACATTGTCATTATGGATGTCAATATGCCAAACCTTGACGGCATAGAAGCCACAAAAACAATCAACCAGAAAAACCCCAACATAAAGATAGTAGCTCTCTCTGCACACCTGGAAAAAAATATTATCGAGCAAATTCTAAAAGCCGGAGCATCGGCATACATTCACAAAGAATCAGCTTTCAGCGAATTCATCCGTGCGATTAATTCGATACATGACGATAATGAAACATATCTGTGCATGCGAACCAGAAGCGTCCTGATTAATAATTATGTATCTAAACTGCGCGACGGCTCAAGTGGCGACCCATCCGCCCTAACCGGAAAAGAATATGAAGTTGTCCGCCTGCTGGCTCTGGGTAAAACCACAAAAGAAATCGCTTTTGAAATGGATATAAGTTCAAAAACTGTTGATGCTTACAGGCGGGAAATAATGGCCAAACTTAAAGTGGACAATTTGGCCGGCCTCATAAAGTTCGCCATCAGAGAAGGCATCATCGTCTTATAAATGCCTGAATGCTGATTTGACATAGCAATTTACTTACAAAAATAGCAATAGGATATGATGCATATCAGCCTACCTGCCGATAAAATGTTATCTTAAGTAAGCCCTAATACCATTTATAATAAATAACTGCGCTCAATGTATGTGCAATGGCAAATCGAACGGAGCATAGCAGGTTCAAGGCAAACTTGCTGCCAGGCATCAACTGCTGCGATTCTCAGGGCATCATAATCGGCATAAATTCTATTTGAC
>CAMDDF010000004.1 GCA_945890885.1 Candidatus Kuenenia stuttgartensis | reverse complement strand
CAATATGATATTGAAAACTTGTACACCTTGGCTTGGACTTATACTGTCATGGAACGCTATTTAGACGCGGAATCAACGTGTGACAAATGCCTCAAGATTGACCCTAAATTCACACGGGCGGAGGTTTTAAAGGGGTGGATATATTTCCGCCGAGGGGAACAGGAAAAGGCGATGGAAATCTGTCAAAAAGCGGCACAGGATAATCCACAGGCCCCAGGCCCTTTGTATTTTATTGGGCGGATATATTCTCTTAAGGGAGATTATCCAAAAGCAATCGAGGCTTATCAAAAGGCGATTGAGCTGAAGCCGGATGTGGCGGAAATTTATTTACATCTTGGACTCGTTTATCAACTGGCAGATCAGGGGTTACAGGCGAGGGTGGCCCTTCGGAAAGCGATTGATACGAATCCTCAATATGCCGAAGCTTATTTCCTGGCAGGAATCTTATTGGACAAAGCCGGTCTGCACAGTGAAGCCGCGACGGAATACAAAAAGGCAGTCACTCATCAGCCTGTTTTTCCGGAAGCATATCTGTTTTTAGGCATTCAATCACTTCGTGTGGGATCCTATCAGGCCGCCTTAATGCAATTCACGCAATCACAGTCGATGAAGCCGGATTACGCCGAAGCCTATGTGGGACTCGGATTGACCTATCTTCTGATGGACCAGGTTGATGATGCCCGTGTGCAGCAGAAACTGCTGGCGGAGGTGGATGCTGCAATGGCCGAGAAGCTTGACCAAATCATTAAAAAGGTACAGTAAGTTGATGTGATTTTGTATTTAAAAACACTTATAAACTATTTTTTTAAGGAGAGCATCGCATGGCAGCTACAGAACCTCAAATAGCCACGAAGAATATAAAAAATGTGATTGTTATCACTTTGTTGACACCGCAGCTTATTGAAGACACCGAAATTGCTTCACTGGAACAATCACTTCTCCAAATGATTAAAAAGGCAAATGTAGTGAATTTTGTGCTTAATTTTGAAAATGTGATTTTTCTTTCATCGGCCGTACTTCGCGTGCTGATAAAAGTAAATTCGGCGATAAATGAAAAGCGTGGGAAGCTTCGACTGTGCGAGATTGCCTCGGAAATCTTGGAGGTTTTTAAGATCACAC
This sequence comes from Candidatus Kuenenia stuttgartensis, assembly GCA_945890885.1. Classification (GTDB taxonomy): domain Bacteria; phylum Planctomycetota; class Phycisphaerae; order Sedimentisphaerales; family CAMDDF01; genus CAMDDF01. The sequence goes on along the minus strand of CAMDDF010000004.1, from coordinate 46,010 downwards.
GGCTGAATAAGGTGTTTGATATTCGTAAAGATGTTGACGCGGCCGTGGAGAGCCTCCAGTAGTGCGGCATAGCTGCACCAAAGATTTGACGGAAAGCCCTATGCAGAAAACGATAGTTATTCAAAGTTCCAGCGACATTGCGCGTAAACTTTGCAGAGAGATAGTGGGAGAAATCAATCCTGATGACTTCACTAAGAATGAAATCTTTGGCATTCACATGGCAATTGAGGAGGCAATGATCAATGCTGTCGAACATGGCAATCAGTATGATCCGCTTAAACGCATAATTGTGGAGTATTTAATCACACCGGATAAGTTTGAGATATCAATCACGGATGAAGGGTGTGGGTTTAAGCCGAATACTGTGCCTGATCCTCGACAGGATGAAAATATTAATAGCGTTACCGGAAGAGGTATTGTGCTGATGCGGGAATACATGGACAGTGTCGAATACAATAAAAAAGGCAATAGCGTATATATGGTAAAGCTCTCGCGGAAGTAAATGCAGCCATAAAATATAAAAACATATTAAAGAAAGTTGGAACAATATGGAATCTATGAAAAATATAACCGTTGAGGCTCTGATAGATTCTCTCTACGACGGTATTTATGTTTGTGATACGGAACGGCGGATTATCTATTGGAGTAAGCGAGCGGTTAGTATCACTGGTTGGCGAGAGGAGGACGTTATCGGGAAACATTGTTTCGACGATATTCTTTGCCATATTGACAAGGATGGTCACAAGCTGTGCGGAAGTGAATTTTGCCCTCTTCATCGCGCGATGGTTACCGGTATGTTAAGCAAGGTTGGCCAACTTGTATATGCGCAAGGCGCAAATGGCAAGAGGATACCTTTGGAGGTTGTCGTCGCCCCTATTTTAGATGATTCGGGGAAAGTGATTGGCGGCGTAGAGACATTCCGAGATGCCTCAGCCACTGTTCATGATATGGAACGTGCCAAGGAAATCCAGCAAATGGCGATGAAAGAAGATGTTCCAAAAGGCATTTCGCTGACTTTTACAACGCATTACATCCCGCATGGCATCATAGGCGGGGACTATTATTCGATCAAAGATATTGGCAATGGCCAGTATGGCCTTGTGCTTGCCGATGTAACGGGGCATGGTGTCGCTGCGGCACTCTATACAATGCACCTGAGTTCACTATGGAATCGATATCATATGCTGATAAAAAATCCAGTAGAGTTTGTCAGCCGTGTCAACAAGGATCTTGCAGCGGTGATGAAGGCGGAGGGGTCTTTCGCTACGGCACTATGCGGATTAGTTGATATGAACAAACATGTTTTCAGGTTTGCCAGTGCAGGCGGCCCGGAAGTAGTCCTGATGCATGCCGACGGCAGTTATGAATGCCTCAAGAGCGAAGGATTTCCACTGGGCCTTATGGCAGATGCCGACTATGAGGAATTATCCGCTGAAATTCATCAGGGGGACTGCTTATTGCTTTTCAGCGATGGCGCTGTTGAAGTCAAAAATGCAGAGGGCATACTGCTTGGCACTGAAGGGCTGATTCGTATTCTGAAAAAACAGGGATATCCACAGAAGCCTCTTCAGAAAGAAGCTTTGGAAGAGGAACTTTTGAAATATTCCAACTCTATCAGGCTGGATGATGACCTTACGATTATTGAGATACGTTTTTAAATTGAAAGATGTGAATAGCCATGAAAACAGATGGAAAAACAATTACGGACAGCACACAACTTGCTATCATCTCCAGCCCGGCGTTTCAGAGCCGTTTACTTCGCAGCGAACAATGGCGTGCCAGCCTGCTCGCATTTGTCTGGGTGTCGCTACTGTTTATGGTACTGTTGCGTGGCTGGATTGGAGGAGGCGTTGCGTCATCAAAAATTATTATTTTCTCGGCTATTTGTCTTTTGTTGTTTGGAATAGTGTTTGAAGTTATAGTTTTTCTTGATGCTTGCTGGCGGCTAAAGACTGATCTTACGAAAGGGCGTAAAAACCGTACTGGCGGGATTGTCAGCGTCATAGTGGATTTGGCGATGCCAATTACCGTAATGGTGATTCTTCAGAAATTCTCCCCACATAGCGGATACGGCAGTCTCTCTGCACCGGTCATTCTTGTACTGCCGCTAGTTACGATGCTCTATATTCTGCGGTTACGGCCAATGGTCTGTTTATGGACGGGTGTAACTGCGGGGGCAGCTCATGCTGTTTTGACTATATGGGTGATTCATTCATCGAAAATCAACTCAGATATTTGGTCGCAGATGTTCAGCTATGGATTTATGCTTGTACTGATTGGTATTACTGCGGCCGCTATCGCCGCGCAAGCCCGTGTGTATGTTACGCAGGCCGTCGCGGAAACCATCGCCGCTGAACAGGCCCGCCGTGAACTGGCTAACATTGAACATGATCTTTCGATTGCGCGGGATATCCAAATGGGGCTGATGCCCTCGACTCCGCCGACAATTCCAAACTTCGATATTGCCGGCATGGCACGTCCTGCCCAGCAGGCTGGCGGCGACTATTACGACTGGCAGCAGATGCCGGACGGTCGACTGGTTGTGGCACTGGCAGATGTAACCGGACATGGCATTGGCCCGGCGCTGGTGATGGCCGTGTGCCGGGCGTATGGGAGAGCAACTGCTCCGTCAACCCCTGATCCAGAGGCGCTGCTGGCTGGAATCAATAGTTTGATTTTCGATGACCTCAAGGGTACCGGCCGATTTATCACAATGGTCATTGCTATCTTGTCGCCTGATGGCACGGTCGAACTTATATCCGCAGGCCATGGGCCAACGCTGTTCTATCGCAAATCGACAGGAGATATCTGTACCTTCGGCGGTGATGGCATTCCGCTGGGTCTTGATGCGGCTGAACAGTATGGCCCGCATACCAAGCTGAAAATGGAGTCTGGCGACATTCTACTGCTTTTAACCGATGGTTTTGTCGAATGGCAAAGGACAAGCGACAGGGCGCAATTCGGCACTGACAGGCTTTGTCAGACCCTTAGTGGTTGCGCAGCCTATTCTGCCCAGTCTATCCTAAACACCATTGATGCCGCTGTTAGTTCCTTTGCTGAAGGTGCCCAGCAATTGGACGACACGACTGCGGTGGTTATCAGGCGGGTCTGAAAGTCGCTTGACATTTGCTACAACTGCGATAGATTATTGATTGCTTTGGGGTCTTTAAAGTCGCTGGGGGTTAGCAGTTTACATCCTTTTTTTGTAACAACTACATCATCTTCGATGCGAATGCCCAGATTGCCCGGAATATACACTCCAGGCTCAATTGTTATCACTTGGCCGACCATAAGTTTTCCGACAGTGATTTTCTCGGAGACTGTCGGCATCTCATGCACATCAAGCCCTAGCCCGTGGCCTGTGCCGTGGCCGTACTGCGGCAAGCCTGCTTTGGTAATGACATCACGAGCAGCCCGCTCCACTTCGCCGACGGATACGCCCGCAGCGATTTTTGCTATCGCCGCCTGCTGGGCCTCCAGAACCGCTTCATAGACAGTGATATATTTTTTATTCGCCTTGCCAAACGCAAAGCACCTTGTTATATCGCACGTGTAGCCATTGTACCTGGCTCCGAAGTCAATCAGTATCGTATCATTTTTCTTGAGCTTTACCGCACCTGGCTGATAATGCGGCTGGGATGCGTTTTCGCCAAACGCCACAATCGTATCAAAGCCTGGCTTGGAACTCTGTTTCTGGATATTATAATCCAGCATCGCCGCCAAGTGGCACTCGCTCATTCCACACTTGATTTGCTCAAGCGTCAACCTCAACGCATTGATGGCGATATCACCAGCTTTTCGGATGAAAGCGATTTCCTGGTCGTCTTTTACCTGACGCAGCTTTTCGACGATTTGTTTAACCGCGATCAATCGCGAGTTTAATTTTCTGCGGACAAGCTTGTAAATATCTAGCCGAACATCATCCTCAATTCCAGCAACCTTTATGGACTCTATCTTGTTGAGTGCTTCCGCCGCCGCACTGGAAAGGGAGTTTTTGCGTTCTATAACTTTGCAGTGGCGGCACTGTTTCCTGGCCTGTTCGGTATATCGGGAGTCCGTGATGAGATAATTTTGCGAAGGCCCAACAATCAGCCAGCTGTCATGTCCGGTAAAGCCGCTGAGATAGCTGACATTGGACGACCCTGTAACCAGCATCGCATCAATATTGAGCTTTTTAAGCTCCGATTTTAAATTTCGGATTCTTCTTTTTGGGTCGATGTTCATAAGTGTTGATTATATACCTCAACATCGCTGTCGTCAAAAGGATTCAGGGATGTTTTATACTTGTAGAAAAAGGCCTGCCCAGTTAAAATGCCCCAGTGTTTAGTCTGTATTCAGTTTAATTGTAATTAGTGTAGAGATTTTTAATGATTTTGCCGATTAGAACCAATGTCGTTTTAAAAAAGACCCCGTATATGAATTATGCCATTATAGTGGCCAACATCGCTATTTTTCTGCTGTCGTGGTATCCAGTCAAGACGATGCAGGGCACTATGGACACTTTGAGACCTTGGGCGCAAGCTTTCCAGTTAAGCCCCTCAGAGCCTGCACTGCATCAGTTTGTTACATATGCGTTTTTGCACGCCGGAATTGGGCATATTCTCGGCAATATGTTTTTTCTTTTCATTTTCGGCAACAACGTAAACGACAAGCTCGGCCATTTAGGCTATCTGTGTTTTTACCTTGCTGGCGGCATATTTGCTGGATTTGGCCACTGCCTTATTCACGGCAGCGATATTCCCCTTGTCGGGGCGAGCGGTGCCATCGCCGCGGTTACCGGTGCATATCTGGTGCTGTTTCCGCAGACGTTGATAACGGTTATCTGGTGGTTTTTAATCATCGGAACTTTCGATTTGCCGGCGTTTTATTTCATCGGCTTTAAAATGATAGTGTGGGACAACGTCATTGAGCGAAGAACGCATAATGTTGCTTATGATGCGCACCTGTCAGGCTATCTTTTCGGTATTCTTTCGATAATGCTGATGTTGGGCACAGGATTGATTCAGCGAAGCGCATTTGATATGTGGTCGATGCTTAAACGGTGGAATCAGCGCCGCCAATTCAGGCAAATGGTCGAAGAGGGCTTTGACGGTAGCGGCAGGGCGAAAAAGGTCGTTGCCAGGCAGAGAGAGCTTACCCCACAGCAGGAGCAGCAGATTCGGGATATTCAGCAGATTCGCGACCAGATTGCAAGCTATATAGATTCCGGCAATATGACATCAGCAGCGGAGAAATACATTGAACTGACCAGACTGGATTCGGCTCAGGTGCTGGGCAGGGCACAGATGCTTGATGTTGCCAATCAGCTTATGGCTATGAGCAAATGGGAAGAATGCGCCGAAGCCTATGAAAAATTTCTGATCCATTACAGCAGCTATCATTATTCCGAGCAGGTTGAACTGATGCTAGGCGTGGTTTATGCACGGTATTTGAAGAAGAATGATTTGGCGGCCAAATATCTCGAACGTGCGCAGATTAGGCTCAAAGACCCCGGCCAGAAAAAAATGTGCCTCGATGAACTTGACCGCCTGAAACAGCACGGCTAACAGCAGCCGAAATCGCTATTGCCGGATAATTAAGTTCCCCTCCTGCCAAGGCGGGGTGGCCGAAGGCCGGGGTGGTTTATTACTTTGCGTTGTCATCCACGCGCAGGCGGGGAACCAGTGCAAGGGTGTGGTCTTTGGCCCGCCGTTTGACGGGGTTATATATAAAATCAGTCACATTTTGCAATTTTCCGATAAAATTTTGTCGCATTTTCCCCCTTTCTGCCCTCATAATATCAGAAGACCTTCAGCTGGAGTAAAAAATTGATAAAAGATTCAGACGTAATTAAATCTGTTTTGTCTGGCCAGACAGAGACTTTTTCGGAGCTTGTCGAGCGATACGAAAATCTCGTGCGTATGGTGTGCCTTGGTATTCTCAAGAATATTCATCATGCCGATGATGCAACGCAGGATACTTTTATTACCGCTTACAAAAATTTGGGCTCATTGAAAAATTTAGATGCTTTTAAATCGTGGCTATTAAAAATCGCAAAAAATTGCTCCATCGAAATCCTGAAAAAGCAAAAACATCAGGTTAGCCTTGAACAAATTGAGGATATACCAGCCCATAATCGCAACGGCCAGCTTGACCAGGATAACGCGCAATTGCTTAATTCGATAATGAAACTTCCGGCTTCGCAACGTGATTTAATTACCCTGCGATACTTCGATGGCCATAGCGTAGATGATGCCGCACGAATTACATGCCGACCGGTCGGCTCTGCGACATCTCTGCTTTCACGGGCAAGAAAAACTCTTGCGAAACGATTAACCAGCCTCCGTGCTGAATAAAATAAATGTTGAGAATGTCGAAAATGACTACTGAAAATAATATCGAACAAAAACTAAAAAAACTGAGCGAGTTTGTAAACAGCACAGGCTCCGTAAAAGATTCTGTTATGAATCGCATCAAAAATGAAAAACCTGTCATTGCCTGCAAACCTCGCTTTGAATACCTAAGGAGAATCACAATGCATAAGACAATAATTAAATTCGCTGCCGCTGCGGTAGCTATTGCAGCAGTAATTGCAGGAATCAGTATTTTTGAAAAAACATCGTCTGTTGGTTGGGCACAAGTAGTTGAACAGCTTAACTGCTATACAAAATACAAATGCCGTCAACGGGTTGTTCGTGAAGAAGGCCCTCAGTTGCCAACAATGAATATTTACCACCTGAACCTTTCGCAGCGGCGGCAGGAAGTTGCAAACGGCGCCATCATACAGATTTTTGATATGCGAGGCACGGATGTAATAATTTTACAACTTCATACGGCTCAGAAAATAGGTACTCTCACCAAGCTTATTGGAGCTGGCCCAAAAGAGGACCCTGACATAATAGATATGGTCAAACAGTTTGAGCAGAAAGCCGTAGAAAAACTTGGCACAAAAAAACAGGATGGGAAAACCTTGTATGGATTCAGACATCAGCCAAATGTATACAATGATTTCACCGTTTGGGTTGACGAGAAGACAAAGCTTCCGGTTGAAATAGAAATTAAACACCCTAAATCTGAGTTTGGTGCGGGGCAAACCATTTTCAATGATGAATTTGAATTTGATTTCAATCTTGGCCCATCCGCATTCAGTACCGATGCTCCGGAAGGGTACAAGATTGAAACAATAGTCAAGGATTACAGGCCTGTTGAACCCAAGGAGATCACCGCAGAAGATATTCGACAAGGACTTAACCATACTGCATATACTGTTGGAAAATTACCGCCGATAGTGAAGCTTTGTATGATAGAAATTCTTGACCCGCTTGGCTCAAGAGAAAAAATGTATGTAACCGGCATAGTATGCAATGATGGAAACATAATAATATTAGGGCAGGGAAATTGTTATGACTTGACAAAAATGGTGTGGATACCCAAGCAGCAACTTGTTTTTGAGACTCCTAATGGTATTAAGCTTTACGGTCATCCAAATGGTCAAATATATGCACAACGTTTTCTGGAAAGTTTCGCAAAGGCAAAGCCGGATTTCTTTGATATTAAAAACCTTAGCGATGAACGATTTACGATGATGATTGTCATGCAGAATGGAACGGTTATGAGTCTATCTGCCAATAAACAAATGAGCGATGAAAAGTTGCGGGAGTTTGCCGAGTCATTAATAGAGATTAAAGCGAATTGATTATTATACAAATCCGTGTCTAAAAAAATGACTAAGAAATCTGTGTCATTTGCGTAATCTTCGATTTGATTTTCGAAGTATCAATTTGTCCATCACAGCCAATCCAGATTCCCGGACGATTCGACTTATAAAGGTAATACGAAAATAGCGAAAGCGGTTCCCGAAGGTCTTGAGTATTCCTGGTTTGTCGCGGCAGATTTACGACGCTTCGAATTGTTTCAACGATTTTGTCCACCCCATCGATATCGAATTTTTCAAGTTGGCTGATGCCGCGTGCAGTTATTAAAAATGCAGCGAACATCTGTATCTTGGTTTTTCGGCCTTTGATTTTAATTTTATCCGACAAATCTATATGCAGCACCGCCAGCTTCGACAGTTCCTTAATCCAGTAAAAACTATTCAGCCGCTTACTGAATTCTTCGAGTTTATCCTTTACGCTCTGGGCCAGCTCAAATTTCATCTGCCCACTCAGTGCAAGCATCTTAGCATTTAACGCTTCAAGGATTAACGCAGGCTCGCCCGCAGCATCGACAGCTTTTTTAATACGCTCAAGATATTCCCCTCGTGATATCTTTCCAATGCAGACCCCATCGCAGAGCCCCATTTGCAGATACGGACACGACATTGCCTTTTGCGGATTGTCAATGCACTGGGAACGCCTGCAAAGCGAAAACGCCTCTATGATAGCTTCGCTGTAAATACCATACGATTTGCGCGAATCAAACGGCCCGAATATAACGGATTTACCATTTGATGCCGGCGATTCCGTTATTGCAAATTCCGGCCAATTTGCGGAGGGGTCAATCTTTAAATACACCGCATTTGCAAACGCTATCTGTTCTGCGTAATTTAGCGGATAGATTTGTTTGGCGATTCTGTAATGCCATAGGCCAGTTTCAAATTCGCCCCAGCATTTATGGAAATAAATTTTGCGTACTATCGCGGTAAGGTCTGTGCGCCTTTTGGTTTGCTGGGGTTCCTCGGTGAAGAGTTTTGCACGCACGGTTCTTCGTATATTTGCGGCAATCAAAAGCTGAACAGCGGTATCGTTGGCATCCGTAAATAAAATCACCCCTTTTGAAGAAGGGGTGATTATTGAGATTGTCTCAAAACTTGTGTCCGGCTCGATTTCTATGCAGCCGTCAAAAAGTTCAAGTTTATCAGAATTCATCTGTTAAACATTCAATCCTGATACTTCGCATTCGAATACCATTGTGTCGTCAACTACGCCCTGCACGATAGCAGTAAATTTTCTTCTTTTGAAAACTTTAATGTAGCACAACAGGTACAGTCTTGAGCCTGGCTCGACAGGTTTTCGGAATTTTGCGTTTTCAATGCCTGCAAATCCGATAAAACCTTTAAGGCCGTAAAACCTTTTTACTGCAAAGCTCGACATTTGCGCGGCGGCTTCGACCATAATAACGCCAGGCATTAACGGCCTGCCGGGAATATGACCCCTGCACCAGAATTCTTTATCCGTTACATCCTTGTAACCAAGACTCATAAAGCTGTCTTTGTCATACCAGATAATCCCGTCAAGCTGCTGCATCTCAAAATCCTGCGGGTTCTCCTTTTTGATTTCATCCCTGTCAAAAAGCACCTTATTCAAATCGATGCCTGACATATCAAATAACTGGGTGGGTGGCATTCACTTTCCTTAATAAAAACAGGTTAAAAATTTTAAAATTACACAAGATGCGATATTAATCTTCTGACCTGATTTCAAGGACTTTGCTTCTTAATACCTGAGCAGCCTGTTTGATGGTCTGCATCTGTTTTCTGACGCGTGTGCCTGCTGCCTTGTTGCCGCCTTCTGCTTTGGCGATGTCTGCTTCAATTTCTGCTACCAGCGTTTTGAGTTCTTCATATTCCTTCATTTTTGTGTTCTCCATTTAATTAAACTGATTGGTTTAGAAAATTTAATGACAATAACGCTTGTCAAATTATACTATTTAAACAGCTTCAGTGTAAGCTCTGCGATTTTTTTGCCGCGTCTTTTACACTGGGTTATAACTCTGTCGTCCGGCTTGCCTATCGAAACAGGCCCGTAATGGTCGCCCTGAGCGTCGCCTTGAATTACCATGCCGTGAATGAGCATACACTCGATAATGCCCATAATGACGGTTTCGTTTCCGCCGCCGATATTGACCGAGCTTGAAAATGCTCCGCCGACTTTTCCATCGAGTTTGCCGTGCTTGCTGACAGAATCATCGAAAAGCTTTTTAATTTCTCCAGCCATATGGCCGTAATATGTCGGCGAACCGATGACTATCGCGTCCACTTCAACCAAGTCGTTTGGGCTGACCTGCGAAACCTCTTTGGCTTGGGTTTTAACGCCTTCTTTATCCATAGCTGCGGCGATTAGCTCTGCCATAGTTTTGGTGTTGCCGCTTCTTGAATAGTAAACGACTAATCCTGTCGCCATTGATTATCCTTTCCATACTGTACAGATTACCTGTAACTGCATCATTTTGCAGAAAAAATCTGTGATTGCAAGTTAAAAACCCCTATTTTCTTGTGATTATCGCCTTTTTTAGCTTTTTGGGCTGTCCATAGGCTTGATTTCGACGGTAAAATCAGCTGGATAATCGATTTTGAAGGTATCCTTTTTGATTGGCCCGTTAAATTTTATCTTTGTAAAGGTAAGGTCATAAATATCTTTTTCAGCGGTTAAGGCCTGTATCCGAACAGGAAGCGATATATTTTTATCTACCCAGAAATCCATCTGGCTGTACTGCTCAGCATAGGAACTTTGGGCTTTTGGGGTAAGTTTCAGGTGGACTGCATTTTTGTAAGTTACGTCATTAGAATCCGTTACAAGCGATATATCGAAATCGTTCCGAAGTTTTTCGATGTTAGAAAAACCTATTAGCGGGAAATTTTCGCCTACAAGCTCCATAGCATCAGCAGGGGCGTTTTCCTGAGCAAGCTGGAGTTTTTCGACATAGCTGGTGGGGTAGTTTATCCTTGTAAGCCAAACCCCATCGAAAATATATTCCTGCCGGTCTTTTTCCGGCTCAAGGTCATCATCCTTGCGGTTTTGAAAATTTATTCTCAGTTTATTTTCATCAGCACTTTTCAGGTAATAAATTATGCCTTCTCTTACGGTTCTGGTTTCAAGCAGCGGCTGTTTGAATGTTGAGGTTATCTGAGCCTGGTATGATTTAAGTCTGCCAGTTTTTTCTGTCAGGCCAGCCAGTACGGTTTCGACGCTATCCTGTGGTTTTTGCTCTTCTATTTTTTTGTCTTTGGAATAGCCTGTTGCAGATGTTTTACATACGATATCACCTTCGGCAGAGGCGCACGGGCAACCCATAGCAAAGCAAAAGCTTGGCAGGCATAACATTAAAACAGGCACGATAAATATTTTTTTCATATCAATCTCCATTTTTGTCAATAATAGGCAGCAAAAGACTCAAATTATCTATTGTATAATCTGCGTGCTTTGCAAATTCGTCGGAGTCTTCATTATTTTTCAGCAGTATCGCCACGGACCCTGCGGACTTGGCGCTCAAAATATCAAACAGGTAATCTCCCACAACTACCGCTTGTGCGGGGATTATACCAAAGTGTCGGCAGATATGCAATACCCCAAATGGGTCGGGCTTTACCGGGCCCGTGAAACGGTCAACAATTAAATCGAATTTTAAGTTATGCTTTTGAGCGACAATCTCAGCATGTTTGGCGATATTTCGTGTTAGTATTCCGATTTTAAGCCCTCTGGCTGAAATAGCCTCCAGCGTTTCAGCTGCATTATCATTGAGTGTCGAATTGTTCGCAGCCAGCGATTCGTGCCTTAAAATAATTTCTTCTGCCCTGATGCGTTCAAATTCGCTCATTTTATCCATAGCTTCCAGCAGCGGCATCGACATATCTTTCATGCCTATCTCATGTTTGATAGCATCAAAATCAAGTGTCGGCTTGGTTATCGTACCGTCAAGATCGAATATTACCGCTTTAAATTTCATTTGCTCGAATCTTACCCTTTTCGCCGGTTAGCAATTCAATAAAATATTTTGTTTGTTCGGATAAAACCCTATTCTTGCGGATTACTACCCCTGATGGGCGGATGAGCCTTTCGTTTGTGAAACGCAACACGCAAAGTGTTCCTGCCTGATGTTCTGCCATAACAGTCGAAATCGGCAGGATGCTTATGCCGGAATTGATTTCGACGGCCCGTTTGATGGTTTCGGTATTATCGAACTCCATCACGGTATTTACAACAACGCCGTATTTCTGGAGTATGCTGTCGATGAGTTGTCCTGTTGGTACGTCTTTGCCGAAAGTGATAAACCGTTCCATCTGGAGCCGATGAATATCAATGTCCGCTTCATCTGCCAGCGTATGTTTCTTGCTGCAGACAAGAACAAGCTCATCATCGACGAAATCGAAAACGTCGAAATGCCTGTCTTTTTTCGGTACTGCCACTATTCCGATGTCGATTTGACCAGCCAGAACATCCTTGTAAATTTTATCTGAATTGGCGAAATCCAGCTCAACATTGCTGGTGGGATATTTTGACATAAATTGCCTGACAAATTCCTGAAGGATATGCATACCGATACTAAAGATAGCGCTTATTTTAATTGAAACCCTGGATTCGGAAGACATCTGCGAAAGGTCGCTCTTGAATCTCTGATATGTCGTAAGGATTTCCCTGCAAGCCTTATAGAATACCTTGCCTGCTTCGGTAAGCTCAAAGGGCCTTTTTTTTCTATCGAGAAGCTGACATTTGAATTCCATTTCAAATTGCGAAACTTGCTGAGATACTGCCGACTGGCTGACGAAGTTTTTTTCGCCTGCGCGCGAAAAACTTTTCGACTCGACAAGATCGCAGAAAATCTGAAGATTTTCAATTTGCATTATGAACCTTTCGTCATTAGAAAGACTTATTGTATCATAAGCAAATCTGATTTCAATATCATTGATGATAGAATTATCGAAAATCGCTGAAATACAATCTGATTGAACTTGCCTGCTCAATCCATTTCAGCTTTTTCCAGTTTACCCATCCTGAAGAACTGTCTAAGTAACTAATAACCAGTCCTTCCGGCTTAGGTATCAAACTTTGTTGCGAAGGCTGTATATATTGGCCTTTGCCTCCGCCGATATGTGGTATCTTTGCCCCCCAGCCGCTGCCTGTGCTGATGCCGTCCCAATGGAAACATGAAAATAATGTTTTGCTTGAGATTTTTTGGGAATCATATATTCTTTGTGGGGTTTTGTAAACCTGTCCATTTTCAAGTATTGGGGAGTACACGCTTGATTCTTTATCGAATCTTCTACCGTAATAAACATATCCAATTCTGGTTCCGCCTACCTTGAAGTTATCATTGTTGACCGAAGCCGGCGTATAAAAATATTTATCTTTTTCGGATGCCCATGATGTACACATTGCGTGGGACTCATCTATGTTATAGTTTAAGTGTATATACATGGCGGATTGATAGTTTAAATCGAGCCAGCCCTCTTCTTTGCTTTCATCTCCCCATATATTGCCTAACGGCAGCCAACCATTGAAATCCGCCGCGTAGAGATTACATGCGATGGTGCATTGCCTTATGTTGCTCATACATGTAACGCGTCTTGCACGTTCTCTTGCTTTTGCAAGGCTTGGTATGAGGATGCTGATTAATAATGTTAGTATGGATATGACAACCAGAAGTTCAACCAGCGTGAAAGCTCGGTAATTGTTTTTGTAAGTGCGCATTTTCTCTGTTCTCAAATTTTTTTTGTTTTAATTTAGTTAATACGAGCTACTTTTTTTAGATATTCGGGAATTTCTATCTGTTCATAATCGAAAATGTAAAGCCCATAATCATCATGGGATTTTCTTTGATAAATTTTCATCTGTACAGGAAGTTTCGAATTTTTTCCTACAGTTATATTGACGGATTCGATCCATTCGTTCATGTTTTTTGGGGCATCAAACCTATAGATTAAAAAATCCTTGCCAGCGTAAGACGGTATTTGATTAAGTATTTCATCGTCATTGTATCGCAGAAGACCTTTGGTGATTTTTCCAAAAATAGAAAAACTTTCTTTGAAGCTGGCTGGGTTTTCAATGCCGGTTTTTTCGGTTTTTACCGTGTTGCCATCATAATCATATGTTATTCTTGTGACCCCGTCATCGACGGTAACTAAGTTTTGAGTATCATCTTTTCCGTAAATTTTGCCATTGATATACCATCCTTCGCTGTATTTTTGAGAACCGTTATTTTTTATTTCAAAGTGGTAGTAATGCAGAAAATCTATTTGCTCAAAATTATTTTTGACCTCAGACCACGCCAGGGTTGTTGCATCGAAATTGCTGACAATAGCATGAAACCCCATCATGGCGATTAGTAAAATACTTGCAGCCGCAAAAGTTTTAAAGTTTTTACTTTTCAAGAAGTCATTAAACAGGATATTGGGCCGTCTATCTGCTGCCGCCAATAATTTTAGTGTTTTTTCGTTTACTTCATCAGATGCGGTAATGTTCTGTGTATTTTGTTTTAAAGCTGCGATTGATTTATCCAGCAAATTTTCAAAATCTTTATCATTCATATTACACCTTTTGAATTTAATCCAGAATCTTTTTCAGACGACTTCTGGTTCTATGAAGTATTACACCGACCATACTCTGTTTAATATTCATTGTTTCCGCAATTTCGCTATAGCTCAAATCGTCAAGATATCTCATGCAGAAAATATGGGCTTCTTTCTTTTTCAATTTTTTAATGGCTTCAAGCATAAGCTGGCTTAATTCAAAATTTTCCAGGTTAGCGGATGGACTGTCTTTGGAGCGGTCCGGCGTTCCATTTTTTAATTTTTCTATTATATTGTTGTGCGTTTTTTTTCTTCTTAGTCTGTCCAGTGCTCTGGCGGTGACAAGTTTTACAAGCAGCGCCCTAAAATTGCCGATTTCCTGAGTTTTTGATATATCCAGCGCGTTCACAAAGGCTTCCTGATAGCAGTCGCTGGCATCGTCATGGTTATTCACCAGTCTGTATGCAGCTTGCCAGACAGTACGTCCGTGCTGTTCAATAATATTTTGCCAGTTGATCACTAAATCTAAAACTCCGAAAGCAGCTGTTTTCTATGTATAAGTCGCAGGTACGCCTATTTTATTACAAATAATTCAAAATATCATAAAAATGAATAATATTTTTGAATATTTATGCGTTTGGCATTAGAATCCCCACCTATGGATATTAAAAAAGCGATAAAACAGCATATTGAAATAGATAAATTCTTTGTCGAGGGCTTCAGCCTCAAAGGCACGCAAATACCTGCAAAACAGGATGTTATGCCTGCTTTTCACGATAGTGTTTCCGAAGAACTCGCTATAATTGCGATGGATATCGAGCAGTGTTGCTGCTGCGGGCTCGGTGCTACACGTACCAATCCTGTGCCGGGCGAGGGCAATCCGCACGCCAAAATAGTTTTTGTCGGCGAGGCTCCGGGGGCAGATGAAGACGAACAGGGTAGGCCTTTTGTTGGTAGGTCGGGGCAGCTTTTGACAAATATGATAAGTGCGATGGGATTGCAGCGGAAAGATGTCTTTATCTGTAATATCTTAAAGTGCCGTCCGCCGGAGAACCGCGACCCCAAGCCTGATGAGATCATCCATTGCCTGCCGTTTCTCCAGCGTCAGCTTGAGGTTATCAATCCTGAAGTGATTGTTGCCCTCGGCGCACATGCAGCCAAAACACTGTTGAAAACCAACGATGCCATCGGCAAGATGCGCGGGCAGTTTATCGACTATTACCCATCCGAGGGAGCTAAACCTATAAAGATGATGCCGACGTACCATCCTTCGTATCTGCTGCGGAACTATTCGGTCGATAACCGCAAACGGGTATGGGAAGACCTGCAAAAGGTCATGAAACTGTTGGGGATTAAAGCTCCGAAGTAGCATTTACATATCGTTTTGCATTTTCTCACGCAGTGTGGTATAATGCCTCGTTTGGTATTCTCGATAAGATAAGGATTGTTTATGGCATTACCTGTAATAACTATCGTTGGTCGGCCAAATGTCGGCAAAAGCAGCCTGTTTAATGCTCTGGCAGGGCAGATGATAAGTATCGTTGACCCTACCGCTGGCGTTACGCGCGACAGGGTAAGCACAATCCTTGAGATTGATGACAGATATATTGAACTTGTCGATACCGGCGGCTATGGCATCGTCGATTCCGATGCACTCGAAGATCACATTACCACCCAGATACATACCGCTATGAGCAAGGCAGACCTTGTGATATTCGTGGTCGATATTCGCGACGGTATAATGCCGCTGGATGAAAAGATCGCCCAGCTTCTGCGAAAGACCAAATTGAAGGTCGTCGTCGCAGCCAACAAGGCGGATACTGCAAAACTTTTCCCGCAGGCTGGTGAATTTGCAAGGCTTGGCTTCGGCGAAGCTGTGTGCATTTCGGCATTAAACAACATGAACAAAAGAGTGCTTATGGAAAGGGTGCTCAAAGAAGTTGCACATATGCCAAGCGAAACCCCCAAACAGGAGGTTATGAAATTTGCCCTTATCGGCAAGCGTAATGCGGGCAAAAGCTCTTTCATCAACGCTATCGTCGGCGAAGAGCGTGTTATCGTTTCGGAGGTGCCGGGTACTACTCGTGATGCTGTCGATGTTCGATTCGAAAAAGATGGCGAAACTTTTGTTGCTATCGATACCGCTGGTGTCCGCAAAAAAAGCCAGATAGTAAATAACGATATAGATTTTTATAGCTATACCCGTGCGACCAGAAGCATCAGGCGAGCCGACGTGGTTCTGTTTATGATTGATGCTACCGAGCATGTGTCGCAGGTGGACAAAAAACTTGCCAACTTTATAGCCGAAGAATACAAGCCCTGCATACTGGTAGTCAACAAGTGGGACCTTGCAAAAGAAACGGCTGATACTGAAGATTACAGCGATTACCTGACGAAGGTTATGCCGGGATTGCGTTATGCACCGATAGCGTTTACGACTGCAAAGGATGCAAAAAATATCCAGAGTGTAATTGACCTGGCCAAGCAGCTCTTTAAGCAGGCATCGACGCGAATCTCAACCGGAAGGCTCAATAAGTTTTTCGAGGAAATAACCAATGCTCCCGTATCTGTTCCGCGAAAGAAAATTGGCTTCCCGAGGATATATTATGCAACACAGATAGAAACCAACCCGATAACGATAGTGTTGTTTGTCAACCGTGTGGAATTGTTCGAGGAAAACTATCAGCGGTTTATCCTAAATCGGCTGCGTGAAATATTGCCGATAGCGGAAGTTCCAATTCGCCTGATAATAAAGCCAAAACGCAGAGAAGAAGAAAAAGATAAAAAATAATAAAAGGTAAAGGGATATGCAGATTCCAATGCCCCGAAAATAGCAGTTGATTACTGAAAAGCGGACAATTTTCGGAAATTTAATCTTTTTTTTATTTTTCTTGTCACTTTTTGCTATGTTCTTACGTCTTAAAGGGGTGGGAAAGGTAGATTGTTGCATAAGGCTATATCATATGTCTTCATAGTACAGATATATTATCCCGTTTTTTATGAAAATTTGTTAAAATTACTCTTGAAACCTGCGCGATAGTTTAATATATTACCTTTTCGCCTGACGCGGGCGTAGCTCAGTGGTAGAGCGTCACGTTGCCAACGTGAATGTCGTGAGTTCAAGTCTCATCGCCCGCTTTTGCCTTTAAGGCATTAAAAATATAGTTCCGGGAAGGTATCGGCTAAATAAAATAGCGCGACGGTGGTTGCCGGAATGGTTGATAAGTGAAGAACAGGCAGAGAGAAGTATATTCAGAGCCTGTTTTTTCGTAAAGTAAACCCTCAAAACCACCAGGCAGAGGGTTTTTTATTGGAATTTTAATAATAAATTAAATTTAAGGAGTCTGAAAATGACTGAAGAAAACAAAGATGAAGTTAAAAATGTCGTATCAATTTCTGATATCGGCCCGTGTAAAAAGAAAATTTCAGTGGAAATCCCTGAAGAGAAAATCAGGGCCAAGCTGGAAGAAGACTATAAGGAACTCCGCAGAGAAGCTGCAATTCCAGGTTTTAGAAAAGGCAAATCTCCAATGAGGTTGCTGGAAAAACGGTTCGGAAAAGACATCAGCGAGCAGGTAAAGGTTCGACTCCTTGCCGATGCGACCGACGCTGCAATTAAGGACAATAAGATTGATATGATAGGTTCCGAGCCGAATGTTGATATTGAATCAATTAATCTTCCGGAATCTGGCCCGATGAAATTTGATTTCGAAGTGGAAGTCAGACCTGAGTTCACGCTGCCGGCACTTGATGGTATCAAGGTTGAAAAGCCCAAAGCCGAAGTTACCGATGCACAGATTGATGAAGAATTGACAGAACTCCGTAAAGGTGCTGGTCTCTGGAAGCCTGTCGATGGCGCAACCGTTGAATCTGGCGACCAGATTATTGCCAATGTCAAGGTAACCGTTGAAGGCGGGGAAAGCGATGCCTCAAACGAAGGAACAGCTATTTTTGTTCGTGAAAAAGGTGTCGTGGCAGGGGTGCCTGTGCAGGAACTTGATAAACTGCTTATAGGAGCAAAACAAGGCGATGTCAGAACAACAGTTGTGGAAGTGCCAAAGACTTTCTACAACGAAAAATATCGTGATAAGAAGGTTACGCTTGATATTACTGTTGAGGATGTCAAGAAACTTGAGATAGCGGAAATGAACGGAGAATTTTTTGCCAGATTCGGTGTTGAAGACGAGAAGGGGCTGAGAAGCTCAATTCGTGAACACGCTGAGAATATGCTTGAGCGTCAGAGCAGATATGCAATGGCAGAAGATATTCGCAAGTACCTGCTTGAAAATACCACTTTTGATCTGCCCGGCGATGTTGTCGCTGACCAGTCGGCAAGACTTCTTCAGAGGCAGTATATAAACATGGTGATGCGTGGCACAGAAAGAGAAAAAGTTGAAGCCCAGATGGAAGAGCTTAGAACCTCTAGCGAAGAGCAAGCTAAAGAGCAGCTTAAATATTTCTTCATTATGGACAAAATCGCTGATGAGTTCAAGATCGAAGTCGATGACGCTGAAGTTAATAGCCATATCGCTCAGGTAGCAATACAAAGAGGCAGAAGACCTGAAAAGATGCGTGAAGATATGATTAAGGACGGCTCGCTTGCACAGTTTACAATACAGGTAAGAGAAGAAAAATGTATTGAAAAAATTCTCGAAAAGGCTGAGATTTCCGAAGTAGATGCAGAGAAAAAGCCTGCTAAGAAAGCCGCAGCCAAGAAGACAACGAAAAAGGCTGAAGACAAAGAAGATTCAGCGGAAAAACCCGCAAAGAAAGCAGCCAAAAAGAAAGAAGACTAAGAATATATAGCAAAATATTGCAAAAGGCGCCACTTGTCATCCGACCTGTGGCGTTTTTTTTTTATTTTTATCTCATATTCCGTCTTACCACGGCCGCAGCGTTAAGCGTCTTTGTTTGGCCGCCGATGGTTACAGACATAGATATTTGAACATTTTTCACAAGTGTAAGTTCGCCGACAAGCCCAGTTGTCTTGGTAAAATTCAAATTAGACACATTTCCGCAAAGCAGATACTCTTTAGAGTTATCATTGTCTATAAGATAAAGTGTATTATCAGCACTTCTAAACTCATATGTATAGCTTTTGCCATCAGCATCTTCAATTGTACATTGATTTGTACCCTCATCGCCGGGCAGAACGATAGAACCCGCTGTCCGTATCGCCGTTGTCATTCTTTGTAGTGCCTGACGCGACATATTCATAGACTTGAAAATACTGTCGTTAGCGGAATAATTTTTTACGGATGCGTCGAATGCTACTGCCAGAGCTGTCATCAGCATCGCCGCCAAAACAACCGCAATGATAATTTCAACCAGCGTGAAGCCTTTGGTTTTTCGTGAAAATTTCATTATGAACCCCATGTGCTGCTTTAGTATTTAGCCCTTATCCAACTGCCGGATGATACAATTCTATCTTCCCGAACTATATCAACACTAATGCGGATGTAATCACTGATGCTGGTATTGTCGATTACGGTAAGGTCATCATTGGTTACATGTTTAACCCTTATCTGCTGCTCGTAATTGGAATAATCCGCTAGCTCAACGCCTGCGGCATCCTGGGGAGGGCCATAGCATCTGCTGTCGAGACTGTTCAGCGACGCAAATTCCATTCCAGCGGTTCTTTCCCTGACCTGCTCTATGAGAAACTCAGCGGTGCTTAGCTCAACGCCTGCTCCATTGAGCTGGGTCAAAGAGCCATTGGCTGCAACAAGCCCAGCCACTGCCACGCCTATAAGCATTATCGCTATAAGGACTTCAATTATTGTCAAACCATTTCTACATTTGTGTTTCATTTTTTCCAGCCTTAAGAACTTACAAGCGATGACATCTTAAAGATAGGCAGAATTACGCTCATCGCGATAAAGCCGACAAGTACGCCCATGATAACTATCATAATAGGCTCGATCATCGATGTAACCATCTTGATAGTTGTTCTTAGTTCTCTAGAATAATAATTAGTAACATCCTCGAGGACTTCGCTCATAGTGCCCGATTCTTCACCGCTGCGTATCATCTGGACAACGCCGCCGGGCATCAGACTGAACTCGCTGAGGCTTGCTGCTATTTTTTTGCCCTGACGAACGTCCTCATGCACTTTGAGCCACATCCTTTTGTAATGGACATTTCCTGCAATCTGCGCGGTAATATTCAGAATATCAAGTATAGGTACGCCTGCATTGAAAAGCACGCCCATCGTATGCAGGCTTCGAGTAATATAAAGACTACTGCACAACTTACCCATAAGAGGTATCTTTAATTTTAATTTATCCCAGACTTCTCTGCCTTGCTTGGTAGTGCAATAAAACCAAAGCCCCCAGGCTATTGCGCAGGCAGCGGGAATCAGGAAATACCAGTAGCCCCTCATAAATGCGCTTGTTGCCATTAACATTTTGGTAGGCAAAGGAAGCAGATGTTCTTTGCCTGCAAATATGGCGGTGAATCTGGGCAGAACAAATGTCAGTAGAAATATCGTTGAACTTACTGCCATCGTCGCGATGATGATAGGATATACCATTGCGCCTTTAACTTGTGAACGTGTTTCAGCCTCCTGATCAAGATATTCAGCAAGCTTATCAAGCATTGATCCAAGTGAGCCTGAAACTTCAGCGGCAGCTATCATGTTGATATAGAGATTACCGAAAATATCCGAATGTTCATTCAGGGCCTGTGAGAAACTCTGGCCTGACTCGATACGTTGTTTAAGGTCGAGTATCACAGCCTTGAACTTGCGGTTTTCGACTTGCGAGCCGATAGACTCCATTACATCAGGAATGGAAATTCCAGCGCGAATCATCACCGAAAGCTGCATAGTGAAGTTAAGTATATCCTTTGAAGAAGGACCAAACTCAACACGAAATTCCCGTATCTGTTTCAGTATATCGAAATCGTCTTTTTTAGAAGCTGACATCGATACCACCCCAGCCGAGCTGCCTCGGCTGCCATTTGCCATGTTTTCAAAAAAGGCCATACTAATCGCTTTCCAATTATATCCTGCAAATTTACATAGAGAAACTTCGTATCGCAGATAAAATTATTGATAGAAAATATACAGTGCTCTATATAAACTATAACTAATAAAACACAAATGCCCAAAATACGCAAAGATGCGATCTTGGGCATTCGAAAATTCATATTGTGAATTTGTTTGGTATTTAGCTAACTTTTTCCGTAGTTTTAGATACTCTTATCTTACTGCCACCTTTGATTTCTTACCAGCGGCGGCACTTTTTTCGCTGTCAACTGTATCGAGCGTTTTGCTCATCTTGCCGGGATTGGTCGAACGCATAATCGCCTCTTCCTTGTCAATGTATCCCTTGCTGTACATATCAGCAATACTGTGATCCATCGTCTGCATCCCGATTCTTCTGTTGGTTTCGATTATATTGGGTATTTCATAAATTCTATTTTCACGGATACAGTTTCTTACCGCGGAGGTGCAAAGCAGAATCTCAACGCAAGGCACCATCCCAGGCACGTCAATTCTTTTGAAAAGCGTCTGCGAAATAACCGCCTGAAGCGTATTCGACAGCATCGCTCGTATCTGGTTTTGCTGACCCGAAGGATAAATATCAATCACGCGTTCGACGGTTTGCGAAGCATTGACCGTATGAAGGGTCGAAAGCACAAAGTGGCCCGTCTCAGCAGCGGTAATTGTCGAACTGGTCGTCTCAAGGTCTCGCATTTCACCAACAAGAATAACATCAGGGTCTTGTCTTAGAACGTGCTTTAAGCCCGATTCAAAAGAAGGGCAGTCCTGTCCGATTTCACGCTGTTCAATCATCGACAGCTTATTTTTCATAGCATATTCAACGGGGTCTTCAAGGGTGATAATCCTTTTGCCGTATTTGATATTGATAACATCTATCATCGACGCAAGCGTTGTACTTTTGCCTGAGCCGGTAGGGCCGGTAACCAGAACCAATCCTCGAGGAAGATTGGTAAGTTCTTGTGCTATCATAGGAAGGTGCAGCTTCTCAAGAGAAGGTATTGAGGACGATATTGCCCTGAACGAAATAGCTATTGTATCCCTTTGTATATGTGCGTTCACGCGGAATCTGCTGCCGTCTTCGATTGTCGTGGAAAAATCCTGATCCATCTTTTCTTCGAATTTGGCGTATTTTTTTTCGCCTACCATCCCGAAAACCATATTTTTGGCCATTTCGTCAGTAACAACTTCGAACTCATCCAGATGCACAAGCTCGGTATTGATTCTCAAAACAGGATGCATTCCTACATTAATGTGAACGTCCGATGCCTTAGCTGCAATTGCCCGTGCCAATACTTGTTTGATGTCCATTTTGGGTTCCTTTCCTGTGTGTTCTAGTGAGTGAATCTTCCCTGTTTATTTACCTTTACCATCCTGGCTTTGTAACATACCATACTCATTTATATCCCCTGTCTGTAAGTTTATGGTAATTATCCACTCACTTTGCACAGTTGTCCAGCATAACTTCTAATTTTTTTTAATCCTGATTTGCAGGCTGGGCTGTCTGTTCCTTTTCGGACACATCATCTCCCATATCTATCTCGCCTGCCTGCGTTACCCTTAATATTTCCTCTATGGTGGTAACACCTTTGCGGATTTTAGCTAAACCGTCACCAAAAAGGCTTCTTCCGCCTCTTTCAGCAAACGCTTTCTGTAAATTTGAAGCTGAGGCATCAGCGTTTATTATCTTCCGGAACCTATCATCCATAACCAGCAGTTCGTAAACGCCGGTTCTGCCTTGGTAGCCGCTGTTCCTGCATTTATCACAACCTTTACCGTGATAAAGCTGACTATAATCTAAATCCGAACATCCAAGCTGTCTCCTGAGACTATCAGGTGCCTGAAAAGGTTCCTTGCAGTTTTCGCATATCTTTCTCACAAGGCGCTGAGCCAGCACCGCATTTAAAGATGCTGCTATAAGGTAAGGATCCACCCCGATATTGATAAGTCTTGTAATCGAGCTGGGCGCGTCATTGGTATGAAGCGTCGATAACACAAGGTGTCCCGTCAATGCCGCTTGAACAGCGATTCTTGCTGTTTCGGAATCTCGGATTTCACCGATCATTATAATATCAGGGTCCTGTCTTAACAGCGACCTAAGCGATGCAGAAAATGATAAGCCGATGCTCTCTTTTGTCTGTACCTGATTACAGAATCCAAGCTCATATTCGACAGGGTCTTCAACCGTCGAAATATTAAGTCTATCGCCGTCCATCTGGTTAAGCGCAGAATATAGCGTTGTACTTTTTCCTGAGCCGGTAGGGCCGGTAACAAGTATAATTCCGTGAGGCAGAGTTATCTGCTTTTCAAACATACTTCGCGTATCAGGCTCCATGCCCGAAGTATCCAGACCGTGCATAATATTTCTCTTATCGAGAATACGAATTACGATTTTTTCGCCCTGTGTAACAGGAAGCGTTGATACTCGCAAATCCAGCGACCGACCGCCGACGATAACCGCTATTTTTCCATCCTGAGGGAGCCGGCGTTCTGAAATATCGAGATTGCTCATTATCTTCAGACGGGACGTAACCGCAGAGTGCATTTTTAAGGGTGCCTGCATTGTTTCAAAAAGTACCCCGTCAATACGATAACGTATCCTGCTGTATTTATCCTTAGGCTCGATGTGAATATCGCTTGCACCTTCGTGAAGTGCATTGCTTATAAGATAATTAACGAACTTGATAACGGGCGATTCGCCTGCCATCTGTTCAAGGTCTTCATTTTCATTCGTATCATCCTGGATAAGCTCGACATCCTCATCCATATCGCTCATTATCTCGTCAACGTTATAATCAAGCACGCTGGCTTCGACAATTTTACTTACTGCGTCAATATCTTCATCTTTACAGACTATGATTTCAACATTGAGACCCGCCAGCTTTTTAGCTTCTTCGATAACATAAACATTGCCGGGCTCGCTGGTTGCCAGAACAATACCTTTCCCGTCATCAGTGAATTTTACGGGCATGATCCTGTTGCTTTTTATATACGCCTTGTCAAGCTTCAAATACGCATTTCTATCGACATCCTCGGCGTGAAGTGCCACGAATTTATATCCATAAAGAGCGGCCCTGGCTGCCAGTATATCGACATCATTTGCCAGATGAAGCTGCTTGACTATCAATGCAGCATCGGTGCCTGGTTTTTCTCTTTGAACCTGACGAACCTTTTCAAGTCCGCTGGTGTTTATCTTGCCGCTGTCGAACAGTTCGTCAGCAATATCTCTGCGAACATCTACTTCGCCTTCGGGACTGTACAGATTACTTAGTCCGCGAATCGCATCACTATCGCCGAAAATATTATCCCGGCTAGTCTTAGTGGCCTGTTCTGATTTTCTATTTAAAAAAAGTAAATTTCTCATAGCATATCTATTTTCAAAATTTTAACATCGCCATTGCTTTCGAGCTTCACAAAATTCTTTTCTATCACCTTTACCGTATAACCATCTACGACATCTCCTTCTTTCAGCACCTTCCCGTCAATCATACAGAAATTACCGTCATCGGACTGAATTATGCTGTCAAGTTGCAAATACCCGCTGGAACTTTGTGTTCCAGATGACTGACCGTCATTTCGACTCGATGAATTGGCATATTGATTTCTGAAAGGGTCTTTCCTGAGCTGGTTGACATTGACCTGTTCGATATTTGAGTATTCATCGAATTTCTTTGCGATACTGTCCATCTTCTGGAATATTTCCGCCTTGATTCCGCTGAGCCTTGCGATAGCCATATCAAGCTCATTTTCAGCTTTGGCGACACTTGCTGCATTGGCTGACTGAGGGCAGACATTTTTAATCATCAAAAGTATTGCACCTGCACCGATTACAAAAATCGCAGCAAGTATCATTGTGCTGCGTTTCACATTGCTTTTATCGACCGATGTCGTCAGATAATCGTCTTCCTGAATCTGGCCAGCATTTGTCTGTTCATTTGAAATCTGACCCTGCGAAGAAGCGTTTTCTTCATCATTGTCAAATTTGCTATTTTCATTCATGAAATTTAACATTTCATATTTCTCCTGATATATCTAAAATCAGCTCTACTTTTTAATGTCCTGAAAGAATATACTCATCGTGAAATTAGCTACTATACCGCCTGTTTTATCATCATTTTTAATTTCAAGTTCGCGTATTTTGGTAATTCTGTCGAGTTTCTCAAGTTCCAGCAGAAAACCGTAAAACGAATTAAAACTACCCTCAAGCTGCATTTTAATGGGAAGCTCGATATAGCCGTTGCTTTGTTCAGGCTTAAGTGCAATATTCGTTTTAGGCTTTAAACCGTACTTGCTGATAATCTCCGTAACCTGGCTTAGAACCTGATGTATCTGGCTCTTATGGGGAAACTTATTTTCAAAGAAATGGATCGCCTCTTCCATCTGCTTGATTTGTTCATCAAGACTTTCAGCATTGGCCTTTTCCCGCTCAATCTCAGTAAGCTTATCCGTATCCTTTTGAAGTTGGGCTCTCCTTACAACCAGCTCTGCATTGGCAGGCTTAATCATATATGCCCACCCAAGATAAACCATCCCGATAAGGGCAAGAAAGAAAACTATTTTTCGTATTCCGCTATTCATAGCTCTGTCCTTAAATTATTAAACGCCTTTAAACCTTAAATCTTCAATGTACCCTTTGGTAACTGCCGCGTCTTTCTTCAAACTTGTCGTAAGTTTAAAAGTTCGTATTGACCTGTTCTCGTTTTTATCCTGCTTAAATTCTTTCGTATAAACAAGGTCAACCTCGTTAAACAACGCACAGCTGTCAAGATTTGCTATAAAATCAGCGACCTGTTTATCGCTGGGTGCAATTCCTTCAATTTGAATAAGCGTTGAAACTTGCTTTTGTGCAACTTGCTGTATAGCGGATTGTGCGGCCTTTGCTGTTGCCGTAGCCGTAGTATCTTTCTTAGCTGAAGCAGCAGTGGTAGCAGGAGTATTTTGGCTAGCCTTTGCGTATGTTCCGCCCCTGATTGCAAGTGCCTTATTGGCAACCTTTTCCGAAATCTCAACCTTTAAAAGTGATGTTCCTTCGGGCAAAGTATTCGTCAATGAAGCGACAATTACGCTTCTGGGCGCTGTTTCGAGCAGCCCCACAGCCGTCAGAGCCGTCTGCATCATTTCTTTTCGTTTGATCTGGAGCTGTTCAAACATAACAATATCTTCCTGGGCTTTGGCAAGCTTCTGCTGTATCATCTGGCTCTGCCTGTTCACGGCATTTTGCCTCATCTTGATGATACCGAAAGTTCCTGCAAGAGCGCCTACCATCGTCAGACACAAAAACAGGTACATCCAGTTAGACCTGTTGGAATCCTTTTTTTGAATGTAATCGTCAGGAACAAAATTTATATTAACCATAATTAATTACCTCACTGTTTTTTTAAGATAAACTCAATCCGAAAGCTGTCGCCCATCCCAGCGAGCCTTCGCATCGGTCTATCGATATTTGATTGCCGTTTTTAATTTCAACCGCTGCCAGAACATCTCCTATCTGTGCGGGTATATGCATCTGTTTTGCAAGCTCTGCTATCTTTTCGCATACAGCCTTGTCAACGCTTTTGCCGGATAGAAACAACAGCCGGGAAATTCCCAAACCTGTCTCCATCGACTCGAAATACCTTACGCATCCGGAAAGCTCTGCCACAAGTTTTTCGCTTGCATCTTCGGTAACGAGCCCGTTTAGGCCAATAGGTATCAATTTGGCAAAAAGCAGCTTATCACATTTTGTGATGATAATATTGCTGTGATTGAAACCTATGTCCAGCAGCATTGCCACCATATCCGAATCGCATGCTCTTCTCGCGAAAAAATTCTTATATGTCGTCGTTATCACCAAAGGCCATACGCTCATACTCTTGAGGTTTAGCCCCGCTTTTTCAAATATCGCCAGATGCCTGTCAACCTTGACTTTATCGACCACCATCGCAACAACATCACGTCTGGACTTACGGTCAAATTCATCGTTGGAAACACATTTAACCAGGGCATTGTTTGCATCAAAGGGCAGCTTGTTTTTTATTATCTCAAAAACCGCCTTTTCGATATCAGCCTCATTTTTGCCGATTTTGACGTGTTCGATGTAAACATCGTCTGAGGGCATAGCACTGATAAAATTTTTCGATTTGAATTTGGCCTTGGCCATTACATTTTTGATTGCCTTGACCGACCATCGCTGCCATTCAGCGCTGCCTGCCTTGATTTCAACCGGAACTTTTTCGCAAGCAGCCTCTATAAGGCAGGGCGTTTTCCCCTCAAAGCTGAGTTGTGCCATTTTTAAATAGCCGCTGCCCAGATCCACTCCGACGGCGCTATTATCTTTTTTCAAAAATGATAACATTTTTACCAATTCCAGCCTTTATACAAGTGTACCTGAATTTAAAAACTTTGATACGCTATAACAAAATCGTCAGGAAAAGCCTGCCGCATAAGTAAAATAATTGCACTATCGCTATGAAAATGCACACTTTCCCGTAAAATATAAAAAATAACGCCCCTATAACAAAATATTACCCCGCTTTTATTTGCACCGTCCGATAATCAGGCCATTAACTAAAAATTAGAATCCCAATAGCGTCGCGCGCAAGCGACGCGATAATATGAACATCCAACACTTAATGTTTTTTGTGGTTGACGGCTGACAATAAACGGTTGACGTTTCATCACACTCGTGCCTTATGTCTTTCTTTAGCTCAACACTAAAGACCAATTTTGATAATTGCTATCGTCCACCGCCGCCGGGCCTGAAATCAAGCCCTCTCTCTTTCATTCTATTTCGCATTGCTTCGAAAAATTCTGTTCTTTTTGCTCTCTGTTCGGGAGTAGACCTTTCCTGTCTCGCCCGCATACCCTCAGGGCCTCTCCTTGCACCGCCGCCGCGTCTAGCTTGTCCGCTCTGTGGGCTGCCGCCCTCGGCCTGATTCTGGCCCGATACCTGTGGTCTTGGTTCCCCACTTCTATCGCCAGCACCCCGTGGAGGCATTTGTCTTCTTCTTTCCTGCATTTCATCTATCATTTTATCGAGATATGCAGTTCTTTGCTCGGGAGCAACCTCGAAAAAACCATTCATGCGTTTTTCCATTGCCTGTTCCATCGCCGCTCTGCCGTACTGGTGCCGAGCTTCTCTGTCGAGTTTTTTAAATTCCTCGGATTCCATATACGCCCGTATCTGCTCCTCAGATTTTCCGCTCAAATCAATCCTTACAGGCCGGTCTTTACCATAGAGTTTAACCCCTCCCAAAACGGTTCCAATTACCAGAACAGCGACAACTGCAAATGCAATAATGACATTTTTCTTGCTCCATGCAAAATTTTTAATACTTTTTTTAGCTGTCATTTTATTTGCTTTCATTTTCTGCTCCTGTCTCCTATGTAGCTGTCAGCATATAAATAGTTGACAGAGCCAACAACGCCTTTTTTGCCGTGAAAAGATTCATAGTCATTTAAAACATTCACTTGGCTAACGCCGTGGCGTTCCGCCAGAAATGTTTTTTCCACCCTCTGGTCTCCAAGAGACATGTTGTATTCATAGCTTGAGCCTTCCTGCAGGAAAAACTTCTGCTGTTTATCCCCTGGGCACTTCAACGCTTTTTTGTCGCCGATGTACGATGCCAGATAATCTGCGATGGGACGTTTAGTTACATTTACCGAAGGTAATTGGGCAGCAGGGGGCATATATTGCTTATTATCATCAAGATACATTCTCACTGCCAGCCCGCAATTGTAAAGGCTTGTCCTGCAGACGACTTTTTTTGCGTAATTTCTGGCTTTGTTGGCAGCAGGCACAAGAACGCCCAATAGCAACGCTATTATCGATATTACTACCAGCAGTTCAACAAGAGTAAACGCACGGCAACCATTCTTATATTTTATCATGTATCCAAAGACGCAAAAAAAAGGGGATTTATTGCAAAAATTTTGAAAGATTTAAATTTTTTGAAGCACACTGCCAATGTTGATGGAAAGTAACATAAGATAATTTAAGTCCATTATATCGTATTGCTCGTTCTGCAAGCCATTATCGATGTAAATTACGCCGTAACATTTTTTTTCAAACAAAATCGGCGCGATGAGTGCTGAACGGATTTTATCCTGATTTTTGTCCTCGCTATACAGCCTTGGAATTAGCTTAAACTCCATTTTCTCAACTGAGCTTATGATATGGCTCTTTAGCACAAGGCTGTCAAGCTCAAA
Source organism: Candidatus Kuenenia stuttgartensis (assembly GCA_945890885.1). GTDB lineage: Bacteria > Planctomycetota > Phycisphaerae > Sedimentisphaerales > CAMDDF01 > CAMDDF01. Next base: position 16,617 of record CAMDDF010000004.1, on the reverse strand, counting down.
TGAAACGCCTGAAGGTGTTTTTCCTAAGTGGTTATAAAATGTAGGTTCATCGACGGTTTTAAAGCCTATCCATACATGAAAAATTAAAAAATGCTTTTGGAAAATTTCGACCAGTATATCCAGAAGCTCTCCTTTGGTTTTGGCTTTGCATATTGCACAGACTGCCTCAGCATAATTTTTGATCCCTGTGGAAGAAAGCCTGAAAGCCTGGCCGTTTGTTTCATCGAATTTCCTGCTTACCAGCCGAAGTTCCTGCATAACGTTCAGCAGTGTGTCATCCATATTTATCGGTGTCGGTGAAGAAGTTGTGGCTACTAATTTGACTTCAATGCTGAAATCGCTAATCTGGAAAATATCTCCATCGTTGATTTGTGACTTGTGAATTGCCTTATTGTTGAGGTATGTTTTATTTGCCGAATCAAGGTCTTCCAGAACCCATCGGCCGTCTTTGGTGCTGTATATTACCGCGTGCTGGCGTGAAACCGCCTTATCCGGCAGGAAAACCTGAGAGCCTAGCTGTCGGCCAATGTATATTGGCCCGTCACGGAACCGCAATTCCTTTGCAGGCTGGTCTTTATGTTTAATGATTAAATACATCTGTCTTTCCCGAAAAGGCCTCCCCAGCAATTATAATAAAAATATAGGCAGAAAATCAAGTCATATTAATTAATTTTGGATTGGTATTTCCTTGTTCGCATTCAAAAAATTTAACCAGGGCATAAATTGACGAAGATTTTTCCTTTTTACATTTCAGCTCGTTTCAGGTACAATTTATGCGTAAACTTGCAAATAAAACAGTGAAGGACTCTAATGGCATTGATAGGTTTCATTGGCTCAGGCAATATGGCCTTGGCGTTGATTAAGGGTATTATCGACAAAAATGTCTATAATTTTTCAAATATCTGGGTCAGCGACGTTGACTCCGAAAAATTACGCACACTGAAAAATCAGTTTGGCATAAATATAGCTGAGAACAATGCCCAGTTGGCAGCAATGGTCGATATAGTCGTTCTTAGCGTAAAGCCGCAGGTGATGGACAAGGTACTCGATGAAATAAAAGACTCAATACGCAAGGATACTATCGTTGTTTCTATCGCGGCTGGAGTTAGAATCGCGCGGATAATACGCTACCTTGGTAATGTTGCGATCGTAAGGGTCATGCCCAATACGCCCGCACTGGCAGGTTTTGGAGTTGCTGGTATTTATTCCAACCCAAAGGCTCAGCCAGCGATTGAGAAGGTTAAACGGATTTTTAATGCAGTAGGGCAGTCGCTGATTCTGGATGACGAGTCTATGCTTGATGCGGTAACAGCCGTCAGCGGGTCAGGGCCCGCGTATTTCTTTTTGCTGATGGAAAAAATGATTGATGCCGCTGTTGAGCTTGGTATTGACAGCGAGATTGCCAGAAAGCTGGTATTGCAAACAGCCAAAGGCTCCGCGGAACTGGCTCTAATAAGCAACGATCATCCCGCTGAACTTAGGCGGAAAGTTACATCGCCCAACGGAACAACAGAGGCCGCATTGAAAGTCTTCACCGAGGCAGGCTTAGAAAATACCCTCGTCGCCGGCATAAAAAGGGCGCATTCCAGAAGCGTTGAATTATCAGAGTAGAGAAATTAATTCGCTCTAATCCACAATAATTGCTTCGACCGGGCATTCGTCAGCAGCCTGGATGACGCTGTCTTCAAACTCTGGGGGTACATCGCCGATGATTGGCTGGGCAATTTCAGTACCCATTTCAAAAACTTCCGGGCAGGTTTCGATACAAAGCCCGCACGCAGTGCATGAATCTTCTATTCTAACTCTCATAAGCTTACCCCTTTTAATTTAATTATTAGTCAATAATTATTTTAAAAAAAGTGGTCGGGTTTACCATGCACAGCCAAAATTTCGCTTATGGCTGCTCGGTTCCCCGTCTGACCAGGTTCACGGTCTTAGCTTGCCTGGGACCCGACCATTAATTGATAATATGCCAAAGAGCACATTAAAATATCCATTGGTTTCCCCGATACAAGGGATTATAAGCCCAAAACATTATAAAATCCAGATAAAAATTTGACGTTGAAAAAACAATTCAAATTAGGTACTATCTGGGTTAGAAAATCAGTTTTTTTGCTGATAATCGCGAATTTTACAGCATATTGAAGCCGCATCGCGGAAGCGACCGGATAAAATTAAAATGAAAGCGTGGATCGCAAGCGACACGATAGGTTTGTAGGGCGGTGCTTTGACCCGCCGATTACGCTATATTTAGGAGATAGTATGAATTTCACAAAGATGCACGGCATAGGCAACGATTATGTCTATGTGAACTGTTTTGAGGAGAAGGTCGCAAACCCTGCCCAGCTTGCTATTATGGTGAGCGACAGACATTTCGGCATCGGCTCAGACGGCCTGATATTGGTTTGTCCATCGGATATTGCTGACGTTAAAATGCGAATGTTCAACGCCGACGGCAGCGAATCCCAGATGTGCGGCAATGGAATCCGTTGCATTGCGAAATTTACCTATGACCGCAAGCTTGCCAAGGGTGCTGGCGTTTTTGATGTGCCTGGCAAGTCGTCATTTGAAAAATCTCTCCGTGTTGAAACTGGCAGGGGAGTGCTGACGCTTGGCTTGGTGGTTAATGATAATGACAAGGTCGAAAAAGTCTGCGTTAATATGGGTCAGCCGATACTCAAGCCCGAAGACATTCCCGTCAGACTAAGAGGCGATAAAATTGTTGATGAAAAGGTGGAAATCCAGGGACAGAAGCTAAAGATTACATGCGTATCAATGGGCAATCCGCACGCGGTATTTTTCTGCGATGATGTTGCAGGCATAGACCTTGAGCAGGTCGGCCCCGTCATAGAGAATTACCCGCTTTTCCCCCAGCGGATTAATGTGCATTTTGTAAAGGTTGAATCGAAAAAAGAGATAACGATGCGTACATGGGAACGCGGCTCCGGAATAACGCTTGCCTGCGGAACCGGTGCATGTGCTTGTGCGGTAGCCGCGAGCCTCACCGGAAGATGCGGCAGAGAAATTCTTGCACATCTGCCCGGCGGCGACCTTGAACTTTTCTGGTGCAGCCAGGACAATTGTGTCTATATGACAGGCCCCGCTACAGAAGTTTTCAACGGAGTACTGTAACCGTTAATTGCTCTAATATGAAAGCGTGGAGCGCAAGCGACACGATGATGTTATTTTCCGACTTGTATTCGATAGCTCTTTTTAGCCCGCTGTCATCCCCGCGCAGGCGGGGATCCAGCATAGAAGCCGAGTCGCGGAAGCGACCGGATAAACAAACTTCTCTCCTGCCGACTAAAAACTCAGCACTAAAGACTAACTCGCTGTCATCCCGAGCGCAGCCGAGGGATCTCTTCTAACTCAACACTTACACTCAAAACTAAGGACTAACTAGTTTTGCTGATTTCCCGTATTAACGATGTTGCATAACAGCCTGAATCAAGTTCGAATCGCAATTCTATGTATGGGCCGAACCTGTCTTGCCCGGCGGAAACATTTGTATTTCTCGGCTGAAAACGCATTGGTCTGCGGGCACCACTTGCGCCGTATTCGCTCATCTGCTTCAAATCCCGTTCATTCAAACCAGCCGCATCAATGATACCATTTTCGATATCGCCTGCGACACCGGTCAGCCTGGTCATCCGAATCCCAAGCAGCGGGCCGGTCGGGCTTATCTCAAAACTGCTGCATCGCGGATTTTCCGCATCAGCATCTTCAACGTGAAAGCATGCACCATTGAGATGCTTATATGCCATATCGCCGATGAGTACCTTGTCAATATCCGGCATACGCGCTGCGACAACCCGATTGAACAGATAAGACTGATATGCTGAAACGAAAAACGCCTTTAAATGTTTGTCAACAACGTGATACGCTTGTTTTTTGGAACCCTTCTTTTTTATTAGCGTTTTGAGTACCCGCCTCTGGTCAGCATAAACGTATGGCCATGCATCATGTGCCTGTTTGTACTCGCCGATTTCATAAAATTTTCGCGCTTCAACAATCGTCGGCGAATCCTGTCTTTCATCACCGCCGAGAAATATATCGATGAACTTTTCGACATTGCCTTTTGCGATAGCTTCTCCGAGCAGATGCGTATCATTCCTCTGGCCGAACCGCTGCGTCCCGAAATAGTTTGGCGTACCTTTGCTGGTCAATATCGACATTATATCTTCAGCTGTTTTGATAGCCTGTTTTGCGGGATAATCAATTTTTCGCAGTCGAATAACAAACATGTTGCCTGCCAGATGTCCCAGCCTGAGTTTATTGCTGTGCCTGCCAATCTGAAGAAATTTTACGCGGGCGATTTTAAGACCTGATAATTTCTTTGGCTCAATATTTTCTATGGAAATCCACTGACGGGCTATCGCACGAGCATCTTTTAAACCTGCAAAGCCGATTTGCTTTCGGGTTATATGCAGCGCACGAGCGATATTGCCAAGAACATCCATCGTGGCTATTCCCTTTTTCTCAATCAATGCGTAAATATGATTTCCCTGCCCATCCATATCATACAATGGCATCTCTTCAACGACGAAATCATCTTCGTACATTTTAATGATGCCGCCGATACCATCTATCTGAGCGGTCAAAAACGGAAGCATCGCTTCATTGTTTAGATTATTCATGTTTTACCGCAAACTTATATGTGGTCTGCGAAGAATATTGCATACCTGGTTTAAGCACTGTCGATGGAAAATCCGGAATATTCGGAGAATCCGGATAATGCTGTGTTTCTAGACAAAATCCTGTATGTTTTTCATATACAGCGTTTTTGCCCTTGATGCCGTCAAGAAAATTGCCGGTGTAAAACTGAATGCCCGGCTCATCGGTAAAGGTCTGCATCATTCTGCCTGATGACGGCTCGTAAACTTCAGCGGCTTTTACGACGCTGGCGTTGTCATTGTTCAGAACATAATTATGGTCAAAGCCGGGGCTGACTTTCCCGATCCCGTCGCCTATTTTGGCTGGGCGGGTTAAATTCAGTGCTGTCCCTGCAAGCTGAAGAATTCGACCGGTTGGTATGAAATTTTCATCGACTTCGGTATATTTATCAGCGAAAATCTGAATCATGTGGTTATAGATTTTGCCGCTGTCGTGCCCAGCAAGATTAAAATAGCTATGGTTTGTAAGATTTACAACCGTGGTTTTGTCTGTCGTGGCGTGGTACTGAATTTTCAGTTCATCGTCGCAGGTCAGGGTGTAAATCACTTTGCACAACAGGTTTCCCGGATAGCCCTCTTCACCATCCTTGCTGAGATAGGTAAGTTCAAGCGAAACGCTGTCTTTGCTTTGTGAAATTTTCGGCTCCCATAAAACTTTATCAAATCCGACATTGCCGCCGTGAAGATGATTGTTGCCGGTATTCTTAGCCAGAACGTATTCGGTATTTTCGAGTTTAAATCTGCCTTTTGCGATTCGATTCGCATATCTTCCTACTATGCACCCGAAGTACGGCGATTTATTTATGTATTCCTCAAGCGTATCAAATCCAAGGACAACATCCGCGATATTGCCGTTTTTATCCGGCGTTAAAATTGACTGAACAATTCCGCCGTAGTTTGTTATTTTTACAGTTATTGAGCTATCGTTGGAGAGGGTAAAAATTCGTACTTTCTCTCCGCAGGGCAGTGTGCCAAATACTTTTTCGGTTATATTCATTTTTTTAGCTTATATAATTCACATTTAAATTTTTGACCGCCGCGGTTTCGTCTAGCCTGCCAACAAGGGTCTTTTGCGGGAAATTCTTGAATTTCTCAGGCGTAGATTCTGCCATTTTAGCTATTTTAATCATCGCGTCAATAAATTCATCAATTGTTTCCTTACTTTCCGTTTCCGTAGGCTCAATCATCAACGCTTCCTTGACAATTGACGGGAAGTATATTGTCGGCGGATGGTAGCCTTCGTCGATGAGGAATTTTGCACCAAATAAAAAAGGAAAGTTACATTTTTTCTGTGATTTCACGCGAAGAATAGAGCGACACTAGCCGAGCAATAAGAGTTGCAATATAAAATACGCCGATACCGCCTTCTGCCATCGCCACCGCCCGAGCCGCATCGGACACGGGTATAATATCACCATAGCCAACGGTACAAAGAGTGATGAAGCTGAAGTAAGTGGCGGTAAAGCCTTTCATTGAGCTATTGGCAACGGCGGCTGAGAAGGCAAAGGAATCCGGAACAAGAAGGGCGACCAATTGATAGACCAAAGAAAAGAGCAGGCATATCATCAGATGCGTCGCTATGCCCGCAGATAATACTTCGGAGTCAACACGTCGCGTACGGAAAATGAAATGAAACAGATTTGCTATCACAAACAGTATGAACAAGAAACCAAACACAAGAAAGGCGATCTGAGGCATCACATTCGGCCACAAGTGATAAACCCATTTTGCAATTATCGCGGGTATCACAAGTACAATTGCCCATACCAGCGCCATGCGGCTGTTGCCGACAGCAGGCACTGCAAATAACAGTACCATTGTCATCATTAACCCCGCAATTATTTCGCCACTTTTTAAATGCTGGATAAATGGAGTGGAAATTAACATCACTGATAACACATACAGAAAACAGGCAACAGAATGGCGAAATAGTCCTGAACCGGAACTTCTGCCTTGTCGTGGTGATGCCGACTTATCCGTCATTTTTGACTGTAAAATCTCTTTCATAAATATCCGCCCTTAAATCAGATTATTTTTAATGATTATAATCCGTTCGCCATCTGTCCACAACATATTTTATAGCTCTTCAATTACATCAATGTCTCTGATGGACGGTAATTATCAGAACTAAACGGTCAATATATCGGAAGTTAAAACTTGAACATTTCAGGCAGATTTGGTATTTTATCTAAAAAGCAGGTTCAGCGGCGTAGCTGGGCTGAAATATAAAATGTTATATCAGGTAATAGACTATTTTTTACGTGGAGATTTATCAGAATGTTAGACCTTATGCCAATCTCACTAACAGGTTTCAATAAGCTCATGGAGGAAGTGAGCCAACTCGATAAAGAAGCGGCTGAAGTGAGGAAAAGGGTTAGTGAAGCTCGTGAAATGGGCGATCTAAAGGAAAACGGCGAGTACACTTACGGCCGCCAGCAACTGGGCTTTCTCGAAGGTCGTCTAGGTGAATTGAGGGCGAAAATAAACCATTCAAAAAAAGTTGATTGCACAACAGTTCAATGTGATCGTGCCGTGTTTGGTACTGTCGTAACTTTGTTGAATTTGAATACTCAAGAGAAGGTAACCTATCAATTGCTTGGCCCTCATGATGCTGATAGAGACACGGGAAGTATTTCAATTCTCTCGCCGGTAGGAGATGCTATTCATGGGCTTTCGCTGGGAGAAAAGGCATCAGGAAAGACCCCTCGCGGCGAGTTTCATTATGAAGTGATTGACATTGCCAAGTCGCAAATTCAGTAGAACAGGTTTGTTTTCTTGTGAAAAGAGGGCAAGCCTACGGCCTAGCGGTAATTGACCGCTATTGGCTATGCTGGCTTGGGTTGGTAACGATTAAGGCAAAATTTCGACATAAGTTTATGACGAAGTCCATTTATGGAATAGTAAGCAGTGTTTTAATAATCCTTATGCCCGTGGCGTTTTAGCTGATCTTTTGCCTTTTTGATGTATTTTCCGAACTCGCCTTCTTTTTGCCTTTTCTCAAGTTCGGTCATCTCGTAATGTTCGGCTTCTTTTTTCAGATTGAGATAATTACTGTATTTATCTTTATCCAACTGACCGGACTTTATGGCAGAAAGCACAGCGCATCCTGGTTCGTGGATATGGGTGCAGTCAACGTATTTGCATTTCTGGGCAAGCGAGGTTATTTCATCGAACATGCTATTTATGCCATCACCAACTTCCGTCATTCCCACTTCTCTCATTCCGGGATTGTCTATGACGATACTGCCATCTTCAAGAAAATACATTTCCCTGCTGGTGGTGGTATGTTTTCCTCTGTCGCCTCGAATGCTTATCTCGCTGGTTTTTATGACATCTTTTCCGATAAGTTTATTTATCAAAGACGATTTTCCCACGCCGGAAGATCCAAGAAAGCAATAGGTTTTCCCCTTTACTATATACGCCTTTAACACATCCAGGCCTTCATTGGTCAGAGTACTGGTCGGAATAAAATCAACATCGCCAAACCTGTTCTTTATTTGGTTTATCCTTGATTCCAGTTCTTCTTTGGAAATCAAATCAATTTTATTTAAAATAATGGCCGGTTTAACGCCGCCATCTTTGGTAATGGCAAAATATCTTTCAAAACGGTTCAAGTTGTAGTCTCTGTCTAGAGATTCAATTGCAAAAGCCACATCAATGTTCGTAGCGATTATCTGAAATTCATTTCTGTTGCTGCTTTTTCTTTTGATTATTGTTTTTCTTGGCAATATCCGGTGTATTACTGCCTGTCCATCCCCCAAATATGTGATAGCCACCCAATCTCCGACGGCAGGGTAATCCTCGCGTGACAAAGCGTTAAACATCCGTTTGCCGGTTATCTTTGCCAGATACTCACCATCAGCGTTTTTTATTCGGTAAGCTTCCTTGTGTTCTACAATAATCCGTGCGACTGGCAAACCATCCGTTCCACGGTTGGATTCAAAAAAAACGCCGTATCCTAAATCTTCTAATTTGAGCGTATTATCCATTTTTCGATACTTTTTTCCTGATTCAACATTTCACGAGTAACTTCCCGCTGATGACCGTCATTAGTATTGCCAATAATTTTATCTTCCAGCCGCGATTCCACAAGTGTATTCTCTACACACCAAGAGTAAAAAAGATTCGTTTCTAACATCCTCATCGATATTTCGTCCAGCTAGACCCCCTGAAGTCAAGCATTATTCCAACCATTATTCCAATCAACAAAAAAACCCTTGTAAGTGCTTATTTTACAAGGGTTTAAAAACTCCCCGAGTAGGATTTGAACCTACGACCTAGCGGTTAACAGCCGCTCGCTCTACCGATTGAGCTATCGGGGATTAAAATACAACCAAGACAGAGCATTTTCCATATTTTATAAAAAAAGTCAAGCCTGCAAAGCGTAATTTTTATCAAATACTAAAAAAAATATTGTATAATTTCTTTAAATCGCTATCTTTAACTAAATAGTGATGCGCCTTGTTGGGGCGATTTAAGGGAGCTAGGCACTTGTACCTATTTTGAATCCCATTGATTTTATTGTATATTTTTTTAGTTATTGGATTTAGAAAACAAAGATTATGCCACCAGAAGTAGTAGATTTACCGGGTTTCACAATTTTGAAAAAGCTGGGCGTTGGTGCCAGAAGCACCATCTATCTTGCAAAAGATGACCAGACTAACAGCCAGATTGCGCTAAAAAGGGCAATTCTCGAAAGGCCCGAAGATACCAGAATTTTTGAGCAGATTGAAAACGAATACAAAATTGCTCAGCAAGTTGACCACCCTTATATCAGGAAATGCTACAAACTCATCAAAAGACGTAAGTTATTGAAAGTCAACGAGTTGCTTATGTCTATGGAGTATTTCGAGGGCGAAACGCTCGAAAACTACCGGGGCCTTAGCCTTATAGACTGCTGTCTGGTTTTCAGGATGGTAGCCACAGCTTTAAACGCTATGCACGCTAAAGGTTATATTCATTGCGACCTTAAGCCCAATAACATAATGATTAACAAAGAAGGCCAGATCAGGATTATCGACCTTGGCCAGGGCTGTAAAATAGGCACTATAAAGACCAGGATACAGGGTACGCCCGATTATATCGCACCTGAACAGGTTAGGCGGCATAGGCTTGATTACAGAACCGATGTTTTCAATCTTGGCGCTACGATGTACTGGGCGTTTACCGGCAAGAATGTGCCGACGCTGATACCGCAGAATAATTCCGGCTTAACCATTGCATCGCTTACCGGTGTTGCTGCGGAAGTCAGATCACCTTCGCAGATTCAGCCTAAAATCAATCCCGGCATTTCAAAACTCATAATGGAATGCGTAAACGAAGACCCGTTGAGAAGGCCTTCCAATATGTCGGATATTATTTCAAGGCTTGACCTTTTAATCCACAGTATTTTTGGCAATAAGATCAAGGCAAATGGCACAGCAAGTCCTGCAAATACTTAAAGATGGCGCTTCGGCACACCAGTCGGACAAGTTCAGAAAAGCCAATACCGTTTTTCTGCCTGCTGACGCTGATGTTATTGTAAGCGGCGATTTGCACGGCAATCGAAGGAACTTTGAAAGAATCGTAAGTCTTGCCAAACTCGATAAAAATCCGAACACACACATTATTTTGCAGGAACTCATTCACGGCGGCCCGGAGGACGATTCTGGCGGCTGTCTTTCATTTCAATTGCTCATCGACGCGGTAAAGCTCAAAATTGAGTATCCCGATAATGTTCATTTTCTGCTAGGCAATCACGACACCGCTTTTATAAGCAGAAGCGAGGTTATGAAAAATGGCAAGGAAATGAATCAGTCTATGCGGGATGCTATGAGGCGATATTTTAAAAAGGAATCGGAAAATATCGACCTTGAAATGGCAAGGCTGCTTTTCGCTCAGCCTCTGGCGATAATGTGTCCTAACCGGATTATGATTTCGCATTCGCTGCCAGCCGACAGGCTTTTTGAAAAATTTGAACCTGGCATTTTAAATCGGCACCTCAAAGTCAATGATATTGTTCGCCCGCAATCTGCGTACCTGTTTACCTGGGGCAGAAGACAAAGCCCGGAGATTATCAACAAGCTTGCGGGGATTTTTGATGTTGATACATTTATTGTCGGCCATCAGAGTCAGCCGACTGGGTTTGACCGATATACCGATAGGATGCTCATCATTGCATCCGACCATAGTCACGGCGTGGTAGTAAGATTCAATTGCTCAAAAAAATACAGCATTGATGAACTCATTAGCTGTATATTGCCGCTGGCATCCATCGCATAAATTAGCCCAAATTAAGTAATATTTGGGGTTAAAAATTTCGGAATTTCCAAATCCACATTAAAAATGGGGTAAAAAATTGGAAAATTTGAGGTTTTTTCGGAAAATAAAAAGGCTAGATAGGCGTTTTTGGTGTTGCTAGCCGGTTTTTTGGGTAGGTAATGCGACACTAAGTACGATAAGACTTTTCATTTAAATCACTGTAAGTTATTTAAATGAAAGAATTTAGAGGTCAAAAGTGAGAAATTAGAAGGGTGCAAAAGTTAAACGGTTTGCGCTCAATGTTTACCTAAACTTTGGTGACTTTCGGGTGGTTTTTCATGGTTTTTGGGCAAAAATGAATAGTAGATATTGTGGATTGCTCAATTCGGCCTAAAAATCGTCAAGTTTTTTTTACAACAAATTTCACAAATTACACCGATTTTTTAATCAGGTTGGTTTTTTTAGACGCAAATTTAATTTGTAGAGAAGGCGTAAGAGGAAAATCGTCGACCGTTGGCCGCAAAGAACAAAAGTGATCCCTCGGCTACGCTCGGGATGACAACGGGGAATTATCCGGTTGCTTCCGCAACTCGGCTTCTATTTCTGGATCCCAGCCTGCTTGGGGATGACAGGTGGAGGGGTTATAATTGTTTTTGAAAAGGGAATTTGGTGGGTGAAACTAAACGGAAGAAGTATAATTATGAGGTATAAAATAGTATAAAGGTTTTACGCTCTTTTTTTTGTAAAAAACACGATTGGAGTTGAAACGATGAATTCAGAAGGCAGCATTGCCGCTCTTATAATTGGCGCGTTAATAGCATTGGGCGTATCAAGTGTTTGTTCATTGGTGGAGGCGGCGCTGTTGAGCCTATCGCCAGGGGAGCTGGCGTCGCTGGAAAAACGCAAGCCAAAGATTGGCAAAATTATCCATCGATTCAAAGAACAAATCGAGTTGCCTATAACCGTTATTCTTACATTAAATACCATAGCTCACACGGTAGGAGCAACTATAGTCGGTGCCGAGGTAGCCCTGCTTTTCGGTGAAAAACTAATAGGCGTATCGTCGGGTATATTTACTTATCTGATGCTGCAATTCACCGAGATATTGCCTAAATCGATTGGTGTGCATTTTAATGTCTATATCATGGAATGCAGCGCCTTGCCGCTTAACATACTCATTGTTGTTTTGCGACCAGTTATAAACCTGTTAAGATTCATAAACAGGCCTTTTGAGAAAAAGCACACCGTCAGCCATACAGCTCATCTTGATGAAATAAATGCTCTTGCCGGTTATGCCAGGCTGGCAAAACAGATTTCTGTAAATCAGGCAAATATTATTACTGGTGTAACTTCTCTTTCAAATAAAACAGCAAAGAACCTTATGATTCCGGTAGAACAGATAACCTTTTTGTCGAATTCTCAAACACTTACCGATGCTATCATTACCGCCCATATGGACCCTCACACGCGATTTCCTGTCGCAGAAGGTCAAGACCACGATAAAATTATAGGCTATGTGAATTTTAAGGAGCTTGTCTATCGAATGCGAACCAATCCCGCTGACCCGACACTGAAAGGTATTATTCGCCAATTGCGGTTTGTATATGAAGATACATCCTGTCAGCAGCTCCTGAAGGCATTCGTAGATGAACACGAACATATGGCACTTGTGCAAGATGCAAACAAGCGTACTGTCGGGCTTATTACTCTGGAGGATATTGTCGAAGAGCTTGTTGGTGAAATTGAAGATGAATTTGATACGCTCCCGAAGATGGTTCACCCATTGAGCAAAAACGTCTGGATCGTCGGCGGAGGTGTAACTATGCGTAATCTCGCTGATAAGCTAAAAGCACCACATATCATCTCAGACGGTAATCTGTCAGAGTGGATCATAAAACAAGTTGGTCATACTCCTGCGGTGGACTACAGGCTAAAGATTGAGCATCTTGAATTTAATGTACGCAGAATCAGGCGTGGAAAGATTTTTGAGGTATTGATTACGCCTGAAACCGTATCTGCTCCCAGCAGATAAGTCGGCATGGCTACAATTCAGAAGTGAGAAGTGAATACTCACCACCCCGCCCTACAAATTATCCGTCGCTTACTTTCACGCTTTCATTTTGGCAATCGCATTTTATTTTAAGCTATCTAATGTTTTTGTGATGTAGCTGTCCTGAAGTTCTTCTGTGCAATTGGTAGCTTCGGCAACTATGGTTTTGGCAGATTCAGCGGCGGCGGCGTAAATCTCCGTTTTCTCAAAAAGGACAGCCAGCTTTGCTTTCCCAAAAAGGTTAAGCAATCTATTCCTTATTACGGGGCAATTGGGCTTGAAATTAAGTCCCTCATATTCCGTATCAGCAAGGTCAAACCCGTCAAAGGCATCCTGTGTGATTTTGACAGCGGCGGCTTTGTAATCTTCCGAGCCTGTAAGCAGCGAAGAAGAAACTGATTTGTCAGCAGGCGCTGCAATCGCTGAGAGATTCGCCGAAATCATTGCGTAGAAAGTGGACTGGTCTGCCAGAAGAGCGGCCTTTGTTGATAACGCATCGGCCTGGAGCAATTTTACGATTTGCTGGATATCCGAATTGTCTCTTGGTATGCGGTTGAATGTGCTTATTGCAGTGTCGAGGAATTGAACCGCCTCGTTGGATATTTTTTTGTATTCAGCGACAGTCTCGTTAAGTCCTGACAGTTTTGAATTCATTGCGCCGTTCAATTGATCGATTTGCGAAGTCATGGACGTAATCGTCTGCTGAAGATCCAACTGAGCGTCAGCCGCTTTGTAGTCCTGAATTTTTTGGCTGGTCTGCGCTATTTCCGAATTTAAGTTTTCAAGCTCAATGCTGATTATTTCAAGGTTGCTGTCAAGGCTGGCGACCTGGTCAAGTGCATCTTGATACTGGCTCATATAGTAAGATTTGCCTGTTGAATTTGAATCGCCTGCGAGTACGCCGTTGGCTTGCTGTTCGATTTTTGCCTGTTCGGCTAAATCAGTTGTTATGCGGGCTTTTTCAAAGTATTCGTTGGCCTTGGCCTGGATATTCTCGGCTTCGGTTTTGGCTTGATTGGCTTGCTCATTCAGCTTGGCAATCTGCTCTTCGATTTCTGTTTTTGAAGCTTCCCGTTCGTTTCTGATGTCTTGCAGTCCCTTTAGGCCAAGAGCGTCTTCTGAACCGTTCTGGAGCGTATCAAGCATAGTTTTACGCTGCTGGATGGCATCGGCGGTCTGATCCTTTTTCAGAATCATCGCGTTAATTCTTGAGGTAAGATTTTTTATTTCTGTAAGCGATTCATTCGCGGTTTTTTCTGTGGATGGAAGTTTTGCAGAGGAATCACTTGCCTGTGTCAGCGAGACATTGGCTTTTATTATATCAATTGCTGGGCCAGCTCCCTGAGATGGTACCGAGCGGAGGATAGATTGCACTTGCTGCATATCTCCGTTTTTGGCAAATTCCTGTAAAGCCTGCTTGACTGCTTTATGAGCCTGCTTTTGCTCTTTTGATTTAGAACTATCCGTACAGCCCGAAAAGTATGTTGATGCTGTTAATAATAAGACAATACATACCGTCTTGACGCAACGTGATTCCAATTTTAGTCTCCGCAAATAGTACAATTCAAGAAAAACTACATAACCCGTCATAATATGGTTGTTACGGTGGTTTTGTCAAGGTATTTTGCTGGTTAAAGGCGGAATGAGGATGATTTTCTAATTGTTTTTTGTGAAAACAAAGTGTATCTTATCGCGTACAAGGTGTGGATAGAAATTAAATCGACAAAAGCAGGAGAAAAAGTATGGATAATAATGACAATTCCTCCCAAAATAGGCGATGGCCGATCTTGGCGGTTTTTTTGGTTATAATCGCGGTAGTCGGCTATATCATATATGCAAGAAGTGGGGATAATCAGGATGCGTCCGTTGTGTCTGTGCCTGGAAAAGTTTACCAAGCTGTTCCTTTTGATGCAGCCAAGGAGTACAAACTGGCGGATATTATAGCTGCTCAGACGAAGTTGTACAATCGTACATGGGATGCTATCGAATCGCAACTTTATGGCCGGAAAGCACCGGATTTTGCGGTTAAGGGGCTTGATGGAAGCGATATAAAGCTGAGTGATTTTACGGGCAAGGAAGTTGTGCTGGTGTTCTGGGCAACTTGGTGTAAATATTGCGTTGAAGAGATTCCATCGCTAAATGTTCTTCAGAAAGATATGGGCGATGAAGTGAAAATTCTGGCAGTATCGGATGAGCCTGACAGCACGGTTAAGGATTTTATAGATGGCAGGAAAATTGGTTACACTGTAGCTATTGCCAGTGCAGGTTTTGAGAGTATGGGGACGATATATCCGATTCCGGCATCCCAAGGCAGGCCCGCAGCGATGCATATTGGTAAAGATGGCGTTGTTAAAATTGTTTATATTGGTTCGCCGTCGCTGACGGAGCTAAAGCAGATTGTAAAAAGCAAATAAATTGTTCTGTTCTGGCGTTTGAAATGTCAGTCTAAGGAGATTGCTAATGGGTTTAGGTCGGATTGTAGATGCTGTCAAGGGCGGTAAAATTCTGTTTTCAGATGGTGCGTGGGGAACTTTTCTGCAAAAGAAGGGTCTACAGCCGGGTGAATGTCCGGAGTTATGGTGCGTTGAACGACCCGACGATGTTTTCGATGTGGCCCAAAGCTATGTTGATGCCGGCGCTGATATGATTGAAACCGATAGCTTCGGCGGTACGTCGTATAAGCTGGAGCATTACGGGCTGGCGAATCGTGCCGCGGAGCTTAATGAGGCGGCAGCGAGAATATCAAAGAAGGCGATAGGGAACAAAGGTTGGGTTATTGCATCTATCGGGCCGACAGGAAAACTTCTTGTGATGGGTGATGTTAGCGAAGATGATCTTTATAACTCTTTCAAAGAGCAAGCGGTGGCGCTCGAAAAGGGCGGCGCTGATGCTGTCTGCATCGAGACGATGAGCGCGATTGATGAGGCTTGTCTTGCTATCAAGGCGACTAAAGAAAATACAAAACTCGAAGTGATATGTACTTTTACATTTGAAAAAACTGCTCATGGAGGATACAGAACTATGATGGGTGTTTCGCCTGCTGACGCGGCCAAGGCTTCTATCGCGGCAGGGGCGGATGTGATAGGCACCAACTGCGGCAATGGAATCGCAAGGATGATTGATATTGTCAAGGAAATGCGTGCGGTGTCTTCGAGTGTTCCGATTCTTGTTCATGCCAATGCGGGGTTGCCGCAGAATATTGACGGCAAAGATGTGTTCCCTGAATCGCCGGAAGATATGGCCAAGCAGGTCAAAGGGCTTGTTGCGGCAGGTGCAAATATAATCGGCGGGTGCTGCGGAACTACGCCTGCACATATCAAAGCAATGAAAGCAGTTAAATAGTCTTTAGTGCTTAGTTTTGAGTTTTTAGTCAAAGGATAGATCCCTCGTCGCTTCGCTCGCTCGGGATGACAAGAGGCAGGGGCTGGGTTTGGTGTAAGTGTTCGACCCCATTGGGGTCGGGTTGTGCGGTGGTGGATTTTTACCCCCAGTTGCATCGCTTCGCTCTTTACTGGGGGCTATCGTTGTTGAACGCCTTCGGCGTTTTGGATTTGAAAATTTAACAGCGCGTTGACTCATAGTTTTTGTTACTGAAATTCCGTTGTTGCCTCATTAAAATGTTACCAAAAAACAGGAGGCATACGATGGATAATA
>CAMDDF010000003.1 GCA_945890885.1 Candidatus Kuenenia stuttgartensis | reverse complement strand
GCTTTCCATTTTGTAATCATACGTGCCAGGGTCCATTTCCTTGGGAACTTTATATGTTTCAAAAGGCTTGTTTAAGTCGGAAATAAAAAATTCTTTTTCTGGTGCCACCCATACACGATGTCCCCCAGGATTCGCCCATACAACAGATTTATCGTTCGGGTTTTCAAGAAATTTTTCGTTTATCCATAGAGGACATTCCATCTGAATATCGGGCCATGCACCGAGAATGCGGTTATAATCCGACAAAACTACGGCAGCAGAATTTTTATCAGGACAAAAAACATCAAAACGAACATTGTGTTTTTTTAGTTGACTTACTACATATTCAAATGGATAAGACATAACGCTCCATAATTATGATTCTGCGCCTTCGCCCAGGCCCAAGATAATACAGTTGGAATCTGGCGAGATTTTTAAAATATTGTCTCTAAAAAGTTCAGCATTGCCGCCATGTTCCTTAAATAAACCATAATGACTCGGTATCACGATTTTCGAGTTGCATTTTTCAGCAAGCACAGCGGCTTCCATTTCATTCATATTTCCATATGCTCCATTGATGCATGGTATAAGAATATCAGGTTTTAAGCTTATTGCATAGTCCATTTTTTCATAATTTAATGAGGTGTCGCCAGTGAAATATATCTTCCTGTTTGCAAAATAAAGCATGAAGCCTACCGCATCGGGGCTTAATTCTCCATGGTCTGCTGGAACAGGCTCAATTTTTATCATGCCGGCATCGTATGTTTTTCCTGGTTCCACTATAATATAATTTGAAGTATATCCATCAACAAAATCTTTGCAGCTTTTAACGGTAAAAGTTTTTGACTTAGGATTTTTTTTGACGAGTGTCTCAAATATATCTATATCGAGATGATCCCCGTGTTCGTGTGTTACTAAAAGAGCATCATATTTCAGCGCCTCAGGTGTTATCGGCGGCTGTATCAGCCGTTTAAATCCAAATAACCTTTCCACCGAATTGCTAAGATATGGATCAATGCAAATCGTCGTTTTATCGCTGAACTTAAACACAAAACCGCCGCCGCCAAGCCAATAAATCAACATATTATTTTTCTTAGGAATATGATTTGATATATCTTGAAGTTTTAGCATTTTCGTTTTACCATTCATAAAACACAAACCATTTTAGATGCCTTGTAAAGTATATTTATTTTCGCATCCTCGCCATGTTTTTTCATAGCCTCTTTCAATGCCGATTCAGGATTTTCGGCCCATCCAAAGCCCATACTTAAAGTATCACCTTTGGATATTCCTTTTGTAACCAGGATCGTATCAGCTTTATCTATAAGTTTTCTTCCGAGAAATAAGTTAGCAGCGACGGCCTTGTCAAGTTTACCTGCCTCAAGCATTAGTTTGATTTTTTCTACGGCAATATATCCGATATCTGTTAATGTTGAATGTTGCGAGCTTGTGCCTTCCGGGCAGGTTGATACCAAAATTACCGTTCCGCCGTCTTTCACGGCACCATAAGCCGCATTGAGGCCTTTCAATGCCTGCCAAAAATCCATATCTGCTGGATATGAATCAGCAATCACAATATCTGTTTTTTCTTTAAGTTTCACCTGGCATGTTTTTTTTGCAAATTCGCACGCCTGCCGATGTGCCTCAATCGGATTTCCAGCAAAAACTCCGCCAATCTTGCCGCTGCCGCCCGGAACCTCATTAATAATAAACTTTAATCCGGCTTTTATGCCCACTTCGTCAATTACCTGACGAACCGGATTATCTCTTACCGCAAAAAGTTTTCCATCTTCAGCTTCACTGCAAAGCCAATGCATATACCCAATAGTCTCACCATCCGCACAACCTGGATTGATTATTTTACATCCGCCGCCAAAACCGGCTATCATATGCGGAATCGTCTGACCTACGCCAATTACAAAATCAGAATTTAGTATTTCCTTGTGTATTTTAATTGGAAAATTAGAAGAAGAGTATCCTGCCAAACCGTATTCTAATGAATTTTTCCAGTCGGGATTTACAAACCTGTAATTATCTGCAATGGCCGCGGTATATTTTTCTGCTATCTCATTTTCTGTCATCTTGCGGTGTGTGCCGAGTGCAATAAATACCGTAAGATTCTCCCGTTTAACTCCAGCCTTTTCAACCTCTGCCAGAACCATCGGTAGCATTAAATCTGTTCTGGTATTTCGACTATTGTCATCAACCACTACTACTATTTTCATATCAGGCTTAACCATTTTACAAAGCCTGCTGCTCCCTATAGGATTCTCCAGAGCATTTTTTATCAATTCTGATTCATCTACGAATTTTTGATTATCAGACAGAGTATAAAATCCTGATATATTTTTTTCAGGTATTTCAATCGGGTCAAATTCTTTATATGGAAAATGGTGTATCATTAGAAATCCCTGTTAAATCCGCATGTCCAGCCGCCATCAACGACGATGTTGTGGCCATTTATATACGAAGCCGAATCTGATGCCAAAAATAAAACCGCATCTGCTATTTCATCCGCTTCGCCAGGCCTTCCCTGAGGAATAAAAGAAACAACACGTGCTGCCATGTCGCTGAAGCTGCCTTCTTTGCTATAAAAAAGTTTTCGTGTTCCTTCTGTCAAAGTCGATCCTGGCGACACTGCATTAACCCTGATACCCATCGGGGCCAGCTCGCAAGCCATTGCCTCTGTCATCTTGATGATTGCCGCCTTAGCTGCCACAAATCCTATTTGAAGTCTGAGTGCCACCACGCCAGCGATTGATGATATATTTATGATAGAACCAAATTTCTGTTTTACCATAACTCCGGCTGCCGCCTTACAGCAATAAAATGTTCCGTTAAGGTCAACATTTATCATCTTGTGCCAGGTTGCGTCGGGATATTTGTCAACCGTAACTCTATCTTCCGGCCTTCCTGAATTTATGCCGGCATTATTAACCATAATATCCAATCGCCCAAACTGTTGAACTACCGCATCGATTAACGAATTGACCTGCGATGAATCAGAGATATCGCAAGGTATAAAAATTGCTCGTTTACCTAAGCTTCTGGCTGTTTCCTGACCTTGTTCAATCTGAACGTCTGAAATAATTACATTAGCACCGTTTTGGTAGAGTTTTTCAGCGATTGCTTTACCGATTCCACCAGCAGAGCCAGTTACAATCGCCACTTTGGTATCAAACTTTAATTTTATATTATCAGACATAGCTATCCTCATTAATAGTTTTCATTGTCGTTTGCAACGGAATCTCCGAGAACTTTCTCGGTTGATCCCACACCAAGCCGGTCGGCTCCCAGCTCAAGGAATCTGACAGCGTCTTCAAAGTTTCTAATTCCGCCTGATGGTTTAACCTTAATTCTGCCAGCTGCAGTTTTTATCATAATATCCACAGCTTCAATTGTTGCAGAACCTTCTGCAAATCCAGTTGAAGTCTTTACGAAATCAGCGCCTGCTTCAATCGACAACTTAGTGGCATCTTGGATCTGCTGATTAGTAAGATAATATATTTCAAATATAACTTTTACCAGAACGCCGAATTTCTTGGCCTCCTTTACCACTGCTTTTATGTCGTTTTTAACATACTCGTAATCACCTGAGAGTAACTTGCCGATGTTCAAAACCATATCCAGCTCTTCGGCTCCATCTTCAATAGCAAGTTTCGCTTCCAAGGCCTTTGTCTCACTGCGATTAGCTCCATGAGGAAATCCTACAACGACGGATGTCTTTACTCCACTGCCATGAAGTTGTTTTTTAGCTAAAGCAACATCGCTCGGCCTTACGCAGACGCTTGCAACTTTGTATTTCCTGCCTAATTCACAGCCTTTTATTACATCATTATCTGTAAATGATGGCTTCAGGACAGCATGGTCTATAGTTGCGGAAACTTTTTCTTTTGTCCACATAAATATTTTTCCTTATGTTTGAGAATTTCTAAAATCAATCACTTCTTGTTCTGTAGGCATTGATTGTATAACACCAACTTGACGAACTGAAAATGTCGCAGCATAAACTGCGAATTCACAAGCAGCTGTCAAATCCATCTTATTAGTCAGGCAGTGCATTAACGCGCCGCTGAATATATCACCAGCACCCGTTGGATCTGCAGCCTTGGTCTTCGGAGGCACTACATAGTGCTTTATTTTATGGTTTAATATTACAACTCCCTTTTGACCAAGAGTAATGATAGAGTTTTTAACACCTTTATCCAGAAACCATTCAGCAGCTTTGAATGCACTATCTATATCTGTAACACTAATTTTCGTCAATAATGAAGCTTCGCTTTCATTTGGTTTTATATAATCAAGATGGGCATAAACAGAATCATTTAAATGCCGCGCTGGTGCAGGATCCAAAAGCGTTTTAATACCAAGTTCATTTGCCCTTTTAATTCCGTACTCAACAAAATCAATATTATTTTCAAGCTGAAAACCAATAATATCGCTTTTTCTTATAACATCAAGATTATTTTCAAAATCATCATTGGTAAGTTTGAAATTCGCTCCAGGCAATATGCTTATCATATTATCACCGTGATCATTTATGAGAATAAAGGCGGTGCCTGACTGGCAGGAATCATCTATACGTACTGCCTGAGTGTCTACAGTAAATTTATTTAGATCCTGTAGTATTGCTTTCCCGAACTTGTCATTTCCAACACATCCAATCAATGAGACTCGGCTTCCAAGTTTTGATGCTGCTATCGCTTGGTTAGTTCCTTTGCCGCCTGTTTCTTCAAAAAACATATTGGCAACAACCGTTTCGCCTACTTGTGGAAACCGTTCCGCCTTCATTGACAGCGCAATAAGACAACTCCCTGCTATGACAATATTTCCTACCATGTTCGCCTCTCTACGCTATTTACCAATTCTCTATTCATGGTTCTTTTAATTCGTCTGTAAGGAAATTTTTGTATCATAATTTCAAAAATCCCTGTTAAAACCACACATGTCCAGCCACCATCGACAACTATATTATGGCCGTTATCTTTGAAATCATATTTAGCCGTCATTATTCCAACCTCTGTATATTTTGAAGTACCGAGCCAACACTATGCTCTTCGGCATTTCCGTTGTATTAACTCGAATATTACGCCGCCAATTTTTTCAGTATTGAGATATGCAAATCCTCCTGCTGGCGTACGTCCCATTTGCAATACATCAATGCCCATTTCTGCGCAAACCTTAATTCTCTCATCCATGTCTTTTACATCAAAACCGATATGATGGATACCTTCGCCTTTTTCCTTTAGAAAATCATGATAAATTGTAGGCTCAGTAATCGGTTCGATAAGTTCTAATTCGATAGGCCCCAGCGAACAAAAAGACATTCTAATTGCAAAATCTGCTGGTTTGCCATGGTACTGCTTGTCGCTGTAATTGATCTCTGGCTCAACAAACGGCCCAAGTCCAAGGACGTTTTCATAGTATTTTACCGTTTGATCTATACTTTTTACTACAATTCCAATTTGGCTCATTGCTGGCAGATTTAACTTTTGAGCCAGTTCTTTATTTAATTCCATTGTCTTTCCTTTTCTTTTTGAAAACACTAAAAATATTATTTCGTAAGAAAACCAACAACTTCACCTATGGCAACGGTTACTTCCTCTTGAGCTACAATTTTGGCTAACTTGCCATTTGCCGGTGCCTCTAATTCAACTGTGGCCTTGTCAGTTTCAAAATCTAATAATGCCTCACCCTTTTTAACGGTATCGCCAACACTTTTGTACCACTTGAGAATTTTCACTTCTGTTATCGTAAGCCCTTGGTTGGGCATTGTGATTTCAATAAAATTGTCGCTACTCATTTTTTGAGACTCCTCATGAGTTTCGGATGCTTCTTTGATGCCAGCCATCGACTTGCCTTCATAGATATTATTCTCAGATTTAAGGCCAGTAACTACGGTACATTTTGGTTTTATGGGAGAACCATTCATTACCGCTGTTACCGCATCCATAACTTTTTCAGTTGTAATGCCTACTTCGATATCTAATAAACGGCTAAAAGGTTGTGGAACAGAATAGTTGTTAAGCCGCCCGAATGGAGCTTTGAGTTTATCGAAAGCATTTTCTGTAACAATAGCCGCTATTTCCGAGGCAAGTGAAAAACTAGGATAAGCCTCGTCGACTACCAGCAAATGACCTGTCTTGGCAACACTATTCAAAATTGTTTCGACATCAAGAGGAACTATTGTTCGCAGGTCAATAACTTCACACGAAACGCCGCGTTCTTTCAGCTTGCCTGCCGCCTCAAGACAACGATGTACCGGCAACCCGCAAGTTACTATTGTTATATCGTTGCCTTCTTCTAAAACTTTTGCCTTTCCAAAAGGTACAAAATGTTCATCAACAGGAACAGGGCCCTTTGAAGAAAAGAGTGATTTAGCTTCAAGGAAAATAACAGGATCACCTGCTCTTAAAGCGGTTTTCATTAAGCCTTTAGCATCTGCCGGATTTGAAGGTATCGCAACTATAAGACCGGGGCAATGCGCCCATATTGAATGATAGGTACCGCTATGATGTGGGCCGGCCTGCTTGATCTGGCCAAAGCCAGCACGAATTATCATAGGTACGCTGATTTGCCCATTGCTCATGTAGCGTAATTTACTGGCTTGGTCAATTATCTGGCTAGCTGCATCAAAGATAAATTCAGAAAACATAAGGTCCGCTATAGTACGACAGCCTGCCGCTGAAGATGAAGCTGCTGCTCCAGTAAATGCCAGCTCACAAATTGGAGCGTCAAATACGCGCTTAGTACCGAATTCCTGCCATAAATTTTTAGTATGGCCATAGGTACCGCCTCTTTCTCCGATTCCTTCACCTACGTATATTATATTTTTATCCTTACGCATCTCCTCTGCTATTCCGTCTCTAACGGCATCGAGCCAGCTTTGGGTAACAGTTTCACCGGAATTGCTTGCTGGCCGTAGAGCCTCAGGGGGATTTACGGGTTCCATCCAACAGTTTTCAAATACAGTATTTGGTTTTGGTTCTTCAGAAGAACGAGCAAAATCTACCGCATCAGCAATTCTTTTATCAATTTTTTTAGAGATGGCATCTATTTCTTCCACTGAAGCAATACCGCTATCTTTAAGATAATTTTCGAAATTCAGGATCGGGCACTTTGCCTTCCATTTATCCAATTCTTCTTTATTTCGATAAGTGCCTACAACCGGATCGCCTTCATGATGCCCAACTGTTCTATATGTAAGAGCTTCAATCAACGTAGGGCCTTCACCTCTCCTTGCACGTTCAACAGCTTCTCTTGCAACCTCATGAACAGCCAATATATTATTGCCGTCTACTGTTATTCCGGGTATTCCATATGCTGCGGCCTTACTCGAAATCCTGCTATTCAAAGTTGTAGTTGAAATTGACACGCAAGTCGCATATAGATTATTCTCGCAGACAAAAATAACAGGTGCTTTTCGGACTGCGGCATAATTAATTGATTCATGGAAACTTCCATGATTAACAGCTCCATCGCCAAAGAAAGAAACCGCCACACCATCTGTATCTTTAACCTGGGCACTTATTCCTAAACCAACAGCTAAAGGATTGCCCCCTCCAACGATGCCATTTGTTCCAAATAAGCCATTAATATATGAATAAAGATGCATTGATCCGCCGCGACCGCCACAGCAGCCGGTAGCTTTGCCATAAAGTTCAGCAAGTAATATTTTTTCATTTACTCCTTTTGCCAACGCGTGTCCATGGCCGCGGTGCGTACTCGTGATCCAGTCATCTTTTGTCAGATTGGAACATACGCCGGCAGCAATTGCTTCTTGTCCAATGCAAAGGTGAATAAATCCAGGCACTTCACCTTTTCTATAATTATCCTGTACTGCCTGTTCAAATTTCCTTATAAGCACCATTTTCTCATAAAGATTCAACAATTCTTGTTTGCCAAGGCTATCGTGTCCAGCCGATACATTTTTGAAATTCATAACATCCATCGGAATCCTCTCGTATTTATATGCAAACTACTTCATAAATTTACTGTAACAGCACCATTTGGTATAGGCTGATAAAAAACTTTATCTTAGAGCACTTACACCAGAGTTACTAAGACTTCTTTTGATTTCTTTTTCAACATCAGTTTGTGTTACCATACTTGTATCTCCAGGAGTTTCCTGTACGCATATCCCGTGGGCGGCACCCCATTGTACAGCATCTTCGATTTCCTTACCGCTTAAAAGAGCTGCCGCAACTCCCGATAAGAACGAATCGCCGCCGCCTGTTCTGTCTTTGATTTCCACGTTCTGACGTACTGTTGCGAGGCAAATTTTATCTTTGGCAACATCATAGAGTATCGCTCCCCAGTTTATTCGATCCGCACTCAAAGCCGCGCGAAGCTGAGTGCCAATCAGTTTCAGGTTGGGATACTTACCAGCGACACGCCTGAGCAATTCAGAATACGCTTCCAGCCACTGTTCAAAAGGCGCATCCTTGCTTACCTTGCGTGATTCTTCGCCAAGAGCATCTTCAAAGTCACTTTGGTTTCCAACAAGAAAATCGGTAAATTCGACTATATTCCTGTTTTGCCTGCGAGCCTTTTCTTTATCAGGCTCGACCTTACTGCGGTAATTAAGGTCAAATGATCGAAATGTTCCGAATTTTCCTGCGGCTTTCATTGACTCTATTGCCAATTCACCTGAGGTAGGCGAAAGGAGAGCATAAATACCGCCGGTATGGAACCATCTGACCCCTTGTGAAAACAACCCATCCCAATCAAAATCACCTGGTTTCAACTCTCTTATAGGCGTGTGTGCTCGATAATACTCCGTTATCGAAGGCAATATTCCCTTACCTGCCCATGTAAAATTGATTCCGTTATGCAGCGTACCTTTTTGATCCGTGGAAAATTTTCCTTTTCCATGTGTGTTAAACCAGATTATGTGCTTGGTGTCCACGCCGGCTTCACGAAGTTGGTTTTCGATATTCCGTCCGATGCTGTCATCAACCAAAGCAGTTACAACGGCTGTCCTTAACTGAAAACAATAGCTTAATCCTTCGGCAACATTTGTCTCTCCGCCGCCATGCCAGATAGCAGCCGTGCGAGCGCGCGCCGTGGGAACATCGTTAGGATCTATTCGCATCATCACTTCGCCTAAAGAAACAGCATCGTAAACACAATCTTGGAACTTTTTAATATGATTCATTTCTTTACCTTTATAATTCTTCCCGATAATGATTATTCAATTAATCAGTTACCGCTTCATTTTACGCGAACTTGCCTGATCCACTCCAGCACCTGGACGACCTTTTGTGAGATGACCTTGAAATCAGCCTTATCTACCGATTCTTTGGTTATCAGGTTTGAGCCCATTCCAACACATACAACGCCAGATTTAAACCACGCTTCTATGCTTTCGCGGGTGGCGTCAACTCCGCCTGTCGGCATTATGCTTGCCCATGGGCAAGGGCCAAGCACCGACTTGACAAAATCAGGCCCGCCAACTTGAGAACCTGGAAATATTTTGCATATTTCAACGCCAAGTTCTTCGGCCGCTGATATCTCAGAAGCACTGCCGCAACCAGGGCTGTATGAAATTTTTCGCCGATTGCATATTTTAGCTACATCGCTGTTCAAAACAGGACCAACCACAAAATTAGCGCCGCACGAGATATACAGACCAGCCGTAGCAGCATCAACAATTGAACCTACGCCCAAAATAACATGGGGCATTTCAACCGCAAAATGCTTGACCAATTCTGTGAATACCAGATGAGCCTGATCGCCGCGGTTGGTAAATTCTATTGCCTTAGCTCCGCCTTCGGTACATGCCCGAACAATATTCTTTGCTGTCTCGATATTAGGATGATAGAACACAGGGATCATGCCAGTTTCGATCATCGTGTTCAAAACTTGTAATCGTTTGAATCTTGCCATAATCGCTTCTATCCTTAAAAATTATTTCTTTTTCTTTATTACTTCCGGATTCGCTATGGAAGCCGGGGTTTTGCCGCACAAAACATCACAGGCAATTTCACATGCTGCCCGATATAGATCAGCTACGCTTTCATCTGTGCATGCTCCAACATGTGGCGTAAAGGAAACATTGGGCAACTGCCTAAGGGGCGAATCCTGTGGGAGCGGCTCTTGTTCCATAACGTCAAGTCCAGCGGCCCAAAGCTTCTGGCTTTGCATCGCCTTGACCAAAGCTTGAGTATCGATCACACCGCCGCGACTGGTATTGACCAGAACTGCACCTTGTTTAATTATTTCAAACTCATGTCGGCCTAGCAAATGATGCGTCGAGTCTGTCAATGGCGTGTGAACAGAAATAAAATCACTGCGGCTAAGCAATTCGTTCAACTCAACCTTCTCAACGCCCAGTTTAGCCATTGTCGCCGAATTTACATAAGGGTCAAATCCCAATACATTAGCGAAAAGACCTTTTGCACATTGTGCAAGACGTTGTGCAATCCTTCCCATAGAAACTATACCCAAGGTTGAACTTCTTAATCTCCGCGACGGACGCGCTTTGCGTCTGTCCCACTGACTGGCACGAATCATTCGGTCCTGCAAACTGATGTGTCGTGCGCCATCCAGCAAAAGCGCCAAGGCATGCTCGGCAACATCATCGACGCAATACAGAGGTATATTGCAGACGATTATATTACAGTTAGTTGCGGCCTTAACATCGACGCTGTCGTAACCGATGCCAAGCCTGATAATGCAGCGACATTGCTTCATCTTTCGGATCACCTCGCCGTTAAGAAGGGGCCGTACCGACTGAATCATTACTACATCGGCATCTTCTGTTACTCGAAGTACATCTTCAGTAGTGCGATATTGTCCAACATGAAAGGCAGCGCCTATACTGGAAAGTATATCTCCCTCCCATCCCAAAGGACTGAACAGATCATCATCATAATCAACTAGTACAACTTTGTATTTATTCAACATTAGCGATCGCCTTCTTAATATTTGCTTTCGTTGCTCCGGTAGTAAATCCTCCATCTACCAGTAACGTTTGGCCGGTAATATACCCACTGGCATCGGAAGCAAGAAAAACAACTGTACCATCTAGGTCTGCGGCTTCACCAAGCCTTCTAAGAGGCAGGCGGCTTGTGATATAGTCCATCCATTCTTTATTTTCCCAAAGCGCCTTTGTCTGGTCAGTCTTGAACCAGCCAGGTGCCAGACAATTTACCGTGATGCCATAAGTACCCCAATCATCGGCAAGGCTCATTGTAAGTTGTTTGATTCCACCGCGGCTGGCGCAGTACGGGGCTATTCCGGCATACCCAAAGACGCAGGTTGCTGAACCAATATTGATAATCCGGCCGTAATGTTTGGGTATCATTTTTTTTGCTACTGCCTGTGCAACAAAAAACGCACCTCGCAGGTTTGTATCAAGCACCAGATTCCAGTCGTCCCATGTGATATCGACCGCAGGCTTACGAATATTGCAGCCGGCATTATTAACAAGAATGTCAATCTTACCGTAATGTCTATAAGCTTCGTCAACCATTTTCTCTATGCTGTTATGCTCACGCACGTCCAAAGCTAACGGCAATACCTTTCTGCCAAGTAACTCGATTTCCTTTTGAAATTCTTTAAGCGATTCGAGGTCTCTTGCAGTTACAACTAAATCTGCTCCGGCGACAGCGACAGCACGAGCAAAAGATTGCCCCAGCCCACGACTTGCACCGGTTACAATGGCTACTTTTCCTGTAAGATCAAACAGATTTTTGCTCATCTTTATCTCGTAAAAATCCACATTTTTTGATTTCTATATGGTTATTCTACTTCTCTGTAAGTTGTTCCCCATGCTTCTTTACGCATATCATATACTTTATTGGCTCCCGGGGTGGGTTGACCAGGCCAAACTGTTATAAGCTCAAAATCTTCGGTCTTGCTTTTATTTACTAAACCATGCGATGTACCACCAGGAATAAATACCACACTGCCTTTTTCGATATCATATTTAACTCCATCCAGTGTAAGAACTGCTGCGCCGCTTAGGACAATGTACATCTCGTCATTTGGGGCCTCATGAACTGCGTCTGCAAACGAGCCTCCGCCTTTCAATACACCGTGATTAACCTGCAATCTATCGGAACCGCTGTTAAACACATCAATCAGCATTCTTGAAATATATTCGCCGTTTGGTAATGGTGAAAACGGCATTACTTTGCTTACTTTTACAACTTTACCTTTTGACATTTTTAATCACTTTCAAATTAAACAATTTGTATCATTTTAAAGATATCCTTTACCGAATGTTACGTCAGACTCGTTGCGGAAATCTCTTATTAATGACATCAACGAAGTTGTACCACCATCAGCGACAATCGTTTGGCCAACTATAAAGCCGCAATCATCTGAACACAGAAAAACTGCTAACTTTGCGATTTCCAGCGTTAAACCATAACGTCCTAAAGGAATGTTATCTCTGGCAAAATCAGCCTGAGCCTGATCCGAATAACCGGGGATTGCATTTTGATAATTCTCTACCGGCACACATCCAGGCGCAATGGCATTAACGCGAATGCCTTTATGTGCAAGCTCGATTGCAAGAGAACGGGTATAAGAAATAATAGCACCTTTCGTTCCTGCGTATACCGAATGCTCTGGGGCACCTGATACACCATGAATTGAAGTAATATTACAAACAGCACCTCTGCCATTATTATCAATGATATGTTGAGACACCTTTTGTGTTAAAAAATATTGAGCTCGCATATTTACATTATAAACTTTGGTATACTCTTCAGGGGTTACCTTCAAAAATGGCTTATTAAATGTAATACCGGCATTATTGACAAGGACATCAATGCCACCCAGGAAATTGATAGCATTTTCTGCCAAACCAATCACTTCATCAAGATTGCCTAAATCCGCTTGAAAAGCCTCTGCTCTTCTACCCATTTTACATACCTGCAATACCCCTGATTCAGCTCCACCTGAACTGCGGCTATAGTGAAATGCCACGTCGGCACCTTGTCTGGCAAATTCCAATGCTATCTCTCTGCCGATACCTGTTCCGGAACCCGTAACAAGCACGTGTTTACCCTGCATCTTTTTTTCACTCATAGTACTTCCCATACAAAAAGTTAACTATTTTGAATTTTTTCTTTGTAACATCCCAAATGCTCTCGAAGTAAATTTTCTGCCTGATCAACATTGCCACAACGCAAAGACTCCAGTATTTCTCGGTGAACATTGTGGCCCTTATCCCGATATTTTCCGATACTGGATATCTCAAGTCTAAATTTTCTGAAAAAAGTCTGAAGCAGATCATTAAACATTACTAAAGGTTCAATACCAGCTACCTTAACCAGCATACTATGAAACTCAATATCCCAATGAATATAACTATCAAGGCTATCATATTTATCTATTTCGTTACATATCTCATCAAGCTTATAATACACTCCCTTGTCTGCGATGATTGCCTTTGAGCTATAACCCAGAATACCTACTTCAATTACAACTCGCGTATAAAGCAATTTTTCCCTCGGATAATCATTGAGGGCAAAATGAAATCCCAAAAATTCCTTTAATCTGTCAAGATCAAATTTACCAACAGTTAATCCTCTTCGCGGAGCAGAATCAATAATTCCCAAATAACTAAGTGTTGTTGTTGCCTCGCGAACACTTAATCTACTCACACCAAAACTATCCGCCATTTCTTGCTCGGTTGGGAGGCGGTCGCCGGCCTTTAAGTCGTTGTCAATAATATGTTTTTTTATCTTTGAAACGACAATTTCGCTGAGGGTCTGTTTGTTAATTGTGCTATTCATCATATCATCTGACAATAACGTCAAAATTTAAAATATCAAGATAATTTTCTGGCCTGCATTCGTATGAGGGCTCAATTTTATTCTGATTCAAGTATTCTGAGAAGGTCGATTTTTGTGTTTTCAATGTGCTGCGTAAGAAGATTTATCGCATCTTGTTTTTTGCGATCAAGAATACTGTTTATTATTCCTAAATGTTCAGCAATTGCATTTTTGGCATGGCCTTTTACGTTGGATTTTCTAATTCGAAGTAATTGGATTCTTGCACGGAATTTTTCAAGAATTTCACTTAAATTTTGGCATTCAGATGCTTTGCTGATGATACAATGGAACTGGTTATCGAGTACAATAGTTTTTTTGATTAGAACATCTTCTTCGTCGTCGAGACATTCCTGGAATTTATTTTTTAATTCCGCGATTTGTTTTAAATTCAGCTTATCAAAAGCGTGTTCAAGAGCCATACATTCCAGAAGTTTGCGTATTTCATAGATTTCGCTGATTTCGGAACTGGAAATTTTAGATACATAGCATCCGCTTCGAGGAACAAGCGTAATCAACTTATCATCGGCAAGCTGCTTGAATGCCTCCCTGACCGGTGCCCGGCTAATGCCCATAGCCTGCGAGATCTGGCTTTCGGTGATTTTCTGCCCTGGCTGCAATTTGCCAAGACTGATTTGTCTATAAATTTCTTCATAGACTTTTTCGGAAAGGCTGTTGTGTATTTTTATTTTGTTTAATTTCATAAAAAATGTCCTTGTTATCATGAGAAAAGATGCTATAATTATTGTCGACAATCGACTAAAAGTCAATAGATTTTCTGCGATAATGAGAAAATATATACAATGGAACTTATTTTTTAGGAAATTATAATGAATAAGAATTTTATTAACGGCAGATGGGTTGATGCGAGCGATAAGGCAATATATAAGCATTATGCCCCAGCGGATTTGACACAGATTACTGGTTCTTGGCCTAAGTCAACGGTTGCAGATGTTCAGCATGCGATAGAGACAGCGAAAGAGGCTTTTAAGAGCTGGCGTAAACTGACGGTTTACCAGAGAGCAGAATATCTTCGCAAGGCCCTTTCGTTGATGCAGCAAAGAATCGAACAAATCGCGGCAGTGATAACCGCTGAAAATGGTAAGACTTTAAACGAATCCAGAGGCGAAATAGCATCCGCCATTAAAGAGATGGACTATCAGATCAACGAAGGGATTCGCTTGGGCGGTGAGATCATGCCGTCCGAAAGGGATGGCGTGCTGGCTTACGGTATCAGAGTTCCGCTTGGCGTAGTAGCCGTCATATCGCCTTGGAATTTTCCTTTTAATGTTCCTTGCCGAAAGGTTACACCTGCATTGATTACAGGCAATACCTGTATATTAAAGCCTGCCAACTTAACTCCCGGTGTTGGTGCTGCATTTGTAAAACTTTTTGATGATGCCGGCTTGCCCGCTGGAGTATTGAACTTTTTAACAGGCAGTGGTGCTGTAATTGGCCAGGCTCTTGTTGAAAATCCTGCTATTAAGGCAATAACCTTTACCGGCTCAACTGAAGTTGGTATGGGTATCAACAAAGCCGCTGCTGACAATTTAACACGCACTCAGCTTGAGATGGGCGGCAAAAATCCTCTGGTTGTTTTAGCTGATGCTGACCTTGAAATAGCGGCAGATTCAGCGGTTTTGGCAGTATTTGCCTGTGCTGGCCAATGGTGTACCTCTACTAGCAGAGCCGTTGTAGAAGAACCGGTATATGACAGATTTATAGAAATGGTACTCGACCGAGTTAAAAAGATTAAGGTAGGCAAAGGAACCGATTCTGCGACAACGATGGGCCCGGTTTGCGGGAAAAGTCAGCTAGAAGACGTTCTTGATTGTATCGAAAAGGGCAAAGCTGAAGGTGCGAATCTTGTAATTGGCGGCAAGCAGATAAAAGATAAAGATTTAGCAAACGGATGTTTCATTGAGCCTACTGTTTTCACAAATGTAACACCGCGTATGTTTATTGCTCAGGAAGAGATATTCGGCCCGGTTCTTTCAGTAATAAAGGCGAAGGATTTCGATGATGCAGTTGATATCGCTAATAATGTAAAATTTGGCCTTTCTTCGTCCATCTATACCAATGATCTGCAAAAGGCATTGACCTTTGTCGAAAAAACGGACGTAGGCCTTACTCATGTTAATATTCCGACGGCAGTTAAGGAACCTCAACTGAGTTTTGGCGGCGTTAAATTATCGGGCTGTGGTATTCCAGAGGCTGGCCATACCGGCGTAGAGTTCTTCACTGAACATAAAGTGGCATATATTAAATATAGATAGGTAATATGAAAACTTTAAAATTAGACAATAACTTTGATTTGACAAAGATAATAGTAGAAGACAGCGATTATAAAAAAATATCGCCGGATAAATTGGCCAATATTGCTTTTGAGCTGTTTCTCATCAGAGAATTCGAACAGACATTATTGAAACTATCGGCAGATGGCTGTATACACGGCCCCGTTCATACCAGTATCGGCCATGAGGCTTGTGCGGCAGGGGCGATGTCGGTGTTGGAAAAATCCGATAAAGTATCTTCGACTCACAGGGCGCATCATCACTACCTCTCCAAGGCTGTTGGTTTTCATTGCCAAAACGGATTTAATATTTTAAAGGATACGATTTCTCAGCCTCTTCAGGTTGAAATAACCAATCTTATGGGCGAGATCATGGGGCTTTCAATTGGGTGCTGCGGCGGTCGCGGCGGCTCGATGCATCTCCGAAATGAAAAGATCGGTGTTCTTGGTACTAATGCGATTGTGGCAGGCGGCGTTCCTCTTGCAACAGGTTCGGCATTCGCAGAGAAATATAATAAAACAAATAATATTGTAGTATCTTTCCTTGGCGATGGTGCAGTTAATCAGGGAGCCTTCCATGAAGCATTGAATCTGGCAGGTATATGGAAACTTCCAGCGGTTTATTTTATCGAGAACAATCTCTATGCTGTGGCAACATCAATTAGGAACTCGACGGCCACTCCTGATTTAGTGGTCAAAGCCATTGCATATGGTATTAAAGGAATTATAGTTGACGGCATGGATCCTGTTGCGGTTCATTTGGGGTTGCAGAAAGCTGCCCAGACTGCTCGCGAAGGCAATGGTGCTACTTTGATTGAGGCCAAATGCTATCGTTTCTTTCATCATGCTGGCCCGATTCCCGGTAGTAACTTTGGGTATCGTGTTAAAGAGGAAGAATCGAACTGGCAATGTCTCGACCCCTATGCGATGTTTCCGCAAAAGTTGGTTGAACTTAAAATCTTATCCGATTCTCAAATCGAGCAGTTGAAACAAAAAGCGATTGATGCGGTGCATACTGCATTGAAATTTTGTACTGTTACGAATGACAATAAACTGTGCGTTCAGGAAAAACTGTGGCCGGATGTTTCAACGATTAAGGAAGGCATACGAGGTTCAGGCAAGGAATTTGATGGTGTCAAATTCACCGAGAAGGAAGATTTTTCGGATGTTGAGCAAAAGACATACGTCGAAGCCATCTCTTCGGTTACAGGCCGCTGGCTGGAAAAAGATAATAGTGTATTTGTTGTGGGCGAAGAAATCGCTAACTTTGGCGGAGGCCCCTACGGCGCAACCAAAGGACTTCCCGCAAAATATCCGGACAGGGTATTGAATACCCCTATTTCAGAATCCGGGTTTGTTGGTTTAGGCGGCGGGGCAGCAATGAGTGGTTTGAAGCCTATTATTGAAATTATGTTTCCGGACTTTGCTCTGGTAGCTGCCGATCAGCTCTTTAATCAGATTGGTAAATTGCGTCACATGTATGGCAACTCAACCGATATGCCGGTTGTACTCAGAACGAGAATAGCAATTGGCTGCGGCTATGGCGGTCAGCATTCAATGGATCCGGTCGGTATTTTTTCATTATTCAGTGGCTGGACGATTGTTGCTCCATCCAATGCTTATGATTATATTGGACTTTTTAATTCCGCCATGCAAAGTAAAGACCCTGTTGTTGTGATTGAGCATCACGAGCTTTATCCGACCAAGTGTGATGTTCCAAAGGATAATCTGGATTACTTCGTTCCTTTTGGGAAAGCAAAGGTTATCAATAAAGGCAGCGACGTAACGGTTCTTAGCTATTCCAAAATGATAAACGAATGTCAAAAAGCGGCAGAAAATCTAAAAAAACAGGGTGTCAGCGTAGAATTGATTGATTTGCGTACGATTAGCCCTTATGATATTGACTATGAAACAATCGGCCAGTCTTTTAAGAAGACGAAAATGCTGGTGATTGTTGAGCAGGCCCCCAAAGGTCTTTCCATTGGTTCCAGGATTGCGGAACATTGTCAGGCTGAATTTTTTGATTATCTGGACGGGCCGATTACTACAATTTCAGGACTGGATATCCCGAACCCTGTTTCGAAGAAACTTGAATCGGTTTGCAGTCCATCGTTAAATGATATACAGGAAACAATATTTAAAGCGGCAAAAAGAAAACTTTAAAAGGACAATTTATGAAAATGGACATCAATAAAACAAGCTGGCAGGAGCGTTATCGAGCTTCTGAAATTTATACCTTGCAATGCAAAATTTCCGATAAGCCGGGAATGCTTGGTAAAATTACCACGGCAATAGGAAAGGCGCAGGCACATGTCGGCGATATCACTACGGTTGGAATCGAAAGCCACAGCAAAATCAGAGATATCCAGGTCTACTGCACCAGCAAAAAGCATCTTAATGAAGTCACTGATCAGCTCAAGGCAATTGAAGGAATAGAAATTCTAAGCGTCAAAGATAATGTCCTTGAAATTCACCGTCGCGGTGCTATTGAAATGATAAGCAGAGTCCCGATAACGAATCTTACTGACCTTAGAATGATTTACACCCCCGGCGTAGCGTCTATCTGCACTAAAATAGTTGAAGAACCTGAGTCTGCGTGGGAACTGACAGGCCTGTGCGACAGAGTAGCCATTGTAACCGATGGCACCGCAGTTTTGGGCTTGGGCAATATAGGTATTCTACCATCATTGCCGGTTATGGAAGGCAAAGCTGCTATATTTGCCGAATTTACAGGCATTAGTGCTGTCCCTATTCTTATAGATTCAAAAGACCCTGACGTAATCGTGGAAACAGTATGCAGAATCGCACAAAGTTTCGGTGCCATTCAGCTTGAAGATATTTCTGCACCTACATGCTTTGAAGTGGAAGAAAAATTACAGGCAAGGCTCAATATTCCTGTCTTTCACGATGACCAGCACGGCACAGCAACGGTTTTATTGGCAGCATTGATTACTGCATTAAAAAGGACTAACCGCAAACCGCAAGACTGTACCGCGATAATACTTGGTGCAGGCGCAGCCGGACATGCGATAACTATGATGCTCCTTGAATTTGGTCTTAAGGATATTGTCGTTTATGATTCTGTCGGTGCAATTTACAAGGGCAGAACAGAACGGATGAATCCCTACAAGCACAAACTTGCGGAGATAACAAATAAAAGCAACATAAAAGGCGATTTACTGGAAGGCTTTAAAGACAGAGATATTTTTATTGGTGTCGCTCAGCCTGATATGGTGTCAAAGAAAATGATTTCTGTGATGGCTAAAAATTCGCTGGCATTTCCATTGAGCAACCCCAAGGGCGAGATCAGTGTTGATGACGCTTTAAGTGCAGGTGCAGCAGTTGCGGTAGATGGCAGAACAATTAACAATGCTCTTGCGTATCCCGGATTATTCAGGGGTGCCCTTGATGTCAAAGCTAAAGATATAACCATTGATATGCAGCTGGCAGCAGCGAGAAAACTTGCGGAACTTACCCCTGAGGGAATGATTTTGCCTGATATTCTCGACAGAGAGATTCACAAGCAAGTTGCAAAAGCTGTGGCAGATGCATATAAGGAATAAATGATGATTAAAAGTTTGGGACATGTCGGTTTGGGCGTAAGCAGTATGGAAAAATCCCTGGAATTTTACAGGGATTTTCTTGGGATGAAAGTGCTTATGGAGCTTAACATCACAGATGATCGAATCGCAAGGGTGATAGGCGTTAAGGGAGCCGTCTGTAAAATTGCTCATCTGCAATTAGGCGACGCAATGCTTGAAATATTTGAATATGCAAATCCCAAAGGTCAAAATAAAGCCGGAAATATGAATCAATACGACCATGGGCTGACTCACATCGGTTTTGAAGTTAATGATTTTCACACACACATTGCACAATTGAAACAGAGAGGCGTTAAATTTCTCGGCGAACCTGTTGAATTCAGGCCCGATGTTTGGGTTGCGTATTTTTGCGGGCCGGATGGTGAAGTTATAGAATTCAGACAAAGACCTGAGTAAAAACTGCGGCCGATTGCTTTTAAAAGTGCCCGGTAGTAATTGCGGCTCCTTTGGTTGCCGGTTCGTGGCAGTCGGCACGGAAGATATTTACGCCGGTTTTTTCGGAACAGATTTTTAGCCAGAAATTGCTTTTAGCACCGCCGCCGGTAGCTGCCGCATTTAAAGGCTTTTCGGCAGTACAAAGGCAATCAATCAGATTTTTCAAAGTTTCGGCGGTTGACTTCATAATTGCCCTGGCAAAATGGCCGCACATGTGATTTTCTTTGATATTATCAAATCCCTGTAAACCATCTCATATCTGTGGTATTTTTATGCCAGCTCCTATTGCAGTCATATGATGATCAAGGCGCGGGCGGATAACAGCTTTGTACTACTGTCCGGTAAAAACTTGTTTTCCAGGCACGTTTTATCCTTAAATCCCTGAAACTTTTACCGGACAGTAGTGTAATCCTATCATTAAGTATTATTTTTATTCCCGCTTTTTTCTATGGCCTGTACATCATCGGCACATACTCTTTACACCGTTTCTCCGCGAAAATTTTCTTGAAACGGGCAAATCTCTGGACACCACCTTCAAGCGGCACATCGGCCCACTCGTTACCGATGAGAGGTTTGGCGTATTTAACGAAATCGTCAGTCACATCAAAACCGTCTTCTGTGATCCAGTCATTCGGCACTTCCCGTATAGAGTTCGCAATTACAGTTAACGCAACCTTGTCGTAATAAGCTTGATAGGTGTCTCCGGGTTTACGTTCAATGGTGGACATCCAGCCCGTTCCTTCCTTGAGAGCAATTTCAACGGCATGTCTTGCAACGAGAAAAGCTTCTTCTCGATCGACCTTGGAGGCAAGCGCCGACACCATACGCTGTTCAATTCCCCAAGCATTGCACAAAGCCGGTCCATATTTGGAAAGGTTCTTTGAACTCAAATAGCTGGTCAAAAATAGGCCTTGTGTACGCCCGGAAACAGTAAGACCGTCGGGGTGCCCAAAGGCGTCTTTTCCACCGTAAGGTTCGAACTCCTGCCCGGAGTTCATAACAACAATACAACGACCGTGTTGTTTAAGCTTGTCGCTGACGGTGTCGGCAATTTGCTCAAGAGTAATTTTCTTTTCCGGCATCACAATAAGCAAAGGCATTTCACGGTTTGGGTCTCCCAGTCGGACAGCGGCTGGAATGAAACCCGTGCCGCGGCCCATTGCCTCCATGACGACGACAGGATTGTGCGTGCAACAACCCATGCTTTCCTCATTGGCATTTTGGATTATACAAGCCCAATGACGAGCGATTGAGCCATAACCGGGGGTATGGTCGCAGTATGTCATCTCCTGATCGCCCAGATCATTATCAACCGTTTTTGGAATTCCCACTACGGTAAGATCCAGATTTCTCTCTTTAGCGAAATCGGACACCTTATTGGCGGTATCCATAGAGTCATTGCCGCCATTGTAGAAAAAGTAGCCAATATCGTGAGCTTTTAGCACCTCGATAACTCGCTCAAAATCTTCCGCACGATCCTCTGTGAGCTTATAGCGACATGTGCCAACAGCTCCTGCGGCAGGAGTTGTAGCCAATAGATCAATTTCTTTTTGTGGTTGAGCCGATATATCGATCAGTTCCTCTTGGAGAACGCCCTCAATTCCGTGCCAGCCGGCATAGATTTTCCCGAATTCGGACGGGTAACTGCGACAGGCTTCTATGACTCCCCGCAGAGAGTTGTTGATCACCGGCGTTGGTCCGCCAGACATGCCAAATAATACATTTTTATTTTTTTTCATTAACATTTCTCCTTGTGTTTACTTATTTAACATCATTCTACAATTTTTGAAATATTCCTGCTGGTGCCAAGGTCTATACCTAATACATATTCCATTATTTAAGTTCGTCCAGAATTTCGAGAGTTTTATCAACAAATATTTCGCCGGCTTCATAACTAAACATAGCGTTAGATGCTTCGTACCCGCCTTCATCGAAAGCCTCTTTGGTTACTATATATCCCTGCATTTCGCCGTTTGCAACGGAGATTACAAACGTATTTGGCGATTGTTTTTTAATTTCCAGAGCATATTCGATGAATATTTCACCTTGCCAGCCGACAAAATTCCACTTTCCGACTTTGAAAACCTGAATTTCAGCAGGCAGACATATTGGGTATGCTTTTTCAAGTCTTCCATCAGCGGCAGCCTTTGAAAGCGTTAGGGTTTCTTCCGCTCCAAACCAGTCGCATTCCGCCGTTCGTATTTCTTGTGATGATGCTTTAGTTTCTCTAAGCATTTTCAGCCTGTTCACGCTTTTATTGAGTTTGCATGATGCTTCATCGACAGCAGGAAATGTGCGTTTAGGCAAATCATTCAAAAGGATATCGCTGGCTTTTATTGTTAAATCGGATTGGTATTCAATTTTTTCAATTGCCTTTTCGGCTGCCTTGCCGAGGATTTCGCCGAGCCGTTTTGCTTCATCAAATGTATTTGCCTTGGTTACATGGCGCGGGCTTTGATTGCCGGCAGGGCCCGTATGATGCAACACAGGGCAATCCTTGCCGAGAACATTTTCCTGAAGATATATCCGCGATAGTCCAGGAAAATCTCCGCTGACCAAAGTTGAATCCTCGTGCAGAACAGTCGGGTGCATAGAGCAGACAAGCATGCAGGCAATATTTTTATTGCCCGATAAGTTTTTGACCACCATCACAGGTACATTATGGTCGGCGGGCCCGTTCGGATTTCTTCGATTGGTGCCGACTCCGGTATCATCAGCGATAGCCAAACCGACCTTTGCAGGCTCAGCGGAATTATACGCATTTACAGCAGCTTTTATAATTTGCTCCTGCATAAACTTGACATATTTTGTGTCTGTCTTAGGCACGACAGGGTCAGCTTCATTGCTTATATAATCGAGGGTAATCGGCCCGGAATGTGTATGCGTTGCAGTTACCATTATATTTTCAGGCTTTATCGGTATTTGTTTGCTGATTTGCTGACGGATATATTTCGACTGATCTTTGCTTACGAAAATTATATCGTTAGCAATAAACATAACTTCGTTTTTTCCATCAGAAAGATACAATGCCGAACTCCACAGCCTGTCGTGAATGCCTGTGCTGTACCTTTTAACGTGTGGATAACCGAACAGAAATTGCGAATCTTTCGGGCTTATATCAGTTTGTGCCGCACCTGCTTTAAAATTATTTGCCATTTTACTTATCCTTTCTATATATTTATGCTTTACTTAATAATATGTTTTTCTACAAATTTATTGCTGGCAGTTTTTAATAATTGTTCACAATTTAGCATAGCATATTCTGTTGTCATATTCTTTTCTTTTAATCCGATTGCATCAACAATTCCAAAACTACGATAGACCGACTTATCTAAAATAACATCGCCGGCTATTACCATGACTTTTGTGTTGGTCTTTTTTGCCAGATTGACTATGCCAGAAATGACTTTTCCGTTAAGGGACTGGCTGTCGAATTTTCCCTCGCCAGTTATTATCCAATCGGCATTTTGCAAATCATCCTGAAGCTTTACGACATTCATGATGGTATCTATTCCTGATACTATATCTGCATTCATAAATGCTATAGCACCTGCGCCAAGACCGCCTGCGGCTCCTGCTCCCGGAAGATTTGAAACGTCAATGCTCAATTTGGATTTTATTAAATCTGAAAACTGCTTAATGGCCGAGTCCAGAATTTTAACCATTTCAGAATCAGCCCCTTTTTGCGGCCCAAAAATTACTGCTGCGCCGTTTGGCCCATATAGGGGGTTATCTACATCGCATAGCACTTTTACTTTAACGTCAATTTTTTTATCAGGCGGGATAATATCTTTGATGTTTTTTATCTCACCGCCTCCCAGACCAATGCATTGGCCATTCTCATCGAGAAATTTCCATCCTAATGCCATTGCTGCTCCAACACCGGCATCAACTGTTGCGCTGCCTCCTATGGATAGCAATATCTCTTTGGGATGTCTTTCTATTGCATGTTTTAGTAGTTGGCCGGTTCCGTATGTGGTGGTTTTCATCGGATTGAGCAGATCATTGGACAGTAAAGTAATACCGCTTGCGCTGGCCATTTCTACTAATGCTATCTGAGAGTTTTCCATCCATACAAAGCCTGCCTCGACGTTCATATTTGGCAATGGCCCTATCACTTTTTCAGGTATCCATTGCCCGGCACAGTTATTTATCATTATTTCAGCCGTGCCTTCGCCGCCATCTGCCATTGGTTTGGTTACAACCTGCGCATCAGGACACTTTTTCGAAATTGTGTCTGCGATAATTCTGCAGGCTCTTTGAGCACTCAAACTACCCTTGAAAGAATCTGTCGCAACAATGATTTTCATTGTGAATTAGTATCCACTGTCCCAGTCGGTTTCAATGTTCATTGCCGCTGTTTCGGTTACATATACATCGGTTTTCAATGTTTGCAGAATTGACTGTGGCAACAACGGCGTAACGGGCCCGTGAAGAACCAGTCTTGTCGTGAGCCTTTGCCATGAACTTTTACTTCCTGCAATTGTTATGCCGTGCATATCAAAACGAGCTTTTGCAGCGATTACGTCAGCAGGGCCTATCGTTGCTGCTCTAGGCGGAACCGCAGTTAAATCGCCGCTTTTGCCGAAGCAGCCGTGAAGCGAATTTTGAGCAAGAGTAAAGGGGCTTAATGTTACGATTTTAGCTCCGAATGTTTTCCATTCTTCTAGCGGGGCTTGAAGTTCCGGCGCATCCGGCTCGATGAATGCCAGATGTCCTGTCCAGCCGGGGCCGCTGTAGCAGATATCTGCTCCGCCCTGATTGGCTAGCATTTTGCTGTAATCATTGATGTCTTTTAAATCGCTGAAGCATACAAACTGTTTTCTTGCAGGCCTTAATGCTTCGTCGATTTCATAGTAGAAAAATTTCAGCATCGCATGGCTGAATCCGAACTCCCAGCTTTCAGGTGCAATATTGCCGTCCTGGTCTGCATATTCATCCATTGCAAACGCCCACAGATTTTTGCAGTTGATTTTGCATCTGTTGATGATTCTTGCCACATGCCGATAGCCAGGCCATGGATTGGGCAGTATCATCACGATTTTTTGATTGGTGTCACTGGCCATCTTGAGCCGAGAAATCAAATCTCCAAACCACAAAAAAGTTGCATCATCGTCTTTGACGACTTGTATTTTAAAATCAGGATTCGGATGTTTTTCGATATCCTCACGTTTGATAGCTCTGCATCTTGCGACGACTTTTTTGTCCCTGAACGGGATACATTTTGCTGGTTCGAACTCAAACTTCGCCATTTTATTTCTCCGAAATATGATTAACTGTTAACTCTCTAAACAAACGCCTTGCGTTTCTTTTACAAGTAATGATCCAAATAAGGAAAATATTGATAAAACCAGGCATAGTGTGAAAATTGCCATATACGCCTCTTTGGGATAGATAAGTGCATTATCTGTTTTGGTAGCCATATTTCTGAAAAGATCCATTATATAGCCCGTAGCGGTAACTAATATAGCAATGACTCCATAAGCGGCGGCATTCATAAAACTGATAGCCGTTGCCGATATCTGATGGTCATTTAATTCTTTAATGCATGCTGTTCCCATGGGCAGGGCAATGGATGACAATCCCAAAAGAACAAAAGCTGGCAATAAAACATATTGCCCTAACTGACCTTTGATAGCAAATAGGATTAGAATACAAAAACTCAGGGACATTG
This sequence comes from Candidatus Kuenenia stuttgartensis, assembly GCA_945890885.1. Classification (GTDB taxonomy): domain Bacteria; phylum Planctomycetota; class Phycisphaerae; order Sedimentisphaerales; family CAMDDF01; genus CAMDDF01. The sequence goes on along the minus strand of CAMDDF010000003.1, from coordinate 22,398 downwards.
AAGAACCGAAAATGATCAGCGGCTTACGTCTATTTTGCATTAATTTTGAAACAAGACCCGAGCTGCCGGCTCCTATCATACTGAGAACTACTAAAACCAAAACATATGAAGATGCTTTTTGGGAATTGAAACTAAAAACGTCCTCGAGAATTTTTTTCCCGATAGAACTTTGCATTAAAAAGTAAATAGAAAAACTGATACAGTTGGATATGTATATCGGAAAAGTAAAAATATTTGCAATTACCGAAGTTACATTTTCAAATGAAATCTTTACAGAGTTGACTTTCTTATCTTTTATACGCAGATGAAGAAAAATAAAACCTGCAACAAAAACAGCGGTTATAATGCCCGTTATTAGTATAGAGCTGCGCCAGCCGATAAAAGTTACGGCTCTTTCAAACGGGTATGTTCCGGTGATTCCGCCAATATAGCCTACTAATATAATTACACCAAGAAAGGCAGCAAAATTTTTACTTGAGAATAATTCTGCGATTTCTTTTATCAAACACAGATACATGAAACTGGCACCGCATGCTAGCAAAGCTCTTGTGGCGTACAACATATTTAATGAAGTAGCGAAAGAAAATAAAATTGTGCCAATTGCCAGAATGATCCCAGCAAATATAGTTATCCTTGCAGGGCCTATCTTGTCCACAAGTATTCCTATGAATATCTGCATGATCGCATAGATGTAAAGGTAAATAGCACCTAGCATGGCGATATTGGTGGCTGTGGCGTTGAAGTCGCTTTGCAATTCATTAAAAATGGTTCCAGGAACGGCAACTCTATGAAAGTAGCTCATGAAATAAAGCGCGAGCATAAACACAAACAGTATTATTTTAATAACAGATTTATTCCGGCTGTTATTAGGTGTTTCTGTAATTAAGTTTTTTGTCGGGCAAACTTCTTTATTTTCTATCATAGCAGCACTGCCCCCCTACGAATGTCTTGACTACATTCAATTGCTTGTCTAAAAGTGTAAAGTCAGCATCATAGTCTTTTTTGATCGCACCTGTATTTTCAAGCCTTAAAACTCTTGCTGGATTATCACTTGCCATTTTCACTGCCATCGGTAAATCTATGCCAAGCATATTTACGGCATTTTTCACCGCCAGATTCATTGTAAGCCCGCTTCCTGCCAGTCCGCCGTTTTTGACCAGTCTTGCAGGTGCGCCGGGATATTCGATTTGAACTTCCTCGTTGCCGAAACTGTATTTTCCGGCACCTGAGCCTGCGCCGATATTGGCATCGGTAATCAGGCAGACCTTGTCGAGGCCTTTGCATTGCAATGCCATTTTAACCGCTATCGGGTCAACATGAACGCCGTCAAGAATGAAATCGACGCTGACGTTTTCGCTTGCGTATATTGCTTCAACTGACCCGCATGGACGTACGCCTGGATCGGTCATTTCCGGCGAATAAAACACATCATAAAAATGCGTTGCATGGCATGCACCAGCTTTTATCGCATCCAGAGTCTGCTGGACATTTGCTTTCGTATGTGTCATAAAGACAGGCGTATTATTATCTGCCATTATCGGAATTAAATCTGTAATATTTTCAAAATCAGGCGAAATGCTGAATATTGCCTTGTAGGGTTTTGCTGCTTTGATGAGGTTTTTAATCCGCTCAACATCTGCATTGCCGAGCGCTTCCGGCGGCAAAGCGCCTGTCAATGACAGGAACGGCCCTTCAAGATGAAAGCCAGCTATTTGTGTGCCTTTTGGTTTAGATTGCGAAAGCGTCCTGAGAAATTCAGCATCTGTACCTTTAGGTAGGGGGCAAACTGTCGGCAAAAAGCTGGTTACGCCGTATTTAGGCAGAATCTCGCAGATTTTCGATAAACTTTCTGGCCCGTTATCTATGAGTTGGTCATGAACGCCGTGAATATGCAGGTCGATAAAGCCTGGGCAAAGATAATTGCCTTGACCGTCCACGGCTTCGATATTGTCATGGCTTATATTTGGGGAGATTTCTTTAATCTTGCCATTTGAAATCAATAAGCAGTGATTGGTTAAAATCTCATCAGTTAAAACAATATTTACATTATATATTAGAAGTTCTTGCATTTGATCTTTCCTTGCAGCTGATAGTTGACGTTAATTTAACTTTGTCTCCACTGTAATAGGATTCAAAAACAGCAAAAGTTATATTGTTGGTGTCATAATAAGTTTCTACAGCTTTTAAAATTGGGCCGCCGTGTTTGATATTTAAAATAGAAGCTATTTCCTTATCCGCTTCGATAGCTTCAATTGTTTCATTGCAATAAGCGACTTTGATTTTTTCAGTTTCCAGCCATTTTTCGAAAAAATCAACCTTTACTAATAGATATTCCGTAACGCTTTTGCAGTACTTTGGCACAATATAAACCTTGTCAAAAGCGATATTTTGATTATCTAAAATATCAGTTCTGACCGCGAGAAAACATTTTTGCGTATCAAGGCTAAGGCTTTTAGAAATATCCAGAGGGGCGATGACCATTTCATTTCTTAAAAGTTTTCTGTATAGTCCTGGCGCGTAAAACTGTACCGATTTGGCAAATCCCAAATCCGTTATGGGCAGTTTGGCTGTTTTAGTATTTTTTACAAATGTGCCTTTGCCTTGAAATCTTTCTACGAGCCCGTCTTCTTTTAGTAATCTTAAAGCGTGCCTGGCGGTTATTCTCGAAACCCCAAATTGATTACATAGAACCCTTTCCGGGGGCAGTTTTTGACCCGCGGCATATTGGCTGCCAAGTATCTGCGACTTGACATTGTCATATATTTTGCTGTATTCTTTATTTTTCACATAGTTGTTATAACCAATTCTAAAAAAAATAGCAAATAGTTTATTAAAAATAATATTTTTGTTTTTTTTCTTGAATAAAATGTTAGTAATTGTTATAAGTATGTATATATAACATTTTTACAGGATGACCATGGCCGCAAAAGCCCCATTTGAACAGAGAAAGAAGCATATAATCGAGCTATTAAAGCAAGGTAAGCTTTTAGTTGTTAATGAGTTGGCGAAAAAATTCAACGTCAGCGAAATGACGATACACAGGGACTTAAATAAGTTGCAGCAGCAGGGCCACATCGAAAGAACTTACGGCGGAGCAGTGCCTGCTGAGCGAATGGAATTTGAATTTGATTTTGCCAGCCGCCGGGCGAGCAATCAGAAAGCTAAAAAGGCAATAGCTCAAGAGGCTTTGAAATTCGTCCAGCCGGGCCAGCGTTTAATTCTTGATACTGGCACGACCACTCTTGAATTGGCATATTTGTTGAAAGATTTTGAAAATTTGACAGTGATAACCCCAAGCTTGGCGGTTGCATCGGTATTGCAGTTTTCGTCAGGCATCCAGACCGTTCTTTTGGGCGGCATTATCCGAAAGGGCAGTCCTGACCTGACCGGAGTTGTCGCTGAAAAAGTTCTCGATATGTTTATGGTTGATATTGCATTTCAAGGTGCGGACGGCATAGGATTAAACGGAGAATTATTCAACACTGATATGCGAATTGCCAAAGTTGACCAGAAAATGCGAAAAAGGGCGAATCAGACTTACGTTCTCTGCGACAGTTCGAAGATAGGCAAAATTGATTTTGCATCAAATGGTTCCCTTGCCGAAGTGAATGCACTTATCACTGATAGCGGTATTACGCCGGAGCAGTTTCAGTCTTTAAAGAAAATATGTTCGGAAATAATTGTTTCTAAAATATAAATTAACAGGAGTATTAAAATGACACAGAAAAAAATAGCTTCAGCCCCGAAATGGGCACATCTGGACTTAAAACAGGTTCCAGATATGAAAACCGCAGTTCCAGGCCCCAAATCCAAAGCGTTGCACGCAAGATGCACAAAATATTTCAAGGGATTAAGCGAGCAGGTTAAGCTTTTTCCTGTTGCTTTTGAGAGCGGCAAAGGTTGTGAGCTTGTCGATGCCGACGGCAACAGGTATATTGACTTTTCCAGCGGTATCTATGTAACAACGCTGGGCCATTGCCATCCGAAGGTTACCGAAGCTGTGCAGCAGATGGCTGCCAAGTTGATGAACTGCCACGATTTTACAACGGAAATTAAAACCAGGCTCGTTGAAAAACTTGTTGAAATTCTGCCCGGCGATTTAACTGGTTTCCAGTTCTACGATTCCGGCACTACCGCAGTTGAGGCTGGTCAGCGTGTTCTTCGTGCCGCAAGTAAGAAAACAGAAATGGTTTCATGTTTTTATGATTATCACGGCAAAACCTACGGTGGTGTTTCGCTCGGCCATATCCGCTCAAGTGTTTATGGTTCCAGCAGAGCCCCGGGAATGTATATGGTTCCCCGCCCAAACACATACAGGCCTATGTTTACAAAGCCAGATGGTACACCTGATTCCGATAAATATATTGAGCTTTTCGATGAGTTTATCGACAAAGGCACAATGAATAATATTGCAGGCTTCGTTCTTGAGCCTATTCAGGGCTGGGGCGGTTCGGTTATGCCTCCGGAAGATTTCTTCCCCAAGCTTCGCAAATACTGCGACAAAAAAGGCATTTTGCTTATGATAGATGAAGTGCTTACAAGTTTTGGCAGAACAGGCAAATGGCTTTGCATGGAACATTGGGACGTTGTGCCGGATGTTGTTACGCTCGGCAAGGGATTCGGTAATGGCTTCCCTGTTACCTGTGTTGCAGTTCGCGAACATTTGAAAGAATCGTTTGAGTCAATTTCAGCATCGAGCAGTTACGGCGGCAATCCGATGGCTTGTGCAGCGGCTCTTGCTTGCATCGAAGCAATCGAAGAAGAGAATCTGCTTGAACGTGCAACTCATCTCGGCGAGATCGCACTGAAAAGAATGGAAAGAATGAAAGCTGAACATCCGATAGTCGGCGATGTCCGTGCTAAAGGCTGCTTGATGGGTATTGAGCTTGTTAAAGACAAGAAAACCAAAGAGCCGTTCAATGAAGCAGGCAAGCGAGTTTATCAGAAAGCCTTCGCAAAGGGTCTTGCCTGGATACCGGCAGGGCACATCCTCCGCATGAGTCCTCCTATTGTTATGGAAGATGAAGTCCTGATGAAAGGCCTTGATATGATTGATGAGGCGATTGGCGAAACTGAAAAGGAACTGATGTAATTTATCTTTCGAATAGGGCTTCATAACTTTTATGTGGGGCCCTATTTATATATTTTCATAAGGAGTTAAAATGCGTACAGTAAAATTCGGAATAATCGGTTGTGGCCTGATGGGCCGTGAATTTGCAAGTGCCGCCGCAAGGTGGTGCCATTTGTCGGACATTGATGTCAAGCCTGAAATTGTTGCCGTTTGCGATACAAGCGATAAAATCCTGAAATGGTACACTGATAATTTTCAGAGTATCAAGCAGGTAACTTCCGATTATAAGCAGCTGCTGGCAAATGCTGATGTCGAAGCTGTTTATATTGCCGTTCCGCACAACCTGCATGCTGAACTTTACTGTGCCGCGATCAAGGCTGGAAAGCATCTGCTTGGCGAAAAACCATTTGGCATAGATAAGCCCGCAAACGATACGATTATGGATTGCATTAAAAAGCATCCGAATGTGTTTGTCCGGTGTTCAAGCGAATCGCTGTTTTTTCCTGCTATGCAGAAAATTGGGAAAATGCTGGAAAATAATGCCTTTGGGCATATTCTCGAAGTCAACAGCGGATTTTTGCATTCCAGCGATCTTGATTTTACAAAACCGATTAACTGGAAACGAATGCTCAAACTCAACGGCGAATATGGCTGCATGGGTGATTTGGGTATGCACGCTTGCCATATGCCTTTCCGTGCCGGCTGGCTTCCGAAAAACGTCTCTGCTATTTTGAGCAAGATTGTCAAAGAAAGGCCCGATGGAAAGGGCGGCATGGCTCCTTGTGAAACATGGGATAATGCGACATTATTTTGCCTTACTGAGGATACCAGTAGCAAAGTACAGTTTCCTATGACAATAAAAACTCAGCGTATTGCCCCCGGCAATAAGAATACATGGTACTTTGAAGTTCTCGGTACAAAAGCCTCTGCACGCTGGTCGAGCAAGCAGATAAATACCGTTGAAATTCTGGAATACACCGGCGGCGAACAAGCCTGGCAGGTAATTGATATGGGTCACGAAATGGCTTACAAGTCAATCACCGGCGGGATATTCGAGGCCGGATTTTCGGATTCCATTTTGCAGATGTGGGCTGCATTTTTGTATGAAATCCATCACGGCAAGCCGATAAGCAAATTCGCAGGATGTGTTACGCCCGATGAAGCCGCCTTGAGCCATAAACTCTTTACCGCTGCATTAAAATCAGAAAAGGAAAAATCCACGGTCTGCCTATAGCTTCTATTTGTCATTCCGAGCGAGCGCAGCGACGAGGAATCTCGGTATGCTAATTGGATTTGATTTTTGCACCCGTACTGTCATACCATCGCATGCGGGTATTCGGAAACAGTAGCTGAAAGCGCCATCGCCGGATAATATAATGAAAGCGTGGAGCGCAAGCGACACGATAATACGATAATACGAAATATTGAAGCCGAGTCGCGGAAGCGACCGGATAAAGCCCCGACGGGGCGAAAGATAAAAATCGTAATTAAGTTGACTTGGTATTAGTTACGGCAGATAGCTCAGTACATTTTTCCTATAATCCTGTTCATTGACTAAGCCGAGTGGTTGCCAGCCTTTTTCTCTGATTTTTTGCTCTATCAATTCCAGCCTGTTTTCGGGGCTTGGGTGCGTAGAGAAAAATTCGATAGGGCTTGAGCTATTCAATTGTTCAAGCATTTTCATCATTTCGACCATGCCGTTTGGGTTATAGCCCGCCGCGACAAGATAATCCAGTCCGTAAAAATCAGCTTCACGCTCATGCTTTCTGCTATAACGTAGGCCTTCAAGCTGGCTGACTATCTGGGCGACCCTCATTGCTGAAGCAGTCTGGGCATTTGTTCCAAGCGATATCGCAAGGTCAACTGCGAGCTGCTTGCTCATCGCGCTGGCCGAGTGCCGTGCGGTTACGTGTACCGCCTCGTGGGCAAGTACCGCTGCCATCTGTGATTCATTCTGCAATGCCTTGAGCATTCCGGTAGTTATATAAATATATCCGCCTGGCAGGGCAAACGCATTGACAGTTTCATTATTAAGTACCATAAAGTGCCATTCGAGTTCCGGATTATGACTTACCGCCGCAATCTTCTGGCCGACATAGTTCACATAATTTTGCATCGGACCAGAAACCTCGCCCTTGCTCATCTCCTTTATTACACCTTCGGAAGCTTGCTGGCCCATCGCGACATCGGAGCTTATATTGCCTCCCATAAGCTGAAACTCAGTTTTGCCTGTTACGGCATTCGTCGCACAGCCCCCGCAAAATAGCATTAAAACCAAAGCCGCAAAAACTGCAATTTGAGTTTTCATAATCTGACCCCTTTCAAAAGATATTTAACTACGCCGTCGTTTTCATTGGAATCTACAATTTCGCTTGCGAACAATTTCACTTCATCGGTAGCGTTATCGACCGCCACCGAATGGGCGCCATCTCTGTTAAGCTGCATCATCTGAACATCATTAAGATTATCTCCGAAAACAACCACATCTTCAAGCCCATAGCCCAACTCATTTGCAAGCTGCTTTACCGCTATCGCTTTGTTGGCACGTTTATCGTGAATAGTGAGCCAATGCCACTGTTCATTATACGGATTAGCGAAAAAATGGTTTTCAAGCTGGCTTGGAAACTCTGATTTGATTTTATCCGATAATTTCTGCATCACTTCGAATCGGTCGATTACCGTTATGCAGACAACCTGCTCATCGAATGACTCAGCTATATTGCCGATTCTGCGGACTCTTTTGACGTGGTCTTCGGTATCGTCGCCGAGAAACCATCGCATACCCTCGTTGACAACTTTTTCGTAATAGAGATTGTCCTTGTTGCCGTCGAAGCTTGATATAAAGGGCATACAGCCGTGGTCGGTGATATGCGTGAAGATGTTTTCGACGGTGTTTTTATGTATAGTGTTGATGGTATGATGTTTGCCGGTTTGCAGATCGGAAATCAGCGCCCCGTTTATTTCGATTACCGGCAATCGCACCGGCAGCCCGCGGATTATTTCGCGTATTGATGTAAGGCTTCGCGCGCTTGCGATGGTGAAATTCAATCCCGACTCGATAAGACTGGTAAGGTTTTCCAATGCGTAATCCGACAGCCTGGCATCATTGCCAAGAAGTGTCCCGTCAAGGTCTGAAATGTATAACTTGTTAGCTTTCACATCAATATAATGCCAGATATTCCGAAATTTATCAATAGCAAACACGCCTTCATAGCACAGGCACGCAAAAATTGTTTTGACATCGCTTTCACAAGTGCGATAATAGCCGTTTTTATTGCATATAAGTTAAACTTGATAGATATAACATGATTATGATTACAGAAACCAATACTGACAGTTGCCCTACGTGTTGCCAAACAAAAAGCGGGCTGACAATTCTCGTCCCTGCCTACAATGAAGAAAAAAACATCGTCGATACGGTAAGAAGTCTCCAGAACCAGACATTTCCGCCTGAAGAGATTATAGTCATTGACGACTGCTCCACCGACGCAACCGCTGCCGCTGCCAGAACAACAGGTGCCACCGTCATTTGTCCGCCCAAAAATACAGGCTCAAAGGCCGGTGCCCAAAACTACGCCCTTCAATTTGTAAAAACAAAATACACAATGGCGGTCGATGCCGATACAACGCTGGAGTTGCACGCAACAGAAATAATAATGAAAGCTTTCGCTGACGATTCCATCGCCGCTGCCTGCGGCCTTGTCCTTCCAAGAATAGTTAAAACAATATGGGAACGCGGCAGATATATCGAATACTTATTTGCATTTACTTTCTACAAACCTATACAGGATTTCTATAATAAACCTATGATTTCTTCGGGCTGCTTTTCTGTATATCGAACCGACATACTCCGCGCAAATGGCGGCTGGTCTCTTCGCACAATGGCCGAGGACATGGATTTAACCTGGACTTTGTACCACGCGGGCCACGGTGTAAGATTTGTTCCCGAAGCGGTTTCCTATCCGATTGAGCCGCACAATTACCATTTTATGAGTACACAGCTACGCAGATGGTCGCATGGCTTCGTTCAAAACGTACGCATCCACTGGCGCGATTTACTCAAACACCCATGCCTTAGTTCAATTATTGCCGTTGCACTGTGGGATTCCATTGTTGCTTCGCTGTGCTATCTGATAATAGTGCCATTATTGGCGATATTCGTCAATCCGCTATTTTTACTTGGGTATCTCATTGACGCACCAGCCGTGGCGATCCCTGTCTTGTACAAAGGATATCAAAGAAAAGAAGTCGGCAAGGTACTTATGAGCCTGCCGGGGTTCTTTGTTTTAAGAATAGTCAACAGTATATTTATGTTAAAAGCACTGTGGCTGGAGCTTGTAATGAAGCGTCCGCTTACGGTTTACGAGAAAGGACACTAACAATGACAGCAGGACTACCAGGAACAGGAATCGGCGGACTATTTTATATTTTGCTTTGCGTTTTGATGCCTTTTTTTCATGTATTTCGAATGTTCAAGGGCGACCATAAGCCGCACCATCTGAAAACCGCTCTTTTGTCAATACTCATAGCTGCCGGTATCTTGCTGGCCCTTTACGGCGAAGCAAAGTTATTGGTCTGGATTGTAAAGGCAACCAGCATTGAAAATGAAACTTCCTTTGGTCAATCAGTCTTAGCGGCCATTTCACCTTCGGTAGCGGCATTGCCGTTTATAATACTTTTTACGCTTCTTACGATTATCCAGATTTTGCGGCTGGTTTTCCACAGAACCCAAAAAACCGTTTAATACCATCGCAGGATAAGATTTTTTAGTAATAATTGGTGTGTAAATTTCCGGAATTTCTAAATCCACATTAAAAATGGGGTAAAAAATTGTGAAAATTGGTGTTTTTTCGGAAATTTAAAAAGCGAAATGGCCATTTTTGACGTTGCTAGCCAGGTTTTTGGGGTAGGTGATACGACACTAAGTACGATAAGAAAGTGCATTAAAAAAACTGTAAGTGTTTTTAATGCAAGATGTTAGAGTACAGAACACAGATTACAGGGAAATCGTGATTTTGAGGGTGAAAATCATCAAAAAGCGCGCGAAAAAACGTGGGAAGACGTGAAAATCATCAAAAATGAATAGTAGATATTGTGGATTGCTCAATCTGGTCAAAAAATCGTCAAGGGGGAAAATAAAAAAATTACAGATTTTTTTAGCCACAGATGTACACTGATTAACACAGATTTTTTTGTTGTCATTCCGAGTGAGCGCAGCGACGAGGAATCTGACACGGATTACACAGGATTACACGGATTTCAAAATGTGTCAGAAACTGGATCCCCGCCTACGCGGGGATGACAGGGTGGTTAGTCATTAGTTTTCAGTGTTGAGTTGGACGAGATTCCTCGTCGCTGCGCTCACTCGGAATGACAGGGGGCAGACGCAGATTGCGCGGATTTTTATCTTGTATTTTACAGGGAAAAAGCTATAATTAAGCCTTAATGTCAGATTATAAGTGGGGATTCCAGCTTGTATTGGGGATTTCCGGTAATAGATTTCAGAGGTCAGAAATTAGATGACAGACATAAAAATTAACCAAGAATTGAGCTTAATATTTTTTAAGGCACAAAATCTGTAAATTATGAAAAACTAAATATTTGAAAGTTCACTGAACTTTTGAGGCGTTCCAATCAAAACCGGCAAATTTTGTGCAAGCGAACGCGCAAAGAACAGTGCCCCGTATGGGGCATTGCTTGCGTGTCGCTTGTGGGCCTTGCCGGGCCTTGATTGGGCATGATGTAGCGATGCCCTTTTTTTATGTGCATTTCTTCATCTTAAAACGCCATCAAAATTTATTTGTGTAAAATCAGCGGGTTGTCTGTTGGTGAAATAAAATTTTGTAAAAAGGAGAGAAGATGAAGAAGTTCATTACCATGATGGTCACTATTTTAATGTTAGTTGGCTCTGGGCAGACTATTGCAGCAACACAATATACAATTACCGATATTGGGACTTTAGGGGGAAGTTACTCACGTGCTTGGGGCATTAATAACACTGGTCAGGTTGTAGGGGGCAGTTATACTACTGAAAATCGCACCCATGCCTTCTTATATGATGGCACCACAATAAATGACCTTGGGACTTTAGGGGGTGATGCTTCTGCTCTAGGTATCAATGATAATGGTAACATTGTGGGGAATTCTGGCGAGCATGCCTTTTTGTATGATGGTACTGCAATGAAAGACATTGGAACTTTAGGGGGAAGTCAGTCTGGTGCTTACGGTATCAATAACAACGGTCAGGTTATAGGGTACAGTCAGATTACGGGAAATTCTACTATCCATGCCTTTTTGTATGATGGTACTGTAATGAGAGACCTTGGGACTTTAGGTGGCATTTCTTCTCAAGCTTGGGGCATTAATAATAGTGGTCAGGTTATAGGGAAAAGTAGTACTGGCGATTCTACCACCCATGCTTTTTTGTATGATGGTGCTGCAATGAGAGACCTTGGAACTTTAGGGGGAAGTAGCTCTTATGCTTTTGGCATCAATAATAACGCTCAGGTTGTAGGAAGCAGTTATACTATTGGCGATTCTGCGATTCATACTTTTTTTTATGATGGTACTATAATGAGAGATATTGGAACTTTAGGAGGCAGTTTTTCTCAAGCATCCAGCATCAATAATAACGGTCAGATAGTAGGGTACAGTAATATGAGTGGTGATGTTATCCAGCACCCATTTTTGTATGATGGTGGAAATATGATTGACTTAAATACTTTACTGCCCACAGGCAGTGGCTGGTGGTTAATTGGTGCCACTGGTATTAATGATTTAGGTCAAATTGTGGGATATGGAAGATTTAATAGTGAAGAGCATGCGTTCCTGATGACCCCAGTTCCAGAACCCACCACTCTTGCTTTATTTGGTCTTGGTGGGTTGATGCTGAGAAGAAGAATAAAAGGTTGTCCTTAATTCAGTTGAAGAGTTCAAATAGGTCACTCTGAGTAGGAATGAAAAATGAATCGTGAATATCAGGTCAGTGGAGCTTTCCGTAATAATGGCAAAGATGTGATATTTATCATAGAAGCCAAAGATGAAAATGATGCAGAAAAAAAAGCACGGGAAAGAGGAATACTGGTTAACTCGGTAATTGCCATTAATGCATGCCCCCAATCCCATTTCATACCGAAAATCAATTTTGATTCAATTTGTTTTGAAATGGGAAGGCTCTGTGGGCAGTTGACCATAAAATACAAACCTTTTGTCTCGTACAAAGGCGGGTTTTTGTTGCTAATCGCTTGCTTTGTTTTGTTTGGTATTCGAAACTGCACGACCAATAGCTCAACTCCAAACCAATCCTATTCGAATGATTTCTCTTCATCTCAGACGTATAATAGCTATACAAGTCCAAAGAAGCATAATGATTACAAATCTACAAAACCCACATGGCAAATGGATGGACAGGAACAGCACGAACTTGATCAGGCATGGGATAAGATGTCTCCTGAACAGAAAGAAACGCAACTTAGGCGAGACTTCGGAAACATCGACTAAGAGGGAGTTACTTCACTGTCCTGATGAAAGTTATGTTGAAATAAAACAGTTTATGTAAAATGTGAGATTCAACAATAAACTGTTTCTTTTTGCCCAAGCCTTGATCAACATAAGATTTTGTTTTTTTAGAACTTTAACTCAACCAGATCGGCGGGTGGCCTCTTTCAAATTTCATAAACTATAATTCTGGGTGGCACCCTTTTCGTCCATTTGAAAAGGGTGAAGCAGAGCCGCGAAGCGGTTTAATATGATAGCCCCGTGTGAGCGGAGCGAAACTCGGGGTAAGGGCCAGACAAAAACAATATGACCCTTACAGGGTCGAATAAAAATGGGGATTGGATAAGTGTTCGACCCCGTTGGGGTCGGGTTGTGTGGTGGTGGATTTCTTTACCCCAGTTGCATCGCTTCGCTCTTTACTGGGGGCTATTGTTATTGAACTCCTTCGGAGTTTTGGAATTCCTGTCGGAAAAAGACAGCGTGTGCAAACAAGTTGTGCACCCTACGACTCCTTTGGAGTTTTGGAATTCCTGACAGGTTGGAAATTTGCTTGTCGTGTCGCTTGCGCTCCACGCTTTCATAATGTCCAATCGCTTCGCGACTTGGTTTTAATTATGAACCCCACGAATAATCAGGGTTGGTGATGGGTTTGATGCGCCGTAGGGGTCGGGTTGTGTGGCTTGATTTATTTCCCCCAGTGGCACTGGGGGCTATCGTTGTTGAACGCCTTCGGCGTTTTATTGATTATGAACCTGCCGAATATTGTTTTTACGAATAATACAAAGGAGGGGGTGGAAAAAGTAACAAAAGTATAAGGCACAAGCAAAGTGTAAGAGATCCCTCGTCGCTATGCTCGCTCGGGATGACAAATCGGGGATTATCCGGTCGCTTCCGCGACTCGGCTTCTATCGTGTCGCTTGCGCTCCACGCTTTCATAATGTCCAATCGCTTCCGCTGCTCGGCTTTAATTATGAACCACCTAAATAAATCAGGGTTGATGATGGGTTTGATACGCCTACATATCCGATTCATTCGGTAGGTTAAAAAAATGTGCTCACAAAAAAACCTCCGGCGTTTAATCCGGAGGTTAATTGTATATACGCTTTGGATTTTTTTTTCTGGCTGTTAATTTATAAGGTCTTTTTTAGCAGTGTTTTGTTTTCGTGCAGACTTATTAAAGTCTATAAGCACGCATTTTACTGCCGGGGTTATACGGGACAAAAAGGTCTCTCCCTTTCCGTCCCGGCGGGCCCCTTTCGTGTGCGTTGAAGCATGACCTAAAGAAATTAACTAAAAAAAACGGATTTGGCTCACCATCTTTCATGATATTGCCTCCCCTAAGCCAGATTATTAAAATTTTAAAAATCCAAAACTTCTTGTGGTTCGTTTTTTTACTTTTTTAAAGAGCGTTGTTCCTTACACTGAAAATATAAGTAATAAAATCGACCCTGCAAAACCATTCCAAAAAAAAATGCTATTTAGCAGGAAAAACCCGTTAAATAGCATAAAATTGTACTTTAAAGATACTGAGGAAGAATTTTCTATTTTTCAGCAAGATTTGTAAGGACAGCCATTTTGTTACGAATCTCCACCGCCATTCTGCTGTTGGGGAATCCGCGAATAATTTCCTGGCCGGTTTCGACAGCTTTTTTCCACTGCTTATCCGCTACCGCAAGAGAAAACTGTACGCCGAGATTGTGCAATTTACTTCTAAAGGCATCTTTGGCGGATTCCTGAAGTGCAAGCCCTTCGCTTGGCGTTAGATATAAATCAAGCTCATGCAGAATCGCAAGGCTTTTATCCGTTTCCTGTTTTTTGACGGCCATGTCCCACTCGGCCAGCAGTTCTTTTTTTCGCATATCTTTGCGCTCACGGAGAAGCATTGACATAGATTTTGCTTTGTCCGAATTCGGAAAGGCATTGACAAGCCTGTCGATTTGCTCGGCGGCCTTGACCCAGTGATGCTGTTCCATAAGTTTTTCGATATAACCAATTATCTGGGCGGCTCTTTCGTCTTCATTCGCATTTTTATAGCCGTCAGCCTCTTTTTTAAGCTGGCTGGCAAGTTCCCTGTAATCATCTCTTCTGGCGATATCGCTAATCAACTGATAGGTAGAATCGAAATCGTGCTTATGCAGCTTTTCCAGCACGGTCTCTCGAAGGCCCTGCCAGTCGGCATCCCTATATGCAATCTGCTTGGCTGTTTCACTTAATCTAACGCCAAGGTCGATACTCTTTATGGTCTTTTGCTGTTCCCCAAACAGGTTTTCGAGGTTCTCAAGCCTATCGGTGTTTTCTCGGAGCATCTGGCATATCGAGTACGCCAGCACCAGAATTCCAAAAGCGAAAAGAATCCCGCTGATGAGTAACGCTGATTTGCTTATGAAAATCAGAGCAGCGGAAACAGATGAAAGGGCGGTGATAAGGCTGGCAATTTTGCCGACCAGGCCCGCCGCGATGCCAGCAAGTGCAACGATGATGAAAGCCCATTGCCATTTAATACGCCACCAGGATTGCTGATCTTCGATGAAATCCATTTGTAAGCCCTTTTCAAAAAAATCCTTATAATCTCTAAGCCTGCGTGTAATGATAATTTTTTTGGGGCTGTGCGTCAATTATATAATAAGAAAAACGCCGTATTCAAAAGAAAAACGGGTTTCAGGCAATGACAATCAGTGAGGGCAGATGTTGGGTTCGCCGTCGAGCCAGTAGCTGCTAAATATCATCAAATCATTAACATCAACCGAATTAGTGTCGTCAAAATCGGCCCAGCCGAGAAGATTAGGGTCATTACTGTCCTGATTCCAGTGTTGGCCCAAAATTGCAAAATCCTGAAAATCTACCATCCAGTCGTCATTTAAATCGCCAGTTTCGGGCTTAAAGCCCAGTTTGAGGCCATCGATTGCGAAATAAGAATTATAGACGGCATCGCCTACGTCTTGTACATAAAATTCGATTCGATTGTAATTGTTTGGGTCATTTGGGTCAAGGAAGTAGCTAAGCTTAACCCAGCCGGGTGTGCAATTGTAATTGGTAATATCTCTAATCGAGACATTTAATACTTCTTGAGAATGTAATATTAGACCGTTAGAATCGATTTCATGAAATTTAACAGTTGCAAAATCATCAAAAGGAACGTAGTCCATGGTGCCGAAGAAGTAATAAAATTCTACCGTTTGCCCTTTTACGAAATTTACATCCTGAGTCATCATTGAATAGGTTGTGTCGGGCCTTATATCGCCTGTCGAAAGAATAACAAAATATTCACCCTCGTACGGAACTACGTTGTTGTCAGGAAAAACCCATTGCCAACTAGCCTCTCCACCAGACCCAGTGTGCGGCGGAACGCCTGGTATAAAGTTCGATTGTACTGCGACATAGTTATCACAATCCCACATCGTTGGGCGATTGATATACACAGGAGGATCTAAGTAAGGATCGGAAATCATCTCACACGGATCCATCAGTTCAAAGCACCCATTACTTATCTGCCCGAACGAGTTGCCTGCGAAACCAAAAACAAAACAAACTGTCAAAAATAATTGAATAAATAATTTCACTTTAAAACCTCAGATGTATTATACAAAAAACAAAGAGCAAATTCAAGAAAATTTATACTATTTCAGGATATTCTAAGACCTTAAATTGTTAAAATCAACGCTATATATTAAAAGACGGATAAAAATCGGAATTGTTTCATTTTTTTTTGATTAATTTTAATTTTTTTCATTTTTAAAAATGTGTTTCGTAAAAACAACATTAATGTAAATTCTTTATTTGGCGGTATTTGTGGTCAGTGTTTCGGTTTTCTTGAGGGTAAATGATGCTTTTTGTGAACATATTTTTATAAACCCTACATATGCTTCAACCGTTGGGTAGCTATTTTTATTCGCTGGGGTTGGAATTAGAGAGGTTTTTCCCAGATAAAACTTACCATCACGAGGATTCCGCAAAACTGGCATAAATATTGCTTTTAAAGAAGTGCATATGGCCCAGTTGGGGATTTAATATTTAATTTTGTTAAGGGTGATGGCTATGGATGAAAATTATTTTGAAAACAAGCTTCATGAACTGGTTAAAGAGATTGGTGAGGTACCGCCGAGTCAGAAATTAAAACTGGAAACATTGGCACATCAGACGAATCTCTACCATAAAAAGCTCAAAAAAAGCGTTGATAACTTGCAGGAATCGCTGGATTATCTGCGGGTGAGTATCAAATACCTTCTTTTTGACCTTGAAGCCACGAAAAGGGAAAATGCTCATCTTAAAACTCTTATTGAAGGAGACCAAAAGTAGATTTCTATCCACATTTTAGCAATTTTTGCACGAGGCACCCTGAATTTGGGGTGCCTTTTTTATTATTTTACAAATCTTTTGTTAAAATCATCCAAAGCCCGGTCGAAAAAATGTCGATAAGTTTTGTGGCTGATTTATTGCGGCCCTATCGGCGTGAACAAAGATAAAGCAGGAATGTATCAAGTTAAAGAAGCTGTTTCATTGGGCTTTGGTTGACAAAACGACAGTTATTGTTAAAATGATGAATGATAATAATTCAGAAAATCAAGAGGCTAATATGTTTGAGCGTTTCACAGACCGTGCAAGAAAAGTAATGGCCTTAGCTAATCAGGAGGCCCAGCGGTTCAATCATGAATATATCGGAACCGAACATATCCTGCTTGGGCTCGTCAAAGAGGGCAGCGGCGTTGCAGCTAATGTTCTGAAAAATCTTGATGTGGACATTAAAAAGCTCCGCCTTGAAGTTGAAAAGCTTGTAAAAAGCGGCCCGGATATGGTTACTATGGGCAAACTTCCGCAGACACCGCGAGCCAAAAAAGTCATAGAATATGCGATAGAGGAAGCTCGTTCGCTAAACCATAACTACGTCGGCACTGAGCATATACTTCTTGGGCTTCTTCGTGAAACCGAGGGAGTTGCGGCACAGGTGCTTATGAATCTTGGCTTGAAACTTGAAAATGTTCGTCAGGAAGTGCTGAACCTGCTTGGAGCGGGGGTCGATAATTCTTTCTCAAGTTTCGGCCAGAAACTGGACCCTCAGGCAGCGGCACAGGCGGCCAAGGGCAAAAGCAAAACTCCAGCTCTCGATAGTTTCGGAAGAGACCTTACCGAGCTTGCGACCCAGAATGAACTTGACCCTGTTATCGGAAGGGCCGACGAGATAGAACGTCTGATACAAATCCTTTGCAGAAGAACAAAAAATAATCCTGTCCTTATCGGCGAAGCGGGCGTAGGTAAAACCGCAATTGTCGAGGGGATGGCTCAGATGATTATCAACAAGCAGGTGCCTGAGATTTTGAAAGACAGGCGGCTTGTTGTGCTTGACCTTGCGTTGATGGTTGCCGGCACAAAATATCGCGGCCAGTTTGAAGAACGAATCAAAGCGGTTATCAATGAAGTAAGGCGTGCTGCCAATGTGATACTTTTTATCGACGAGCTTCATACGCTTGTTGGTGCCGGTGGTGCAGAAGGTGCTATTGATGCTTCGAATGTGTTGAAGCCTGCTCTTGCAAGAGGCGAGGTACAGTGCATCGGTGCTACAACTATGGATGAATACAGAAAATATATCGAAAAGGATGCCGCACTTGAAAGGCGTTTCCAGACGATTATTGTTGAGCCGCCGTCAAAGGATGAAACTCTGGCAATTCTCAAAGGCTTGAGAGATAAATATGAGGACCACCATAAGGTCAAATACACAGACGAATCGCTGTATCAGGCAGTTGAGCTTTCGACGAGATATATAACGGGCAGGTGTTTGCCTGACAAAGCTATTGACGTAATCGACGAAGCAGGTGCGCGTGTTCGCCTGAAAAATATGGTGCAGCCGCCGGATCTGACAAAAATCGAAGAAGAAATCGAAAAGCTTCAGCGTGACAAAGATGAAGCAGTGCGCAATGCTGATTATGAAACAGCGGCTTCGCTGAGAGATCAGGCACAGCAGCTTCTGGATAAGAAAAACGAATCGCAGAAAAAATGGTATGATGAAAATAAGGAAACAGCAGGCAAGGTCGATGCTGAAATTATCGCTGAGGTAGTCAGCAAAATGACCGGCGTGCCTTTGACGCGAATTGAAAAGAAAGAGGCCCAGCGTCTTCTTGAGCTTGAGGCTGAACTTCACAAACGTGTTATTTCTCAGGACGAAGCGATTAACGCTATCGCCAAATCTGTGCGAAGAAGCCGAAGCGGTCTTAAAGACCCCAACAGGCCAATGGGAAGCTTTATATTCATCGGGCCAAGCGGCGTAGGTAAAACATTGCTTGCGAAATCTCTTGCTGAGTTTATGTTCGGCGATGAAGATGCTCTGATACAAATCGATATGAGCGAATATATGGAGAAACATAACGTCAGCAGACTTGTCGGCGCACCTCCAGGATATGTCGGCTACGAAGAAGGCGGCCAGCTTACCGAGCGAATCAGAAGAAGGCCTTATGCGGTTCTGCTGCTCGACGAAATCGAAAAGGCGCATTCCGATGTTTATAATATGCTGCTGCAAATAATGGAAGAAGGCAGGCTGACTGACAATTTCGGCAGGCACGTCGATTTCAAAAATGTCGTGCTGATAATGACAAGTAATATCGGCGCAGACCTGATTAAGAATCAGTCGGGCTTTGGCTTTGGTAAGAAAACCGCTGAAGCGAATTACGATAAAATGAAAGAGCTTCTTAATAAGGAAGTCGAAAGATTCTTCAGGCCAGAGTTCCTTAACAGGCTTGATGATACAATCGTGTTCCATCCATTGACGAAGGATGACCTTACGCATGTTGTTGAGCTTGAGCTTAATAAGGTATTCAAACGGCTCACTGAGCATGGCTTGAAGCTGGATGTGTCTCAGGCGGCAAAAGAATTCCTCATCGATAAGGGTTATAACTCCGAATATGGAGCAAGGCCGCTGAGAAGGGCGATTGAGCATTACGTCGAAGACCCGATTAGCGAATCTATACTTCGAGGAGCATTCAAGGATACGAAGTGCATAAGGATCGATGTCAAAGACGAAGACCATCTGAAATTTGATTCTGTCGATGGGCCGGTGCAGGAAAATACGGAACAGCCGGTAGCGACTAATTCTGATGCAAAAGAATAAGTTGAGTTTTTAGTCAAAAGAATAACCACTCCCCTTCTTTGCAGGAGGGGAGTTTTCAGTAATTTGTTTGTGTCGCTTGCGTTCCCCGCTTGATTTACTCTTTTTTGGTTTTATTTTATTCTTTTTTGTGAATTTTTTAACAATCTTTGGTTACCCCCTTGGCGCAGCAAAGTCTTTCAATATAATATACGCTATTATAGTTGATATAAGGATAACGCTAATATTGTTTTTAGGTATGAATTATGGATACAACAAAACCTTTTTTGCAGAAAATTCTTAAAAAAGCGGCTTCAAACGTCAAGCACATCGTATTGCCTGAAGGCGACGACCCGCGAATGATTGCCGCTGCCCAAATCGCGACTGAAATGAAACTCGCGAAAATTACGATGCTCGGCAATGCGGACAAGATAACGTCCGCTCTAAAAGCCGCCGGAGCCAATCTCAAAGAGATTAAAGTAATTGACCCTGTTAAATCCGAGAAACTGCAAGCCTACGCTGAGCAGTTTTTTAATTTACGGAAAAGTAAGGGCATAACGGAAGATCAAGCCCTTGCAACGGTCAAAGACGTTATGTATTTCGGAAATATGATGCTAAAGGGCGGCGATTGTGATGGTCTTGTGTCAGGGGCGGTACATTCTACGCCGGATACTGTAAGGCCGGCGCTGCAGATTGTCAAAGCGGCACCTGGGCTAAAGACGGTATCGAGTATGTTCTTTATGTCCAAAGGTGAGCAGACACTATTGTTTTCGGATTGCGGGTTGAATGAATACCCCACGCCGGAACAGCTTGTTGATATTGTGCTTTCAACGGTAAAAACCGGTTTTCAGTTTGATTTCCAGCCAAGGGTGGCAGTTTTGTCGTATTCGACAAAGGGTTCAGCGGTTTCAGAAAAGACTAAGATGATGGCTGGTGTCGCATTGTCTGCCAGAGAAAAACTTGACCAGATTTATGGCGTTGGCAAAGTGCCTGTTGATGGCGAATTACAGTTCGATGCGGCCTATGTGCCTGCTATCGCGGCTAAGAAGGCCCCAGGCTCGCCAGTGGAGGGTAAGGCAAATGTGTTTATCTTCCCTGACCTTGGTGCGGGAAATCTGGCGTATAAAATTACCGAACGGCTCGGCGGATATGATGCTTATGGTCCTATTTTGCAGGGACTTAGCAAGCCGGTGAACGATTTAAGTCGCGGCTGTTCGGCTGACGACATTGTGGCAACTATAGCAATAACCTCAATTCAAGCGATGTAAGAAGAAAAAAATGAAAATTTTAGTTATCAATTGCGGCTCAAGCAGTATCAAGTATCAGCTTTTTGAAATAAATAAAGATTATCATATATTGGCCAAGGGGCTTGTAGAAAGAATCGGAATCTCCGGTTCGGTGGTTCAGCATAGCCCGGCTGGTAAAGATAAAGTCATAATCGAGGGTGAAATCAAGGATCATAAGCAGGCGATGATCGCTGTCGAAAAGGCGCTGACGAACCCTGTTTACGGCGTGATTAAAAATATTGACGAGATTGACGGCGTTGGCCATCGTGTCGTTCACGGTGGTGAAAAATTCCATAAATCCACACTTATAACCGAGCCAGTACTCAAGGCCATTCAGGAAAACAGTATTCTGGCACCGTTGCATAATCCGCCGAATATTACCGGTATTCAGGTGTCTCAGTCGCTTTTGCCGAATACGCCTAACGTGGCGGTTTTTGATACTGCGATACATCAGACGATGCCTAAGAGGGCGTATCTTTATGGTTTGCCGATAGATTTGTATAAAAAGCACGGCATAAGGAAATACGGCTTTCACGGCACAAGTCATGGCTATGTCGCAAAACAGGCTGCGATACTTATGAATAAGCCTTTCGATAAGGTTCGCATTATAACCTGTCATATCGGAAACGGCGGTTCAATTGCGGCTTTTGAATACGGCAAGGTAATTGATACTTCGATGGGGCTTACGCCGCTTGAGGGTATCGTTATGGGGACACGATGCGGAGATATTGATCCGGCGGTTGTGCTGTACCTGATGGAAACGCTGGGGCTTTCACTTCAGGAAACCAATGATCTGCTCAATAAAAAGAGCGGGCTGCTTGGTCTTTGCGGGCATAGCGATATGCGTGATATTCTGGCTGCACTGGCGGTTGATGATGAAAGCGCTAAAGTTGCGGTAGATGTTTTTGCTTACCGTATAATGAAGTATGTAGGCTCATATGTTGCTGCGATGAAAGGCGTTGATGCGATAGTATTTACCGCCGGGATAGGGGAGTATAATCCCTGGCTGAGAGAAAAGGTGATTTCGCATTTTGCATTTATCGGAGCAGAAGTCGATGTAGTAAAGAATAATGCAGGCGAGAAGATTTTCTCTACCGCTAATTCGAAAGTTTATGCTATGATGATTCCGACAAATGAGGAACTTGTCATTGCTCAGGATACTTATGAGATAATAAAATCTAAGGCTGGCAGATAGATAGCAGTCTTTAGTCTTTAGTTTTTAGTGTTAAGTTGACAGGATTGTTAGTCTGAGTTTTTAGTCAAAGGAATGACCATCCCTCATTTGTAGAAAGGGATTTGGATTTTGTGGGCAAATGGACTTGTGGCATCCGCAATAGGTAAATACGGGCATTGGCGGACTTTTTGTGTGAAAATTTGGAGTTTTGCCTCTTGACAGCGGCGGCTTGGTTGCTATAATGTGGTGCTTTGCGAAATATAGTCTGGAGAATATCAGTTTATGAAGACGTTTATGG
>CAMDDF010000002.1 GCA_945890885.1 Candidatus Kuenenia stuttgartensis | reverse complement strand
TGTCGCAGCCAGATTAAAAAACAAGGGTGTGATAATAGATTGCATAGGTATCGGCGGCTGTCCAAAAGATGTGGATGAAGCACTTCTAAAGCGAATCGCATCTCGAAATCCCGACGGTTCGATAAGGTACTGCTTCATCGGTGATCAGGAACAATTGATCAGAAAATATCAATCACTGGCACAGCATATCAGGCTGGCATAGGAGGATAAGCTAATGGCTGGGTTAATTTATTTACTGATGTGTTCTTTGTATTTTGTATGTGTCGGCATTGATGTTGTGATGTTCTTCCTACAGGTAAGGCTTGTTCTATTGTGGAAGAATATCAGCTGGCTCATTCCCTTTGACAATGCAGGCAGCTTGCTTGTAGATGCCGTCACTTCAAAAGTTCCACAGTTTTTGAAGACACAAAACCCGCTGTCTGAAAAAGGCCGGCTTGTTGCGGCATTGGTGGTATTTGCAATAGCCAGGATTATTCTTGGGACAATTTTAAGGCTGACATAACTGGTAAATCAACCGCCGGCAGGTGCCCAAAACGCCTGCCGGCATAATAAAAACAATTTTTTGAATTATGGAAGGAAAAAAATCATGGATACAAAATTACTCATGTGGATTGCGGCATACATTGCAGTGGCAACAATTTTATTTAACATCCTGCAATATGGCATACGGCTCAATCTTCTAAGCTCACTGATTCTTAGTACCAGTATGTCATTTTTATTACTTGGAGGTTTTGCTAGCCAGGCATCGATAGCTTTTTTTATAGACAATGTCTGGTCTATTATTGTTCTGAGTATTCTTATTACTATCGTCTTTTCATTGGCAAGGCTGGCTAAAAAGATATGTTGTTCGACAGTCGATACAATTAATCAACAAAAAAAGTGGACAGTTATTTTTCGGATCAGAAAGGGATAAATCATGTCAAATAATATCGAAACAATAATTTTAGTTCCTGTGTTTATTTTGCTGGCGGTGATCGTATTTAAGCCGATCAAATCCGCATTGAACTTTGACACATTTCCGTCAGGTGTTCTTTCTGTCTGCGTCTCAGCACTCTGCGTTATTGGGATGAGCCGTTCTATGAAAGGCACTACCGGGGTAGTTTTGCTGCCTTATGCAGCGATGGGAATAGCAATAATTTTATTGTTTCTCCTGCTGTTTATCGTCAGCATAATTAAGAGATGCAGTCGCTGGGGTAAACATTCTACCAGCGAGGAGTATTCAAAGTACTATAAACATCAAAAATTAAAGTCAATGAAAAACCATGATCAATAATTACGAGTTGCCAAACAATGGGAGTTAGAACTATGGAAAAGGTTTTTGAAAACGATGTGGAAAAGCCTGATGAAGGTTTCCGGTGCCGCGATTTGCTGACAGAAAAAGAGTTGATCAGCTTTCTTAGGATACCGGAAGTGAGCAAGGCTGCGGACTACCACAATGTTGTAGAAAACCTTAAGCGAATGCACGGACTTCCGCGGGTGCATATATGCGGCAAGCCCCTTTACCCTGTTGAAGCTATCAGGAAATGGATCGAAGGAAAAACTATATTTGAAAAATAATATTTGCGCTTTTAAAATTTTCTGGTATAATTCGGCTCAAGGTTAATCCGAGCCGAACCAGTATCATATGTCAGAAAGGAGACATAAAATGAAACAACTGGTAAAGCTCTGGCAGAGACCATCATGGGATGGTCGCTCTTTTACATATTATTTGATTTACATTGACGAACACAATAAACGCAAGCAAAAATCCCTTGGCCATGCAGATAAAAGAAAGGCCCAGCAGCAAATGGCCTCTTTAGAACGTGAATTGCATATGGGCGTTGTTGAACCTTGCTCTATGAAACTCAGCAGTTTTATAGCAAATTGTATTGAACGCACCCGCGGGCAGGTAAGAGAAAATACCATCTCTGAATATGATTCAACTATGAGGCAGTTTATTGAAACTGCAGGAAATGTTGATGTTAAGAAAATTCAGCATAAACATGGTGAATTATTTATACAAGCCTGTCTGGATTCTGGCAACCGCCCTGCTACCGTTCGTAAAAAAATAGGCACGCTCAAGAGAATATTTCAACTAGCCATAGAAAGAGGTCAATTGGATGAAAATCCTTTCAGGTTTGTTCGAAAACCAAAATCACCTTCAAAGGCTATTAGAATATTCTCGGAACAAGAGTGCCGGATGTTGCTCAAAACAGCACAGGATACAAAGATCGGAGCCTCTTTCAGATGGGATATAGTTTTTTTGCTGGCGTTAACTACTGCTATGAGACGAGGTGAAATTTTAAACACCACGTGGAGAGATGTTGATTTTGAAAACGGTCAAATCAATGTTACTCCCAAAAAAGACAGCAACTTTACATGGCAGTGGGAAATCAAGGACAATGAACGCAGGCGTCTGCCTCTTACCGAAGAAGTCATTAAGCTGCTAACCGAACATCATTCCCAGCAGCCTGAAGGCTTTCCATATGTTTTTGTTTTGCCCCAAAGGTATGAATACATCCAAAAGCAGATAAAGCAAGGCAAATGGAATCAGCGTAAGGCATCGTGTCCTGCCAATAATTTCCGGCGTCAATTCCAGCTTATTTTGTCGCATGCGGGTATTGAAGATGGCGAGTTCCATGACCTAAGAAGAACCTGTTTGACCAACTGGTTTCGAAACGGTCTGAGTGAATATGATGTAATGACAATGGCCGGTCATTCATCTTTTGAGACAACAAGGAAGTTTTATCTCGCTGTCAGAAATGACCTGATTGAAAAGACAAAAGCCGCAAGCAGCAAAGCTCTATCCAATATGTCTGTTGCAAATCTGTTGCAGTAGGCATATTAGACAAAAAAAGCCTGCTATTGCTTGATTTTAACTCTCACAATAACAGGCACTTAGCTAATAGCGGGGGCTGGATTCGAACCAACGACCTCCGGGTTATGAGCCCGACGAGCTACCAGACTGCTCTACCCCGCAATAAATTGCGAAACGTCAATCTAACAGGTAAACTGGCAAGTATCAACAAAAATCATAACTTTGCTTTAATTTTTTCCAGAATTTTCTCAGCCTGCCCAATTTCATACTGTTTTGCAGGCCAACGATCAAAAACACCATCGCCAGTAAACCTAGGAATTATATGAAAATGAACATGTCCAACCAATTGGCCCGCGGCTTTGCCGTTATTACACAAAACATTATAGCCATCCGCACCAGATGCATCCTTAACGGCCTTGGCCACCTTAACTACTGCCGCAGATATTTTCGTGGATATACCGTCAGGACACTCGTCAAAAAACTCAAAATGGGCTTTTGGCATCACTAATGTATGCCCCTGATTCAGTGGGCCTATATCGAGAATAGCAAGAACGTGTTCATCTTCAAAAATCTTAAAAGATGGAATCTGGCCATTTATAATCCTGCAAAAAATGCAATCATTCACCTGGACAGCCCTGAATTACTTTCTAATTTTTTTTATTTGGAAGATTTTTCGTTGCCCACAAGCTGAAGCAGTACAACCTGGCTATTATCACCAAGCCTGTTTTTAGGCAATTTAACAATCCGTGTATATCCACCTGGCCTGTCAAGATAACGAGGCCCAAGATCACTGAAAAGTTTACCGACAATCGTTCCTGCTTTGGACATATCGCCGTCAACTTCAGAATAAATCGCCTTATTTCCACCAAGCAGAGCAATTGCCTGCCTGCGCGCATGTAAAGAGCCTTTCTTCGACAAAGTTATGAGCTTCTCAGCAAAGCTGCGAACATACTTGGCCTTTGGCATTGTGGTACTTATCGTCTCGTGTTCAAATAATGCACAAGCAAGATTTCTGCGAAGCGCAGTTCCGTGAGCACTTTTACGATTTAATTGTTTTCCTGCAATTCTGTGACGCATATTGCATTTCCTATTCTTTTGTATTAACTAAAATACTACTTACACATCCAAATCAGTCATTCCAAGCGACAAGCCAAGATCAGCAAGTTTCCTCTTAATCTCACGCAAACAGGTCTTGCCGAAACTGCGAATCTTCAAAAGATCCGGTTCTGTCATCTTTATGAGTTCGCCGATATTATTGACATTCATCGATTCAAGGCAATTATTCGCACGAACAGAAAGCTCAAGGTCCTGAACGGACATTTTAAGCTTTGAAACTAACTCTTCATTAACCGACTTTTGCTGCGGCACTTCAGCACTAAGCTCTTCTTCAACCGTTTCAGGCTCAACCTCAAAATACTGAACAAACGGGTTAATATGCTTACGCAATATCTTAGCAGCCTCAACCAGAGCCATATCCGGCGTAACCGTGCCGTCAGTCCATATCTCCAACACAAGCCTGTCATAGTTTGTTCTCTGACCAACACGTGTGTCTTCGGTTTTATATCTGACTCTCAATACCGGCGAATAAATCGCATCAACGACAATTCTGCCGAGTTCCTGATCAAACCTGTCAATTTCAGCAATTCGCTCTGCCGCTGGTGAATAACCTCGCCCATTATTAACCTCAAATTCCATCTCGAACTTAACATCTTCGGTCAGGGTTGCGATAACAAGGTCTTTATTGATAATCTCGACAGAAGAATCTGTAACAATCTGCCCCGCCGTTACCTGACCAGCTTTGTTGGCTGTCAAGGTCAATGTCCTCGGAGCATCAACAGTTTTCTTCAAAACCATTCTTTTAACATTAAGAACAATTTCAGTAACATCTTCAACTACGCCGGGAACTGTTGCAAATTCATGCCCAACGCCAGCGATTTTGATTGATGTAACCGCACTTCCTTCCAAAGAAGAAAGCAGCACCCTTCTAAGGCTGTTGCCAATAGTCGTGCCAAAACCTCTCTCAAAAGGTTCTACATAAAAACGTCCGTAAGTCGAATCACCAACCTTTTTTTCACGTTCAACGCGTGTCGGTAATTCCAAACCTCTCCAGGTTATTCTCATAAAAGGCCTCCTATCAGGCAAAGTTCTCAGCAATCCGCTGCAGACCAGTACAACTGGATGCTATCTATTTTTTGCCATCAAAATTATTATTACTTAGAACAATACTCAACAACAAGATTTTCTTCTATCGGAAGCTGAACATCATCCCTCGAAGGCATAGCCACAACCATCGCTTCAGGCTTGGATGAATCCAACTGCAACCAGCTTTGAACGCTAAAATTAGGGTTGCTTTCCAGCTGTTCTTTAACTTTCTTTGAACTCTTATCGGCGTTCTTTAAAACCAGTTTATCGCCAACCTTAACAAGAACGCTCGGAATATCGCACTTTCTTCCATTAAGATAGACATGGCCGTGACTTACCAATAGCCTTGCAGACTTTCTCGAAGGAGCAAAGTTAAGCTTATAAACTACATTATCAAGCCGTCTTTCCAGCAACACAAGTAAATTTTCGCCGGTATTGCCTTTGATTCTCTCAGCCATACCGTAAGTCTTCATAAACTGCTTCTCGAAAAGACCATAAAATCTCTTTACTTTCTGCTTTTCACGAAGACGAACACCGTAGTCGCTGTTCTTGCCTCTGCGCCAGCCGTGCTGACCAGGTGCAGTATTGCGTTCACGTTTTTCTATCGGACACTTTGCACTTTCGCACCTGATTCCTTTTAACATCAACTTAATGCCTTCACGACGGCACTGCTTACAAGATGATCCGAGATAACGTCCCATTTATTTATATTCTCCAAAAAACTTAAACAATTTCAAAAAAAATTAAACTCTTCTGCGTTTTGGCGGCCTGCATCCATTGTGCGGCAGAGGCGTAACATCCTCTATTGAAGAAATCCGCAAGCCCGCAGCCTGAATGGCGGAAACGGCACTTTCACGGCCACTTCCTGGACCTTTGACGCGAATTTCAACTTCACGAACACCATAACGTTTTGCGGTATTAGCACACTTTTCCGCTGCCCTTTGAGCCGCAAAAGGGGTACTCTTCCTGGATCCCTTGAATCCAACCGAACCGCCGGAATCGCTGCAAATCACATCCCCGTCAACATCAGAGACGCAGACAAGGGTATTATTAAAAGTAGCCTTGATATTAACTACCGCTTTAGCAACATTCTTACGAATTTTTTTCTTTACGCTTTTTGCCATACGAAAATTATCCTTCGTGCTTTATTAAGATTACCTTAATTCTTTGACACCTTTTTTGCCTGCAACGGTTTTCTTCTTGCCTTTCCTGGTACGGGCATTACTCTGCGTCTGCTGACCACGGACGGGCAAACCTTTGCGATGTCTGATTCCTCTATAACATGCAATATCTTTAAGTCTGGTAATATCCTGAGACACTTTTCTGCGCAACTGACCTTCGACAAGGTAATCCCTGTCGAGAATCTGCGATATCTGCGCAACTTCACCTTCGGAAAGCTTACCAGCTTTCAATGTTTCATCTATGCCTAATTCTTTAAGAATCTTGCCAGACACGAATTTTCCAATCCCATGTACATAGGTAAGGGCATAAAGAACAGCTTTATCATTTGGCACATCTACACCAACTATACGCGGCATAATAACTCCTCAAATAGCTAATTAACCTTGACGCTGTTTATGACGTGGATCTGATGAACAAATCACACGCACAACACCTTTGCGTCGAATTATTTTACAATTTTCACAAATTCTTTTAACTGAACTTCGTACTTTCATAATACCACCTGCTTATTAACTTCGCATTATTATTCTGCCTTTTGTAAGGTCATAAGGCGACATTTCCACTGTTACCTTATCGCCCGGAACAATACGAATAAAATGCATTCGCATCTTGCCGGAAACGTGAGCAAGTATATGATGCCCATTCTCAAGCTTAACCCGAAACACTGCATTCGGCAGTGCCTCAGTTACTTCAGCTTCCAGAGTTATCGCATCTTGCTTTGCCATCGTCCTGCCTTAAACTATAGTAAGAACTTCACATCCGTTCTTTACAATTGCTATTGTATGCTCAAAATGTGCCGAGCATTTACCATCTCTGGTTACCACCGTCCATCCGTCTTTGAGAGTTTTAACTGCCGATGTTCCCATATTAACCATCGGTTCAACAGCTAGCACCATACCTTCTTCGAGAAAAATATCTTCCCTCAGAAGCTCAGGACTGACAAAATTCGGCACTTTAGGCTCTTCGTGCATTTCAGTACCAATTCCATGTCCAACAAAATCGGTAACCACCGAAAAACCTGCCGCATCTGCACAACTCTGCATTTTAGCAGCAATCGATGTCCACCGTACGCCCGGAGCCGCATTAGCAATGGCGATATCGAGCATTTTTTTGGTGATATCCATCAACCTTTGCTTTGAAGGGCTGATTTTGCCTACCGCATAAGTCATCGCGGCATCGCCACAGTATCCATTATACAGCACACCGAAATCAATGCTTAAAATATCACCTTCTTTAACCTTAACTATCGGCGATGGTATCCCATGAACAACTTCGTCAT
Organism: Candidatus Kuenenia stuttgartensis; assembly: GCA_945890885.1. Taxonomy (GTDB): domain Bacteria; phylum Planctomycetota; class Phycisphaerae; order Sedimentisphaerales; family CAMDDF01; genus CAMDDF01. The sequence continues at coordinate 43,028 of CAMDDF010000002.1, read as the reverse complement.
TCACAGAAGCACATATAGCGCCGGGAAAAGGATTTCTCGCGTAAGGACTCTTCACTCCTTTGAACAGAGCAATCGCCCCGCGAGACAGCGTCATCTCCTCTGCCATCTTGTCAAGATAGCCGGTACTGACTCCTGGTTTTACTTCCTCTTTCAATTTATAAAGAACATCTGCTACAATCTTGCCTGCCTCTCGAAGCTTTTGTATCTCTCTACCACTTCGAAGGTTTACTGCCATTTCAACACACTAAATCCAAAATAAAACTAAATATTACAAAGATTTTTAAAAATAGAAGCAGTAATGCTGTCTATTTCATTATCTGCATTTATATCAAATATCTTACATCCTGCGTTCTTATAATACTCCAGAACGGGAGCCGTCTGCGCGTGATAAGTAGAAAGTCTGCTCAAAACCACATCAGGTTGATCATCCTTACGTTGAACAAGTTCGCCACAGCCTTTATCACACTTATTTACAATTTTCGGCTTTAAATTATCAACATGATAAACCGCTCCGCAAACTGGACAGCTTCTGCGTCCCGTCATACGGCCAGCTACAACACTATCATCAATCTGAAGATTAACAATCGCATCTATTTTCTCACCTTCAGCAGCCAATGCTGTGTTCAGTTCTTGAGCCTGAACGACTGTACGTGGAAAACCATCAAGAACATACTTGCCGCCAGCCCGTTTCATTGCGCCAACCATCATCTTAATAATAAGACCATCCGGCACAAGCTTGCCTGAATCCATATATTCCTTGGCCTGACTGCCAAGCTCAGAGCCAGCAGCCCGTTCAGCACGCAATATATCGCCGCTTGAAAGATGAACCAATTTGAACTTTTCAATTATCCTTTTGCACTGGGTGCCCTTGCCAGCTCCGGGAGGACCTAAAAGTACTACTCGCATTATGTATAAGCTCCCTTTATTCTGCCGCTATCACTGAAGCCCTCATAATTACGCATAATTAAGCTGGACTCTATTCTCTGCACCAAATCAAGTGAAACACTAACAACAATCAACAAACCTGTACCACCAAGGAAAGATGCTACCTGAAAGCTAACGCCCATCGACTGAGAAATCACGGTTGGCGTTACTGATATAAAAGCAAGGAAAGATGCGCCAAAGAAAGTTATCCTTGCCATAACGGTTTCAAGATATTCAGCTGTCCTATGGCCAGGTCTAAGTCCAGGAATAAAACTACCCGAATCCCGTAGCTTCTTGGCCATATCCTTAGGCTGAAACTGAACTGTCGTCCAGAAATACGCAAACAGGAATATCAATATTATGTACAATACTTCATAGGTGTACGCTCCTGGAGAAGTCGCCTGATAAACGGAACCCATTCTCTCTGCCCATGCATCAGAACCTAAACTGCTGAAAAGTCTGGACAACCAGGAAAAAATTACTGGTGGAAACATCATAAAACTTGATGCAAAAATTATCGGCATAACACCGCCGTGATTAACACGCAAAGGCAGATAATGCCTCGAACCGCCATACATCTTTCTTCCTCGCATCTGCTTGGCCTGCTGGATCGGTATTCGTCTCTGACCCTGCGTAATCAATATTGAACCAGCCACTACAAAAACAAATGCTACTATCAAAAACACGACGACCGTCGGCCCATAAGTGCCTGCCTGATTGCCGCCTCTTAAATCCATCTTATCCCATACTTCTTTAATTGCCCAAGGCATATTCGCAACAATACCAGCCATAATTAAAAGGCTAATGCCATTACCAATGCCATACTCATCAATCTGCTCGCCAACCCACATCAAAAATACCGTGCCAGCTGTCATACCGACAACGCCCATAAACATAGCCCAAGCTTCCATACCTTCATAGACAAACTGATTATTGCCAAGCATACGGGTGTACATTATCGCCTGAATTACACAAATTGGAACCGTAAGGTAACGTGTATATTCCTGAATCTTTTTGTATCCCACCTGGCCTTCTTGTCGCAGTTTCCGAAGTGCTGGCAACACTTCGCCAAGGAGCATCAGAATAATCGATGCTGTAATATAAGGCATAATTCCAAGGCCAAACAAACTGCTCTTATCAAGTGTACCGCCGCTGAACATCTGCAAATAAGCCGCCACCTGTCCAAGAGCGCCACCTGCACGGCTAGCAGCCATCTCCTGAATCTTGCCGGCATCAAAACCCGGAATAGGAATAGCAAAACCTATTCTGTAAATCGCAAGCATAGCCAGCGTAAATAGGATCTTGTTTCTTAAATCCGGTATCTTAAATATATTTGTGATTCTTCGCAGCATTAGTCTTATCCTTAAGCAACAACTTTAGCAGTTCCGCCGCATCCATTGATTTTTTCCTGAGCAGACTTACTGAACTTATGTGCTGATATATCAAGCTTCTTGGTTAAAACGCCATCGCCGAGTATTTTCACCTTGCTCTTGAGATTGTCAATAAAACCAGCGTGGACAAGCTGTTCAAGCCCTACAACAGAACCATCGTCAAACTTATCAAGCTGCCATATATTGACTATTTCATAGCGTCTTTCAAACTCGAAATTATTAAAACCACGCTTGGGAAGTCTCCTAAACAGAGACATCTGGCCGCCTTCATGCATAGGCCTTGTGAACGAACCAGCACGACTTGCAGTGCCTTTATGGCCTTTACCGCAGGTTTTTCCAAGGCCGCTACCGCGACCTCTTCCAAGACGTTTTCGCTCCTTGCTTTTTCCAGCAACCGAAGTTATTTCATGACTTAGCATTGTATATCTCACCACCTTTTAATTGCTTCGACTTCTACGCCACGCATAGATTCTATCATTTCTTTGCTCTTGAGGCTTTCCAGAGCACTCATCACGGCCTTGACGACATTCTTGGGGGCAGTACTGCCGTATATCTTCGTCAAAACATTATGAACACCTGCATACTCAAGAACAGCACGAGCACTATTACCAGCAATTACGCCTGTACCAGGACTTGCCGGAAGCAAAACAATGCTTGTCGCCCTAAACTTACCGATGATCTGATGAGGTATGGTATCCCCGTCAAGACAAATACCTTTCAAATTCTTTCTGGCATCTTTTGTAGCTTTTTCTATCGCCATCGGAACTTCATTCGCCTTGCCGTAGCCTATACCAACATTGCCATTACGGTCGCCAGCAACAACAAGTGCCGCAAAACTGAATCTACGACCGCCTTTAACAACCTTGGCACATCTGTATATCTTAACTGTTGTGCTTTCTAACGGCTGTTCTTCTTCAAATTGTACTCTGGTATCTTCTGCCAATTCAAACCTCTCTTATCTATCTGGTTTAAAATACAAGGCCTTCTTTTCGGGCTGAGTCAGCTAACGCTTTGACCCTGCCGTGGAAAAGATAACCATTTCTGTCAAACTTGACACATTTAATTCCAACATTCAATGCCTCTTTAGCTACAGCAGCACCAACTTTTTCAGCCGCTACCTTGTTACTACCGTTCTTGATATCATCTTTCAAGGACTTGGACAAGGTACTTGCCGAAGCAAGCGTAACACCAGCCATATCATCTATAACCTGAGCATAGATGTGTTTGCCGCTACGAAACACAGTCAATCTCGGCCTGTCAGAAGAACCGGATATGCTCTTCTTGACATGTTTTTTTCGTCTTAATAATGCTTGTTTTTTTTTCTTAATAATCTGCATAAATACACCAAATAAATTATGATTAAAAAGTTAAACTTTTTAAAATCTTCGATTAACCGCCGCTGGCAAATGCCTTGCCTTCTTTGCGTCTTACATGCTCATCCGCATAACGGATGCCTTTGCCCTTATATGGTTCCGGAGGCCTTACCTTGCGAACATTGGCCGCAAACTGACCAAGTTCGTGTTTATCCGGACCAGCCAGCGAAAACTTTGCAGGGACATCATTTCCCCTTGTAGCGGGAACTTCAATGCTCAGTTTTACGCTCTTTGGAATCACAAGCTCGATAGGATGGCAAAACCCGATACTCAGCACAAGTTTGCCGCCCTGCTCCTTAATGTTATAGCCTGTTCCGAAGATTTCCATTTTCCTCTCGAAGCCTTTGCTAACGCCTGTTACCATGTTGCTGACAAGTGCCCGAACTGTGCCGTGCATTGCATTACAAAACCTGTTGTCAGGTGATGGGTTATCAACAACTATGCTCTTGCTTGCGCTGTCAACTTCAACCTTGATATCAGGATGGCACTGGAATTCAAGCTTGCCTTTTGGCCCGGAAGCTTTAAAGGTCTTGCCGACGAGTTCCACTGTAACTCCCGATGGTATTTCTATTGGTTTTTTTCCTATACGACTCATTTTTAGCTCACCGTGCAAATAACTTCGCCGCCAACATTTTCTGAGCGGCATTTTCTATCGCTTAAAACACCTTTATTTGTCGATACAACAGCTATGCCAAGACCACCCATCACGCGGGGCAGTTCACCTGCCTGGCTATAAATCCTTCTGCCGGGCTTGCTAGTCCTGTTGATTACACTGATAACCGGATCACCTTCAACGGAGTACTTCAGCTTGATACGCAAAAGACCCTGTCCGGTGCCGTCATCTATACGATCGAACTCGTTTATATATCCTTCACTCTTAAGAACATCTGCAACGCCATGACAAATCTTCGAGGCCTTAATATTGACCTCCTTTTTGCCGGTACGCGATGCATTACGAATTCGAGTAAGCATATCAGCAACTGGATCACTTAGACTCATTTATATACTCCATCTAACATACATTTAAATTACCAACTCGCCTTTCTTACGCCAGGAATTTTGCCTTCATTGGCAAGCGTCCTGAAACAGATTCGGCAGATTTTAAACTTACGATATACAGCTCTGGGTCTGCCACAAAGCTCACATCTCGTATAAGCCCTGACCTTAAATTTTGGCTGCTTTTTACACTTATTGATTAATGCTGTGGTCGCCATTAAATATGCTCCGCTTTCTTAATTTAACTCTTTAAAGGGCATACCAAACAGACGAAGCATCTCGTATGCCTCCTCATTTGTCTTAGCCGAAGTTACAAAAGTTATATTCATTCCCTGATTATACTGCACTAACGAAGGATCAATTTCAGGGAAAACCGACTGCTCTGTCAAACCCATAGAGTAATTTCCTCTGCCGTCAAAACTCTTTGGATTAAGGCCTCTAAAGTCCTTAACTCGTGGAATAGCAAGATTGATAAGTCTGTCCATAAACTCATACATTCTTTCTTTGCGGATAGTAACTTTAACGCCGATTTCCTGTCCTTCACGAAGTTTAAAGTTAGATACGCTTTCCTTAGCCTTGCAAACAAGGGGTTTCTGGCCAGTAATCAGCGTAATATCCTTTATCGCTGTCTCAAGAAACTTCTTGTCCTGAACGGCCTTGCCGACTCCCATAGAAACCACAACTTTCTGCATCCGTGGGATTGACATAGGATTAGTATAATTAAACTTCTGCTTTAATCCTTCAACCACTGTCGACTTATATACATCTTTCAAACGTGCCATCAAAAACACCTTTACAATTCTGCTTTATGCTTTTTTAACAATTCCAATTTCAGTGCCATCGAGAGCAATACGCCTTTTAGCTCCCTTTTTGTCGGTCTCGAAACGAACTCTCGAACCTTTATTGCTCTTAGGATTAACCGGCAGAACATTACTTATATGCAACGGCTGCTCAATCTCAATCCTACCGCCCTGCGGGTTCTTCTTCGAAGGACGCACATGCTTTTTCGCTCTGTTTTGACCTTCGACAACAACCTGATTCTTATCGGGAACAACTCGAAGGACTTTACCAATTCCGCCTTTGTGTTCGCCCGCTATTATTTGAACCATATCACCTTTTTTTACTTTTGATGCCATATTTCGACTCTTATCCTAAACAACTTCACTTGCTAGTGAAATAATCTTCATAAAGTTCTTTTCACGCAATTCTCTGGAAACAGCACCAAAAATTCGTGTACCAACCGGCTCATTATCCGCAGTAATCATCACTGCCGCATTACTGTCAAATCTTACATAGCTGCCATCTGCTCTTTTGACAGGATACTTGGTGCGAATGATAACACACTTATGCACTTTCTTGTCATCAAGCTGACAGGTAGGCAATGATTTCTTAATTGCTACAACAACAACATCGCCAACAGTCGCAGTCGGACGTGCACTTTTGCTGTATCTGCTGACAGCCTTGCCCAGAACCTTAATGCACTGTGCCACCTTAACGCCGCTATTGTCGGCAATCTCTAACATTGTTTCTTGCTGAATCAACGCACTATCCTCGTAATAATTAATTTGTTAAACATTTGCCTTTTGAACTATCTTCTCAAGCATCCAGTTCTTTGTCTTGCTCATAGGCCTGCACTCAACAATATCAACCATATCGCCTACTGCCGCCTGATTAGCTTCATCATGAACGCCGAATTTGGTGCTGCGATTGATATACTTGCCGTATGTCGGATGTTTTACTTTGTAATCGATACGTACACGAACACTTTTATCGCCGCTCTTGCTGACGACAACTCCGCGTAATGTTTTTTTCTGTTTCTTTTCTTCCATAATCGGCTACTCGCCCTTTTTATGCCAGTTCTTGTTCTCTGATTACCGTTTTAACTCTGGCAATATCCCTACGAATATTGCTGATACCTTTACTGTTTTCAATTTTTTCGGTGACCGCCTGGGTACGAAGCGTAAAAAGCTGTTTCTGCAATTCTTCAAGCTTCTTGCCAAGCTCATCTTTTCTCATATCTCTTATATCTGCGGACTTCATAAAACACCTTTATTATCCTATTGAATGCCTTCTTGTTACAAATCTGCATCTTATCGGCATCTTGTGGCAAACCCTTACAAGTGCCTGTTTTGCCACATCCTCCGGAACTCCGCCGATTTCATACAAAACCGTGCCCGGTTTAACCCTTGCTACCCAGTGGTCAACTTCGCCTTTACCTTTACCCATACGAGTTTCTAACGGCTTAGATGATACTGACTGATGAGGGAATATACGAATATAAATTTTTCCTACACGCTTTAGATAGTGAGTTGCCGCAACACGACCAGCCTCTATCTGTCGGCCTGTAATCCATGTAGAAGTCAAAGCCTGCAATCCAAAATCGCCAAAGGCCACAAAATTGCCTCTTGTCGCATTGCCCTTCATTTTACCGCGTTGATTCTTACGGTATTTAACTCTTTTCGGCATTAACGCCATCTGAATATTCCTTACTTATATTGCGTCAATAATTATTCTTGTGATTCTACAGCTACTTCCGGCTTGGCTACGTCGGCAGAAGCTGATCTGGACGATCTGTCACCAGATACTGATCTTGATGACTGTGACTTGCCGCCGCCAGCTTTTCTAGGCCTTTTGCCGCCAGCACCTCTTTGCTGAGGAGCCTGCTTAATCGGTGTTATCTCCTGTCCAAACTTGCCAAGATAAATCCATACTTTTATACCAATGATACCATAGGTTGTCTTGGACTTGACCGATGCATACTGAATATTAGCATCAAGCGTCTGAAGAGGAACACTTCCAAGCTTCTGAGTATCCTGCCGAGCTATTTCAGCACCGCCAAGCCTGCCAGAACAGGTAATTTTAATTCCTTTTGCACCGCACGCCATTGCCTGCTCGCAAGACTGTTTCATTGCACGCCTGAAAGCGGCTCTCTTAGTAAGTTGCTGACCAATATTTTCGCCAACAAGAAATGCGTCTAACGCCGGCTCTTTAATTTCGATAACATTTACATTGACCTTACGGTTTATGAAATGTTCAAGTTCTTCACGAAACTTATCAACCTCTGCACCTCTGGGGCCGATAACCATACCAGGCCTACCAGTATGGAGAGTTACCTTGACTTCGTTTCTGGTTCTTGCGATCTCAACTTTAGAAACAGCACCATAAGGGGCGTTACGATTAAAACGCTGATCAACAAAATTCCTGATCTTTTGATCTTCGACAAGGCAATCACCGTAATTCGCCTTCTGAGCAAACCACGTACTTTGCCAGCCTAATGTAATTCCTGTTCTAAAGCCAATTGGAGATGTCTTGTTACCCATAGTTATTCTTCTAAATTAAAATTATGCTTCCTGAGCAACTGTTACAATTATATGACTGCACTGCTTACGAATCGAATGTGCCCTGCCGCGATCTTTAGCACGCCACCTCTTGGTACCGAGCCTGATGCCGCCGCCATCAATTCTTGCCTCGTAAACAACCAAATTTTCAACATCCGCCTCATGCTCATCCGCATCTGCTATCGCGGTTTTCAGCGTCTGAATAACCATACTAGCTGCACGCTTGTTGGTAAACTTCAGAATATCCAGTGCATCCTGCACTTCTCTGCCCGAAATAAGAGCGGTTACAAGTCTCGCCTTAGTTGGGGAAACTGGGGCATAACGATAACTTGACTTCCAGCATTTAAGATTTACAGCACTTACGCCAAGGGCGCTTGCCAGCTTGTCAACATCAGCAGCTAAAGGTGCTGGCTTCATTAAGCCTCTCTGCCAGTTCCTTAACGCCGTCAACGCATCTTTCGCATCAAGTCCGCTGCGACTTATCTGGCCAGCTAGCTGAGTCAGACCTAAGCCACTTTTTTTGATAGATTTATTTAATCTGCTTGCGATTATCATTTCAATATCCTGGTCTATGTTCTACAAAGAATTACTTACTGCCACTATGGCCTTTAAACGTTCGCGTCGGCGAAAACTCACCAAGCTTATGACCAACCATATCTTCCGTTATAAATACTTTATGAAACATTTTTCCATTATGAACCATAAAGGTTATCCCGACAAACTCAGGAACAATTGTTGAACGTCTTGCCCATGTTTTGATAGGTTCTTTTCTGCCGGAATCGACCTGTTTCTGTGCCTTACCGAACAGCTTTTCGTCAACAAATGGTCCTTTTTTAAGAGAACGTCCCATTAAACCTGCTTCCTAATTAATTTATTTTTTTAAAGTACCAACTGGCCTTGTCTTGTGTTCTTACGTCTTCTGATTATGTGCTTATTGCTTACCTTGCGTTTGCCTCGTGTCTTACCGCCTTTAGCTGGCTTACCTGTTGGGCTGCAAGGATGACGGCCACCGTTACTTCTGCCTTCACCACCACCCATCGGATGCGCTACCGGGTTCATAGCCTTGCCGCGTACGTGAGGCCTTTTGCCCATATGCCTTTTTCGACCAGCTTTTCCAAGTTTAACATTCTGATGGTCTGGATTGCTTATTGCGCCTACTGTCGCCCTGCATTCCTTGCGAACCATTCGCATTTCGCCGCTTGGAAGAACAAACGATACCCAGTCGCCTTCTTTAGCCATAATTTTCGCTACAGCACCGGCACCTCGAACGAGTTTACCACCCTGTCCTGCCGTCATCTCAACATTATGAACTTCAACACCGACCGGGATAGACCCCAATGGCATCGTATTTCCTATTTTAGGCTCGACAAGATGGCCGCTTTCGATAACTTCACCGACTTTAATACCAGCTGGTGCAAGAATATATCTTTTTTCGCCGTCTTTGTACTCAACAAGGCTGATAAAACAGCTTCTGTTCGGATCATACTCTACGGTCTGAACGGTTGCCGGAACACCATCTTTGTCTCTCTTGAAATCGATAATTCGGTAAATCTTTCTTGCTCCACCGCCTCTGAATCGGCAGGTAGTTCTTCCGTGATGATTTCTTCCGCCTGCTTTGCCAATTCTTTTACAAAGTGTCTTTTCAGGACTGGTTGTCGTCAACTCAGCATAGTCATTTACCGACGCATTCCTGCGGCCGTTTGTTGTCGGATTATAAACTTTTATACCCATCTTTGCCTCTTATTCGTACTATCTGAATTCTTTAGAATAAATCTATATGATTTTCCGGATTCAAAGCCACAATTGCCTTTTTCCAGCTACGGGTCATACCAAAGTTTCTGCCTTTTCTGCGTACTTTGCCGATCTTATTGGCAGTACGAACATCAACAACTTTAACATTATAAAGTTGTTCAACGGCCTGTTTTATCTGTACCTTGTTGGCCGTTTTGTTGACCTCGAAAGAATACACGCCGCGAGCACTGGCAAAGTGCATACTTTGCTCGGTTACTAAAGGCCTGATTATGATATTATGGTTATCCAATTTACACCTGCCTTATATTTTTAGTTTTCTACATTCAACAAAGATTCAAACGCCTGACGGGTAAACAGCATCTTCTGCTTGTTGCAAATATCGCCTGCATTAAGCTGATCAACCTTCAAAACGTCTATCTTGGGAACATTTCTTGTTGAAAGATAAATATTGCTATCAAAATCACTGATTGTAACCAAACAGCTTCTATCTATCTTAAGATTGTTCAGCACCGCGGTAAAATCCTTTGTCTTGGGCTGATTCATCTTCAGGTCGTCGATGATAATTACATTTCCGCTTTGAAGCTTTGCAAGTATCGCTGAGTTCATCGCAAGTTTTCTCTGCTGCTTAGGCATATCCTTGCGTGTACTTCTTGGATCTTTAGCAAAGCAAACACCACCACCCTTACGAACGCATGTTCTTGCGTTACCCGCACGTGCATTACCGGTGCCCTTTTGCTTATAGAGCTTGCGGGTTGAACCTTCAACCATTCCTCTGCTCTTTGTCGCTGCTGTGCCGATATGCTTATTGGCATGGTACATCACAAGTGCCTGCTTGAGAAGTGCGTATCTGACGCATCCGCCAAATGTCGCCTCATCAACTGTCAGGCTGCCAACTTCTTTACCTGTTCTATCTTGTACCGCTACAGTGATCATTATTGTAATTCCGCCTATTTCTTATGAGTCTTTGATGTTCTTACTATCACATATCCGCCGGCAGGTCCCGCTACTGCACCCTTAACTACCAACAGATTCTTTTCTTTATCAACGCTTACAAGAATATGATTCTTGGTAGTAACTCTTTCGTTACCCATTCTTCCGCCCATTCGTTTACCTTTTTTAAGGTTTCCGCCGTGACCTCGGTCGCTACCGTGGCTACAGATTGAACCGCCCGCCCTGTGCTTACGCTCGGTACCGTGCGAACCAGGAAAACCACCAAAGCCGTGTCGTTTCATTACGCCCGCGGTACCTTTACCTTTGCTAGTGCCAATAACGTCAACATACTTTATTTCTGAAAAAGCATCAACATCCACGTCACTGCCGAGTTCAACAGAACACTGCTGTCCATTAAGTCTCATCTCACGAACAAACCGCTTAGGCGATGTATTTGCCTTTTTAGCGTGCCCCTCTTCAGGCCTTTTGATTCGTGATTTCTTCACTTCATCATAACCAAGCTGAACTGACTCATAACCATCGGTTTCAGCTGTTTTGATCTGCATAACTTTGCAAGGACCAGCTTGTATAACAGTAACAGGAACCATTTTCCCATCCGCGTTATAAATCTGTGTCATGCCTATTTTTTTACCAAGCAACATCGCCATATTCAGCGTACCTTCTCAATCAAAATGAAAATTAAGCTTTTATCTTTACAAAAACACCTGCAGGAACAACCAGCTTGTTAAGAGCCTCAACGGTGCGGGTATTTGCTTCAAATATATCTATCAGCCTCTTGTGTGTACGTATCTCGAACTGTTCACGAGATTTTTTGTCAATATGAGGACTGCGTAAAACGGTATATCTTTCTATCCTTGTCGGAAGCGGAACCGGACCGCTCACTCGTGCATTTGTTCTGCTGGCCTGCTCAACTATTTCCTTTGCAGAATTATCCAATGCACGATGGTCGTAAGCTTCCATCCTGATTCTAATTTTTTCACCTTCTGCTGCCATATCATTTCCTTAATAGTTTCTACACTTATTCCAGAGCGGAAAACCTCTAAGAATACAGTTTCCAACATTAAAAACAAGTGAAAAATAACTTTTTTTCCAAAAATTATGCAATTAGGAGCGGGAATGCACAGCTAACAGGAAATATCAGGTTTCATTCCGATAAAAAAGCTCTAAACTACTATGACAAAAAGCTCTTTCCTATCATCTGCACAAAATACGAGATGAAACAGCCCAACTCGTAATCGCATAATCTGTTAAAATTATGCTCGCTCCGGCTGCAAGAAAAGCTACTCTAGCAGATTATTTAGCTCCCGTCAATAGGAACCTGATAAAATTTTCTCAGAAATTTGTTCAGGCACTTTTTCATAGCATAATGGCTCCATTACAAAGGTGCCTCGCCCTGCCGTCATACTCCTTATTTCGCTGGAATAACCGAACATCTCCGCCAATGGAACCATAGCATCAATAACCACCATCGAGCTATGAGAGTGCGTATCTACAATTACACCTCGTTTGGCGATTAAACTACCCTGAACAGATCCATAATTCACTTCAGGAACAATCGCCTGAACTTTCATTATTGGCTCAAGAAGTACCGGAGATGCCTCCACCATAACATCCCTTACCGCCATTGTACCTGCCTGCTCAAAAGCAAGCTCTGAAGAATCCACTGGATGAAAAGAGCCATCAATTAATATAACCTTAACACCTACAACAGGATAGCCAGCCAAAGCCCCGCTGGAAAGTGCATCGATAACACCCTTTCCAACTGCCGAAAAATACTCTTTAGGAACTGTCCCGCCGACTACATTAACTTCAAATTGATTTTCACGAGAATAATGACCATCTTCATCGAATAAAGGCTCTATCGTTATGAAAACATGTCCATACTGCCCCCTGCCGCCTGTCTGCCTTATAAATTTAGCTTCGCCCTTAGCCTCTTTACTAATGGCTTCCTTGTATGCGACTCTCGGCTTGCCGGTACGAACATCTACCTTTAAATCACGCTTGAGTTTATGTTCAAGTATTTCCAGGTGCAACTCGCCCATGCCGCTAATAATCGTCTGACCGGTTTCGGGGTCATATTTACATCCAAAGGTCGGGTCTTCCCGGCGTAAAATCGCCAGTGCTTCACCAAGTTTAACCCGCTCAGCCGCAGTTCTCGGCTCAATACTCATACTTATCACTGTTTCCGGAAAAGTTATACTATCAAGCTGAACTGGTTTTTTGGGATCACATATAGTATCGCCAGTCAAAGTATCTTTAAGACCTACTATTGCAACAATATCACCTGCCTGAGCAGTTTCGAGAATTGTCCTCGAATTGGCATGCATCTGAAAAATTCGCGTTATATTTTCTTTATGCCCTCGGCTGGAATTCAGCACCCTGCTATTTGATACAAGACCACCCTGATATATGCGAACAAAATACAGGTCTCCGTGCTTATCGGCGGTAATTTTAAACGCCAAACCAACAAATGGCCTATCCGGGTCGCACTTTACGATTATTTCCTTGTCCTTTTTATCAGGATCGAATCCTTTGATTTCAGGCCTGTCAAGCGGCGACGGCAGATAAGCCACTACTCCATCAAGAAGCCTCTGAACGCCGACATTTCTCAGTGCCGAACCACAAAAAACAGGGTTCAGCTTATTCTCAACAACGCCCTTGCGAATAGCCCGCTCGATGAGACCTGCTTCAACAGGCTTATCGTGTACGTATTTATTCATCAGCTCATCATCAAATTCCGCCGCACGTTCAATCATTAAATGACGCCACTTTTTAGCATCTTCCAGAAAATTGGATGGAATTTCTTTTTCCTCAAATTTCACGCCTGATTCGCTGGCATCGTAATAAACCGCCTTCATTTTGACAAGGTCTATCAACCCCTCAAAATTAGTTTCCGCCCCAATAGGAACCTGAACAGCAATCGGATTGGCCGAAAGTTTTTCCGTGATACTATTGAATGTCATCTCAAAATCCGCCCCGATTTTGTCCATCTTATTTACAAAACAGAGACATGCAAGATTATATTTTTTACCTTGTCGCCATACAGTTTCTGTCTGGGCCTGAACTCCTTCGCTTGCATCAAAAACCGCAACAGCACCATCAAGAACTCTCAGCGAACGTTCAACCTCTGCGGTGAAATCAACGTGCCCTGGTGTATCGATCAGATTGATATCACAATCTTTCCATTGGCATTTGGTGGCCGCAGAAGTGATTGTAATCCCCCTTTGCTGCTCTTCCTCCATGAAATCCATAACGGCTGTGCCATCGTGAACCTCACCCATTTTATAGGTTTTGCCCGCGTAAAACAGAATCCGCTCGGTTACCGTTGTCTTGCCGGCATCGATATGGGCCATAATGCCTATATTTCTAATTTTCTCTAAAGATTCGGCCATAGATGGTATAATTCAAAAAATAATTAAAAAAAATGCCACGTTCATCTTCGCAAATGTCCGTGGCACTTGAAAATCAACTAAAAATTACCATGCAAAATGAGCAAATGCCTTATTAGCTTCTGCCATTCTGTGTGTATTTTCTCTGGTCGTTACCGCTGCGCCGGTCTTGTTGTAAGCATCTACAAATTCAGCCGCAAGTCTCTGGCTCATCGGCTTACCTTTTTTGCCGCGTACAGCCTGAATCACCCATCGAAACGCAAGCGACTGCTGTCTCTTGGGTTTAACCTGCATCGGAACCTGATAGCTTGCTCCACCGACACGCTTGCTTCTAACCTCAAGCATTGGCTTCACATTATTGATTGCCGTCTCGAAAACTTCATTAGGAGCGACATCTTTAAGCTTCTTTTCGATTAGACTCATTGAGTCATAAAAAACCTTCTGAGCAGTGCTTTTCTTGCCATCATACATAAGGCAATTGATAAACTTCGAAACCAACTTGCTCTGATAAACCGGATCCGGCTTTAACTGTTCACTTGACGCTGTAAATTTTTTAGCCATTACGCTACCTTTTAATCAAAATAAAACATTAACTTGTTTTTGCACCATATTTACTTCTGCCTTGTTTGCGTTTTGCTACACCTGACGTATCAAGCGTACCGCGAACAATGTGATACCGTACGCCCGGTAAATCACGAACCCTGCCGCCGCGAATCAAAACAGTACTGTGTTCCTGAAGATTATGGTCAACACCCGGAATATACGCGGTTACTTCCTTGCCATTGGTAAGGCGAACACGAGCTATCTTACGTAAAGCTGAGTTCGGCTTCTTAGGCGTCTGAGTCCTGACGATCAGGCAAACACCACGCTTCTGAGGACAGCCTGTAATATCAGAAATCCTCTTTTTGCTCTTTCCGCTGCGTCCTTTGCGAACTAATTGATTAATAGTTGGCATTATTGCTCCATTTATGCTTATTTAAAACTTATTTTAAGCCCAAAGCCTCACGCATTGCTGCATCCGCCTTGGCCTCCACTTCACTTGCTTTTAAGTCTTCACGGAATTCCTTAGGAACCGGTGCCTGAGTAAGATGCTTAACTTTCATCTCGACATAAGGCCTGAAACCTGTCCCTGCTGGGATCAGATGCCCAAGAATTACGTTTTCCTTAAGACCGCGTAAGTTGTCCACTCTACCAGACAATGACGCCTCTGTCAATACTTTAGTTGTTTCCTGGAAACTTGCCGCAGAAATAAAGCTTTCTGACTGCAACGAAGCCTTGGTTATACCAAGCAGCAACGTCCTGGCTGTTGCTGGTCTTGGCTTTTTACCCTTAGCACCTTCACCGCCAAGAATCGATACCTTTTCATTGGCAGCTTCCATATCTTCCTTGCTGACAACAGCGCCAGCTTGAAGATCCGTATCACCAGCTTCGCTAACTTTCAGACTTCTTGCCAGTCGATCATTAATTTCACGGAAATGACGCTTGTCGATAATTTCTCCAGGCAACAATCCGCTGTCACCGACAGCCTCAATTTCAATCTTACGCATCATCTGAGAAAGAATTATCTCAATATGCTTATCGTTGATTGTTACATTCTGTGCACGATATACATTCTGAACCTCAGTCAGCAGATAACGCTGAAGAGCTTCTTCGCCTCGAATACGCAAAATATCATGCGGCACAAGAGGTCCATCCGTAAGGAAATCGCCAGCATCGACGATATCGCCGGTATGAACATTCAAGTGACGATCACGTGGAACGTGATGTTCTTTTTCCATACCGCTTTCATTACGAACAACAACTGTCATCTTTCCACGGCGTTTATCACTCTTAAGCTCTACGCGTCCGCTGATTTCCGCAATAGCTGCAGGCTCTTTAGGCTTGCGAGCTTCGAAAATTTCTGTAACACGCGGAAGACCGCCGGTAATATCCTGTGTTCCGCCGCCGCCTCGTGGCTGTATCGCAAGAAGCGCACCAGCCTGAACAGACGAGCCTTCCTCAACTTCAAGACGTGCCTTCGCAGGCAAATAATGAACGTGAAGAATCTTGCCGCTTTCATCTTCGATTATCATTTGAGGATGCTTATCGCCCTTATGTTCGATAATCACAGGCTTGCCCTTTTGGCCTTTACGCTCTTCTTCGATTCTTATCGTTTCACCGTCGACAATATCAACAAAACGAATCGTACCGCCAACTTCCGCCAAAATAGGCGTTCTGTGCGGGTCCCATATAAACATTTTCTGGCCAGCCTTGATTCTCTGACCTTCTTTAACTGAAAGCTCTGCACCATAAGGAACTTTAAATTTTTCAAGCTCCCTGCCCTTGTCATCGAGAACGGCTATTTCACCATTTCTCTTAAGCGTTAAATCTCGTGAACCTGCCTCAGTGGAAATAGTAACAACTTTGAGTTCATAATATTTAACAACACCAGCCTGGCTTGAATTCTGTTCATTTTCAAGAATTGCACGTGAAGCAATACCTCCAGTATGGAACGTACGCATTGTCAACTGTGTACCAGGCTCACCGATTGACTGTGCACCTATGATACCGACTGCAAGACCTTGCTCCGCCAGTCTGCCGGAACTAAGATCCCAGCCATAACACTTAGCACAAACTCCCGTTGTGCTTTCACAGGTAAGAGGACTTCTAACCCTGATCGCGTCAAGCCCAAGAGCCTCTATCTTCTTGGCTGCCTCTAACGTGATAACTTCATTTTCATGAACAATCATCTCATCGCGAATCGGATCACTGATATTATCACGAGCGGTTCTGCCGACGATAAGCTGACTTAGCGGAATATCGACGCGTTCACCTTTATAAACAGTACTCTTTGTTACACCCTGAAGCGTACCGCAATCGTGTTCGTTAATAATCATATTCTGTGCAACATCTGCCAGCTTACGTGTTAGATAACCTGAGTCAGCTGTCTTCAAAGCTGTATCCGCCAATCCCTTACGTGCACCGTGTGTCGAACTGAAATACTCAAGAACATTCAATCCTTCACGGAAGTTTGATATAATTGGCGTTTCAATAATTTCACCACTTGGCTTAGCCATCAACGCACGCATACCTGCAAGCTGCTGAATCTGGTCAACACTACCTCGTGCTCCAGAATCACTCATCAAAAATATCGGATTAAGATAAGGCTTGCCGTCTCTAGTATCATTCTTCAATGCAAGCATCATATCGCTGGTTACCGCAACACGAGCATGTGTCCACGCATCGATAACCTGATTATACCGTTCACCCTCGGTCAAAACACCATCATTGTAATTATCCTGAATCTTGTCCACCTTCTTCTGGGTGGCAGCAATAATGGCAGGCTTAGTCTTTGGTATGCATAAATCTGTAACTCCAAAGCTCAGACCCGCAAGAGCTGCTTGCCTGAAGCCAAGGTCTTTGATATTATCAAGCAAATCGATTGTCTTTGCACTGCCTGCTATCTCAAAACAATCGCTAATAACTTTCTTAATTTTCTTCTGCGACATCGCAACATTATAAAACGGCATACCTGCTGGCAGAATGTCATTAAACAAACATCTTCCCGCTGTAGTATCAAGAATACCATTCTTGAATTCGCCGTCTTCGCTTACGACTTTTTTGTCTTTGCCAATGAAAACCTTAACTCTGGCGTGAATGCTTATGCTGCCTGTCTGATAGGCCATCAGCGCCTCGAAAGGATCCCTGAATATTCCGCCTTCGCCTTTTTCGCATTCTCTCATACATGTAACATAATAGCTGCCAAGAACGATATCCTGAGATGGACTCATAATCGGCGCACCATCCGATGGCGCGAAAATATTATTCGTCGCAAGTATCAGCGTATGAGCTTCCACCTGAGCCTCGATGCTCAACGGAAGATGCACCGCCATCTGGTCACCATCGAAGTCAGCATTAAATCCTTTGCACACCAATGGGTGAATCATAATCGCATTGCCTTCGACAAGCACAGGCTCAAACGCCTGAATACCCATACGGTGAAGCGTCGGAGCACGATTCAGCATCACTGGATGCTGATGAATAACTTCTTCAAGAATATCCCAAACCTGCTCATCTCTTCGTTCGAGCATCCTTTTTGCGCTCTTAATCGTATCTGCAAGACCACGATCTTTCAGTTTGCGAATGATAAAAGGCTGAAACAGTTCAAGCGCTATTTTCTTCGGAAGGCCACACTGATTAAGCTTAAGATGCGGGCCAACCACAATAACGCTTCTTGCCGAATAGTCGACACGTTTTCCAAGCAAGTTCTCCCTGAAACGTCCCTGCTTGCCCTTAATCATATCTGTAAGACTCTTCAGCGGTCTGTTGTTGCTGCCAAGTACAGGCCTTCTGCATCTGCCGTTGTCAAACAACGCATCGACAGCCTGCTGAAGCATTCGTTTTTCATTACGGATAATAACTTCAGGAGCGTTAAGATCTATAAGTTTCTTCAAACGGTTATTTCTATTGATGATTCGGCGATAAAGATCGTTCAAATCGCTCGTTGCAAAATTACCGCTTTCAAGCAAAACTAATGGCCTCAAATCAGGCGGAATAACCGGACAGACATCAAGAACCATCCACTCAGGCTTATTGCTGCTGGACAAAATACCATTAACTATCTTGAGCCTTTTGGTCAGGTCTTTGATTTTCTGCTTGCTGTTGGTATCAATTATCGCAGCGTTAAGTTCAATCCTGAGACTGTCGAGGTTAAGTCCATTAAGAAGATCGCGTATAGCCTCGGCACCCATACATGCCTTAAAAGCATTTCCGTATTTGGTCTGAACTTCACGGTATTCTTCTTCGGTTAAAAGCTGCTTGACTTTTAAAGGAGTATCGCCAGCATTAGTAACAACGTAATCCTGAAAATAAACAACCTTTTCGATGTCGCTCGTCTTCATCGCAAGCAAAGTACCAAGCCTGCTAGGCATAGACTTGAAAAACCATATATGAACAACTGGCGCCGCAAGATTGATATGACCCATCCTCTTTCGACGTACCCGGCTATGAGTTACCTTAACACCGCAACGATCACAAATGATACCTTTGAATTTGGTACCTTTATACTTACCGCACGCACATTCCCAGTCACGCTCAGGACCAAAAATACGCTCACAGAAAAGTCCGTCACGCTCAGGCCTGTATGTACGATAATTAATCGTCTCGGGCTTACGTACCTCTCCAAATGACCAACTCCGTATGTCATTGGGACTTGCAAGACCGATTTTCACTGAACCGAAATCGTTTATCTTGTCATAAATGCTCTCTACCATTATGACTGTCTCCCTGTAAAGGATTAATTTTTATTTCAGCAACGTCAGACTATTTTCTACAGTTTTGCACTTGGCAGACGTTTCTTTTCGAGCTGAATATTTAAACCAAGGCCTCGTATTTCATTACAAAGAACATCAAAAGATACCGGCGTACCAGCTTCAAGAGTATTTTCGCCCTTGACCATAGACTCGTATATCTTTGTTCGGCCTTCAATATCATCACTCTTAACCGTCAAAAGTTCCTGCAATGTATATGCTGCACCATAACCTTCAAGTGCCCACACTTCCATTTCACCGAACCTCTGACCACCCGTCCTTGCCTTACCGCCCAACGGCTGCTGAGTAATAAGACTGTATGGACCTGTAGAACGAGCATGAATCTTATCATCAACAAGATGATGAAGCTTCATCATATAAATGTAACCGACAGTAGCCTGTTGCTCAAATGGTTCTCCAGTTCGGCCGTCACGTAACTGCGTCTTGAGACTACCAGGAATCTGAGCAAATATCTCATTCGAAGGCGGAATCAGATTATCGCGTTCCATATCTGCCATTCGTTTACGAACATGTGCATTGGCCTCTTCGGTAACCAGCATAATATCTTCTTCCTTGGCTCCATCGAACACCGGCGTAACCGCATCAAAACCAAGAACCTTAGCTGCCCATCCAAGATGCGTCTCAAGAATCTGGCCGACGTTCATACGACTAGGTACACCAAGCGGATTAAGAAGAATATCAACAGGAGTACCATCCTCAAGGAACGGCATATCTTCTTCGGCCATAATTCTGGCGATTACACCTTTATTACCGTGTCGCCCAGCCATTTTGTCACCGATACTAAGTGTTCTCTTGGTGGCAATATAAACCTTAACCATTTCAAGAACACCACTAGGCAGTTCATCGCCGCGTTTCATTCTTTCAACGATTTTCTTCTGTTCTTCCTGCAAAAACTTAATCTTGGGCATATGAATATTGATGATCTTCTGAACATCATCCCTGAGATTAGCAGGCTTAACCCAAGCGATATTGAATCCACTTATCTGCTCAAGAATAACTTCGTCATCATCGCTGGCACCAACTTTCTGACGTGACGACGGGTCAACTATCGTTATATCCGCAAACTGCGTATAAACCCTGTCCATCATTTTCCGGAACAGGTTACACTGTTTAGTCACCATATCCGTTTCATATTGTTTGATTTCAGCCTTGAGCGCCTTTTTGGAATCTTCGCCGGTTCCGCCATGACGTTTGAAATGTCTGGTCTTAATCACAACTCCATCATAACCGCTAGGCAGTTCAAGAGAGTCATTTTTTACATCCTCACCAGCTCTGCCGAATATGGCGTGAAGCAACTTTTCTTCAGGTGTCAGCTCAGTCTTGCTTTTCGGCGAAACTTTACCGACAAGAATATCATCGGTATGAACTCGTGCACCCTCACGGATAATACCGTTGGCATCAAGGTTTCGCAGAACTTTCTCGCTGACATTGGGAATATCAGGGGTAAATTCTTCTCTTCCAAGTTTGGTCTCACGAATTTCCACGCTGAATTCATCGATATGAATACTTGTAAACGTATCTTCCTTTACAAGTCTTTCACTTATTAAAATCGCATCCTCAAAATTGAAGCCGTCAAATGGCATAAATGCTGCAATAATATTCTTACCAAGTGCCAATTTGCCGTGATCGCTTGCTCCGCCATCTGCGATTACCTGGCCAGCTTCAACTTTTTCCCCAAGCGTAACGATAGGCCTTTGATTCAGACATGTACGCTCATTCAATCCGACAAATTTTGAAAGATCATACTCATCCGTATGATTGATTGCTATCCTGTTTGCGTCAACGGCAGTAATAACACCTGCCTTTTCAGCCTTTATTGTCATACTTGAATTTCTGGCAACAGGCCCTTCCATATCAGTACCAACAAGAGGAGCCTCGGAAACCAGCAAAGGTACGCCCTGACGTTGCATGTTAGAACCCATCAACGCACGGTTTGCGTCGTCGTGTTCAAGGAACGGAATCAATGCCGCTGAA
The DNA here is from genome assembly GCA_945890885.1 of Candidatus Kuenenia stuttgartensis. Classification (GTDB taxonomy): domain Bacteria; phylum Planctomycetota; class Phycisphaerae; order Sedimentisphaerales; family CAMDDF01; genus CAMDDF01. The sequence goes on along the minus strand of CAMDDF010000002.1, from coordinate 21,631 downwards.
ACACCAACGATCTGATTGGGAGCAATATCGACATAATCGACTTCCTTGCTGTCTATTTTCGTAAGATCGCCATTCTTTCGGGCAAGAACCAAACCATCATAGAGTCTACCCTTACCAGGCATCAATGCACTAGGCGGCGCAAAAACAACTTTCATTTCTTCATCTGCTCTAAGGTACACTATCTCGCCAGTTTCCTTACAGTCCTTGATTTTGCGATAAGGTGTAACCAAAAAGCCGTATTCATCAATGGCTGAATAAATACCAAGCGAAGATATCAATCCGATGTTCGTACCTTCAGGTGTTTCAATCGGGCATATTCTTCCATAGTGGCTTATGTGAACGTCGCGAACCTCAAAACCAGCACGCTTTCTGTTCAATCCACCTGGTCCAAGAGCACTCAAACGTCTTTCGTGCGTCAGCTGACTCAGTGCATTAGTCTGGTCAACAACCTGGCTCAGCTCACCTCTTCCGAAGAAAAATTCTATACTTGACGAAACACTTTTGCTGTTGACAAGATCAGCTATTCGGGTTACCTGTTCAGGGTCTTTCATGCTCATTCTTTCCTGAACAGTTCGCCGCAACTTCAACAGGCCCTTGCGAACCTCGTCTGCTGCAAGCTCATCGATTGTCCTTAACCTTCTGTTGCCCAGATGGTCAATATCGTCTATCTCGCCTTCGCCGTTTCTCAATCCGAAAATATACTTCATCGCATTGAGAAAATCTTCCGGCCGAAGAGTCATTTCGTTTTCATTGATATTCAGATTAAATTTACGGTTGATCCTAAATCTGCCTACCCTGCCGAGACGATACCTGTTGGCATCAAAAAACTTCTCTTTGAAAAGAAGTTCAGCCTTATCTGCCTGAGGCGGATTACCGGGCCTTAGCTTGGCATATAGTTTCAGCAGTGCCTTTTCTCTGGTCTCGCAGTCATCTTCCGCAAGTGTATTAAGTATCAGGGCATCCTTGACACGAGTCAGAACTTCAATTTCCTGTATGCTGCTGCCCTGTATATCGCTTATCCTGTCGCCAATCTGCGTGCCGGCTTCAACAATTATCTCACCGGTCTCAGTATCAACAATTGGCCCAACTGACCACATTGTAGGCTCAAGCTTACTAACATTTACAACTTTAGTCTTATTGAAAAGCCTGATGATTTTATCTGTTGTGCTGTATTCTTCACTAATCGCACGAAGAAAAACTGTCGCGGGTATCTTGCTGGACTGATCGATTCTGATAATCAAAACGTCCTTGCGAGTTACGCTCAGTTCTATCCAACTGCCTCGCTCAGGAATAATCCTGCCGCCGTGAAGAATTCTGTCGCCTTCTTTGCTCTCTATGACAAAATCAACACCAGGGCTTCTGTGAAGCTGATTTACTATTACACGCTGTGCCCCATTAATTATAAATTCGCCGCCGCCAACCATTATTGGAATTTCGCCAAGGTATATCGACTGCTCTGAAATATCGTCGCCTTTTTGCCTTGACAGTCTGCAACGGATTTTAAATGGATGACCATACGTCAAACCAAGCTCTATGCACTCTCTTGGATTGTACCTAGGTTCTTCAAGCTCATAGCCAGCAAAGTGAAGCTGAATCGTCTTATCATAGCTTTCGATCGGAAATATCTCACGAAGCAATGACTCAAGACCGACATCAGCTCTCTTGTCCACAGGAACATCTTTCTGCAGAAAACGCGCATAGCCTTCCCTTTGAATCTTGACCAGATCCGGTACTTCAATTACATCTGCTATTTTGCCGAAATTACGAACAGGCCGTGCTATCATATTTAAAACACTCCCGCAAAAGAATATTTAGTTAACTCGAACTTTTTCGAGACTCAAAAAACAAATAATTTAAATACTTCTTATAAATCTATGAGTCCAGCCCGCAAAACTGCGGGCAATATTTTTACTGCAATAAAAACTAAAATTTTCCCATAAGATGTACAACTCGCTGTAGCACCAGCAAACAATAGCAAATTAAGCTATCTCTACTGTTGCGCCTGCTGCTTCAAGAGTAGCCTTCATCGTGGCGGCTTCATCTTTAGATACACCTTCTTTAACGGGCTTAGGTGCACCATCTACAAGATCTTTGGCTTCTTTAAGGCCCAATCCTGTAAAGGCACGAACTTCCTTAATAACCTGAATCTTCTTATCGCCTGCAGCCTTAAGAATGACATTGAAACTTGTCTTTTCTACTGCTTCTTCTGCCACTGCAGCTACCGGACCTGCTACCATTACCGCGCCGCCTGCTGCTGGCTCAATACCGTACACTTCTTTAAGGTAATCACCAAGCTCTTTGGCCTGCATAAGCGTAAGAGCAACAATCTTGTCGCCGATTGCCTTAATGTTTGAATCCCAGTTTCTTTCTTCTGCACACATATTACAATACTCCTGTCTACTTATGTCTCGCAGCTGCCGGAACTACTTCGTCCCGTTTAACCCGAACCGGGGCGACCGCGATGACGTTAATATTAAACCTAAATCTACGCTGCGTCTTTCTCTGCTTTTTCGATAATACTCTTGATGCACCCTGCAATAACACCAGCTGGGCTGCCAATTGCACCTGCAACCTTTGCACCAGGAGTCTGAGCAATAAGTATGATCGTACCCTGAAGCTGTGCCTTAGTGGGCATTTTGGCTACTTCCATTGCCGCTCTGGGATCGAGGCATACTCCTTCGATATAAGCACCCTTGATTTCAAGAGCCTTTATTTTCTTCATCCAGTCAATGATTTCCTTGGCAACGTCAACAATACTGTCGCCGCCGTAAGCAATCGTGCATGAACCGCTGAAGAGCTTTTCGGAATTTTTAACTCCCATATTATCAAGAGCCTTAACCATCAGAGAATTCTTGACAACAGTGATGTCTATGCCCTTTTGCTTCAAAATTCCGCGAAGCTTATTATTCGTTACTCCGTCAATACCTACTGTATTGACAACCATAAACTCGTTCAGACCGTCAAATCTTTTTTCAAGCTCTTTCTGAACCAAACCTTTTACGTATTTACTCATAATTTCACCTGTCTATTTTAAAGTTTCAGCTTAAACCTGATTAATCAATAACTACATTTACGCCAGGACTCATAGTTGCGCTTATAGCTATCTTTTTAACGTATACACCCTTGGATGTTGACGGTTTAAGCCTATTGATATGAGACACAAACGAATGAATATTTTCCTCAAGCTTATTGTTATCGAAGCTCATCTTCCCAACAACAGCATGAACATTGCCGCCAGCATCATTTCGGTACTCAACCTTACCAGCCACAAATTCCTTAACTGCGCTTACAACATCGCTCGTAACTGTACCGTTTTTGGGAGATGGCATCTTACCTTGCGGACCAAGAACTTTACCAAGTTTTCCTGCCTTACCCATCACTTTCGGAGATGCTATCGCTACGTCAAAATCAAGCCATCCATCCGAAACTTTCTTGATAAGTTCATCACATCCCGCCTCAATAGCGCCTGCTTCTTTTGCCTTCGCTGCTTCAGAATCTTCGCAAAATGCAATTACTCTCTTGGTCTTGCCGATTCCATTCGGAAGGGAAATCGCCCCTCTTATCTGCTGATCCGCCTGCTTGGGATCAATACCCAGATGCATAACACAGTCGATTGACTGGTCAAATTTCGTATTATTGTAACCTTTGATCTTTGCTATCGCCTCTGTCAGCGGCAACGCCTTCTCGACCACATTCTTTGAAATAGTGTTATAACGTTTACTTCTATTCTTCATTGTAAAACTCCGCGAAAAAAAATTAATAACTCGCTCCCACTATTCGCATAGCCGTGGTAAGCACACTAAAACATCACACAAAATCAACGAACAACATCTATACCCATACTTCTTGCGGTACCAGCAACCATCTTAGCTGCTTGTTCGGTATCGAAAGAATTCAAATCTTCCTTTTTCAACTCCGCAATCTTCCTGCATTGATCCATAGTTACCTTCCCAACCTTTTCCTTGTTAGGAGTTCCGCTGCCCTTGGCAACACCAGCTTCTAGCTTGAGAAGAACCGCTGCCGGAGGACTCTTGACAATAAATTCAAAACTGCGGTCTGCGTAAACTGTTATCTCAACAGGTACCGGCATACCGTTAAGGTCCTTGGTACGCTCATTGAACTGCTGAACGAACTGACCAATATTGACTCCGTGCTGACCAAGTGCAGGACCTATCGGAGGTGCAGGGGTTGCCTGGCCGCCTTTAGCCTGTAATTTTATTTTACCTTTAATCTCTTTTGCCATTTTAACCTCTTAATTATTACTAATTTTGTCAACATCTTCAAAAGCTGACATCAATACGTTTTAAACCTTTTCGATCTGCCAGTATTCAATATCCAATGGTGTGCTTCTGCCGAATATCGTAACACTAACACGTACAATCCCGCGATCAGCGTCAATTTCTTCCACAACACCTTCAAAATTCTCAAACGCACCCTCACGAATCTTGACAAGATCTCCTGCCGAAAATTCAACTTTGATACTTGCCGTCTCTTCAGGTTTTTCGATCGCACAAAGCATCTTAGCAACATCTGTATCCCGCATCGGAGTCGGAATACCCTCTGTGCCAATAAAATCACCGACACCGGATGTTTCTTTTATCGCAAACCAGGCATTTTCTGGAATCCTGCCATCTTCTTTGGATTCCATCTCCATAAAAACATAACCCGGGTAAAGCTTACGCTTATTAACACGCTGCTTTCCGCTTCGTATCCGCTTAATCTGTTCTACTGGAACAACTATTCTGCCGATAACATCAGAAAGACCCTCGATCATAACCTTCTTCTCAAGGCTACCGCGAACCTGCTCTTCTCTGTTAGATGCTACTCGTAATACATACCACTGCATATAATTTCCCCAGATAACTGGTTTATCAATTCTTAAATGCTAACTCGGCAACAAACCTATACCACGGAAAAGAATCTGAAAGAACACGTCGGCTCCGCCGAGGAAACACGCAAAAAAGACAACCGCAATAATCACGATGTACGTCGACGCAATGATTTCCTGTCTGCTTGACCAGTTAACCTTTTTAATCTCTCCCTCAGCATTTATCATAAAATCAGCAACAATCACCTTGTTCAAAATCCAGTAAACCAAAAATCCGATAACACCGAACAATATCACCGGCACAAGTGTCTGAACCCATAGCTTCGTACTCTGATTAGCTATGGCCAAACCTTCAAAAATCTGGTATAGCCTCCAGCACCCAAAGCCCACGATAACCATAACTGCCGCACCGCTGCCAAGCCTTGTATACTGAGCCTGACCTTTTTTATATATTTTCAAATTCATAAGTATCTCGCTGTCTCCGTCTTTTTATGCTTTCCAAATTAACAGGCCAGGAGGGAATCGAACCCCCAACCTGCGGTTTTGGAGACCGCTGCTCTACCAAATTAAGCTACTGGCCTATGCTTTTATTTTCTTCTTATTTTATGGACTGTATGCTTACGCTCCTTGGAACAGAATTTCTTCAGTTCGATTTTCGGAGTGCCCTCGCTAACATTTACCGATGTACGGTAATTTCTGTTGCTGCACTCTTTACATTCAAGCCATACATATTCTCTTTTGCCCTTAGCCATTGTTATCTGCTTCCTAAAAATAAATGCGTAAAAAGGCTAACCCCGACTCCCGTCGGGGTCAACCTTCAAAAACAACGTTATATACTAAAGTAACTTACTTGATAATCTTCGTTACAACACCAGCACCAACGGTTCTGCCACCTTCACGAATAGCAAAACGCAAGCCTACTTCCATAGCGATTGGGCTGATAATCTCAACTTCCATCGCAATATTGTCGCCTGGCATACACATTTCAACTGCGACTCCTTCTCGGCTCTTGATGGCAAGAACTGCACCGGTTACGTCGGTCGTCCTGAAATAGAACTGAGGCCTGTAGCCAGGGAAGAATGGGCTATGTCTGCCGCCTTCCTCTTTGCTCAAAACGTAAACTTCCGCATCAAAATGAGTATGAGGAGTAATTGAGCCTGGCTTTGCAACAACCTGACCACGCTCAAGGTCTGTCTTTTCAATACCTCTAAACAAAAGACCGACATTATCGCCTGCCTGACCTTCATCAAGAGTTTTGTTAAACATCTCAACACCGGTACAGGTTGTCTTGCGTGTTGGTCCAAGACCTACGATTTCAACTTCGTCACCGACATGAACAACACCGCGTTCAATTCTGCCGGTACCAACTGTACCACGACCCTTAATGCTGAACACATCTTCGATTGGCATAGAGAACGGAAGAGTAACTGCACGCTCCGGAACCGGAATGTACGCATCAACTGCATCCATAAGTGCATCGATACATGCACAATTTGTATCATCTTTGCCTTCGCCTTCCATTGCCTTAAGAGCTGAACCACGGATAATCGGAATCTCATCGCCTGGGAACTCATATTTATCAAGAAGTTCACGAATTTCCATCTCAACAAGTTCGATAAGTTCAGGATCATCAACCTGATCAATTTTATTAAGGAATACCACGATCTTAGGCACGTTCACCTGACGAGCAAGAAGAATATGCTCACGAGTCTGGGGCATAGGGCCATCGCTAGCAGCAACTACCAATATCGCACCGTCCATCTGAGCTGCACCCGTAATCATGTTCTTCACATAGTCCGCGTGACCTGGGCAGTCAACGTGTGCATAATGACGATTTTTAGTCTCATATTCAACGTGGGCAGTATTGATTGTAATGCCGCGTTCCTTTTCTTCTGGAGCGTTGTCAATTTCATCATATCGTTTGACTTTCGTTCCCTGCTTGACAGCCATTCTCATTGTAATAGCTGCTGTCAGTGTAGTTTTACCATGGTCAATATGACCAATAGTACCGACGTTAACGTGCGGTTTTGTGCGTTGAAATACATCCTTCGCCATTTTAGTTGACCTCCATATTATAAGGTTCTTTTACTTTTTTCTATTTACACGCAATATAATCTTGCAACAAAACATGCTACTTAGCTGCTGATGGGATTCGGACCCATGACCTCGTCCTTACCAAGGACGCGCTCTACCAACTGAGCTACAGCAGCGACCTATCGCCATTGAATGCAAAAAGACAACCACTATAAAACCGCGTTATCTGCATCATAAACAGGGATTCCTATTTGCCACTTCTGAGGCGAAATTGAGAGTATATAGATCAGGTGTACAAAAGGCAACTATAAAAAAAATAAAAAAGTAAAATTATATAAAAAAAAATAAAAATTACAGACTTTCTTGACCTGCTAATCATAATACTAACAACAAAATTGATCCCTTATATACAGTGCAAAATCAATAGCTACCCTACAAAATAGCTATCCAACACAAATATTTCAATAAAATCCAAAAAAATATTCCTTTTCGTCTCATAATATTTACCATAACTATTCATTAAATCGAATTTGTGAATACGAATTGCCCGATTTATTAATTATTACTTTTTTTTATGCAAGAAAGTAATATAATAGGTTTCACTACTTGAGGCTGGAAAAATTAAAAATTTATAGGGGGACAAAAATGCGGTTCACAAGTTTCTACAATTCAGTCTTGGCAGGCCGGGGTCCACCGATAAAATAAGGAAAAACTTTTCAATATCTTCTTGTTTTATCCGTAATTATTTTATTCATGCAAGTTTCCGGGAACAGAAAGGTGGCACTAAACCGTAATATATTTAATAGCAATGGTTTACATTAACAGAAACACGACAATTAAACCTGAAATCACAAAGCTCCTCTAATAGAATTGCATGCCATATCACTTTCTCATACCGGATGGCCGCCCTCTCGAAAACTCACACATAATTGTAAGAAATAAGTTTGCCGTCATTCTCCAGCTTCTGGCCTATCAATTTTATTATCTTTTCCCTGTAGATTATCCCCTGCTGATAGAAAGTGATATCGTCGTTGGCTGGATTCTGGCTTCGCCCAATTATGAAATTAATCCAGTCGCTGTGCTTAATCATTTTATATAATTCTGTCACGCCGCTATTTTCTTCCAGCCTATCCAAGGGCATATCCAGAATATTATAGAGATGATTAAGTGTGACAGCACCTTCCGTTACCAGGTCAATTCCTTTAATAAAATATCTGGGCGGTGCAATCATACTAGATGAGTTCTGTTGAACTTCGAGCTTTTTGCCTGTTTGTTGTGAAACAATCTTAGCGGTTGTGGCTCCACAAACAACTCTCTGCCCAAGGCTATCCAAAAATTGTTTTACAACTTTGGAATCTTTTGACCGGCACAGGGGGGGGCCAGAAAATATATTCAATATTTGTCCATACCTGCAATTTGCACTTATAACGGTCATATCATCTTTATTGGACATCAAAGAAAGCTCAATAGCTTTCTTGCAAAGTATATTCGGAATATCAATGGCACCTTTTCGAACGGAATCCCCGATAAAGCTGGCAATTAGCCCACATTCGAAGCCATTTGGATTCCCGTTACCAATTCCTGCCTGCGATATTCCGTCTGTAAACAAAACCAGAGAGTCGCCTGGCCTTAAACAGCATCGAGCCTCTCGTGCAACGGCCTGATCAATTAAGACAGGCTTTGATTCGAGAACCACAGCATTGCTGCCGTTTAAAAGGATAACATCGGGAATATCATAGGTCAGTATTGTTGTCTTTCCGTCATTCGCTATTTTGACCATAGAAAAGGCTGCAAATGGTTTATCCGGACTTCTCCATTGATTCATGGTATCAACCAGAGATTGAAATGTTTGACGAAAAGTAAAATCTTCTTTTATTAAACCGATGGCTCGCGAAATACACATCTTGGCGGCAATGTACGCTTTTATTCCGGAACCTATTCCATCACAGAGAACAATAATTGTACTTTCACTGCTGCGGTGGACCAAAAAAGCATCACCACAAGGGCCAGAGGAATATTTACTCTTCTGGCATGAATCTATTTCTGCATATAAATATTTTTGAGCCATTTGCCATTATCATCTTTATCTATGCCGGTTTTCTCAGAGCCGTCAGAACCTGCCATTTTCATAAGATTTGCGAGCAATTTTTCACTTTTGGCGGTACTATCGCCAACATATTGTGCTATTTGACCAGCCATACTTATCTGGTGACTTAAAAGGCCTCTTGCCTGCTCGAGCGTCTGCTCCCTGAGATGGTCGAGTTTCTGTTTATTTTTCAGATTGCTGGTAAGATTGACAAAAATGCCAACAACCTGATTTTCATCTTTAAGACCATAGACTATCTGATTGCAGATAAGATTATAACGGCTATGGTCAATTATTTTTTCGATTATGTCAAACGGCTCGGTCAATGCATTCTCGAATATTTCCGGCTCCATCAAAAAAGATATATTTTTGCCCAGGCCGCTATTGCTGCACATAAACATTTTTTTGAATGATGGGTTCATATGCAGTATGCAAAGTTTTTCATCAAGTATCACTATTCCATTGGGACTGGTCTCAATTATTTTATCGGTTCTCTGTAAGGCAAGTTTCCGAATAAAAGGCACACACATATCTGCCTCGGCCATATTCCGTAATACCGCAATGGCCTGTTCCTTGCAGGTATTATATCCGCATGCTCCACAGTTGAGTTGGTCGTCCGGATTTTCCTTGCCTGTCTCTATAAATATCTGCCGTATCTGCTCCTGAGTTATTTCCGATTCATCAGAAACCTTCAGGCAAAACTTTGTCGTGATACCCGATACCGGCTTATAGTCACTTGCTTTATTGAGCGGCGTATCCGAATAATTAAGCACATTCCGACGTCGCTGGTAGACTGTTTTGGCTGGAGAAATCGCAGGACCATTAATGCACCCCTGCTCACAGAACAACGCTTCAATCAATATATCATCTTTGCCGTCTATACTGTTCAATAAATCATCTAACTGACTATATCCACAGACAGAAACAATCTTCTGATTGAGCATATCTGTCGGCAAATCGGCCGTTTGCAAACACCCTCCGGCAAGGGGAAAATTGCGAGCCCATCCCTGGGGCTGCTGATCAAAATCACTTTCTTCAAATTCGGAAATGTCTATATTTTCTCTTTCGAACCATTCGTCCAGCTCTTCAAAAGTCAAAACATAATCGACAGCACTTTCAGGTCTTTCTTTTGCTTCAGCTTTTTTAGCAACACAAGGCCCGATAAAGACAACTTTACAGTCCTGGCCTAACTGTTCCTTGAGCATCACCGAATGAACAATCATTGGCGATGAAATCGGAAGCAGGCTTTCAATAAATTCAGGTTTATAATGTTCAATATAACTGACGATGGCAGGACATGAAGTTAATATTTTTGTATTGCTTCGATGCTGCATGGATGCCCGAAGTGTCTCTATTGCGACATAATAAGCTGCTACAGACGTTTCAGCAACAAATCCAAAACCGAGCCTTCTGAACACGGACGGCAGCCTCTTGATTTGCCAGTCTTCATACAGGCTGGCGAAAGATGGTGCAAGACTGACCGCTGCATTGGGTCGGCTTTTCAAAAGATCAATGACCTGCTCCAAATCTTTGTTATAGTTCTTGGCCTTTTGGGGACATTCCCTGATGCATGTTCCGCAGGATATGCACCGCTGCGAATCAACATATGCCTGCCCCTGACGTAGTCCTATGGCACTTACAGGGCAAACTCTTATGCACCTGTAACAATCCCGGCACCTTGCCCTGTTAGTAAATACCACCTGAACATTATTTTTATCTGAAAGCATTTCAACCACTCGACCTAATTAAAGCCATCAAACAACTATTTTACTTAGCTGCTTGTTCATCTCCGCCACAAGCATTTCATAAGTACACTTTGAATGTTCTATCTGGCCTACTTTAACACTGGGCCCCTTATCGCAATTTTCGAAACAGAATGTAGCCCTTACATCGACCTTGTCTTCCAAACCGTTGTCGCGAACATACTCGATAAGTTTCTGCATCAGCTTCTGAGAGCCTCTAAGGTAGCAACTGGTGCCTACGCAAATACATACCTGAAGTTTTTCATTAACTGGATTATTGAAAACAGAGAAACTTGAATCATTGAAACGCTTTCTGCTCCTATATTTTGTATGCAGTAGTCTATGCGCTTCAGGGCCGTTGACTTGGCCCAAATGATCCTGATAGCATTTATTAACATAAGGGTTATCCTGAGACTTGTGCAACTGCAATGTCTTGTCTGCCTGATAAAGACCCTGCTTTCTGAGATTTCTGGCTTTAGAATCAGAGCTAACTGGCTGTCCGGCTCCTGACACGCATCCTCCAGGACAAGCCATTACTTCAATAAAATCATAGTCACATTCTCCATTTCGAACCTGCTGGGCAATCTTGCCGGCATTCTTGAGGCCAGATACAATTGCCAGTTTCAGTTCAACGCCACCTATCTTTACAGTTTTAACATGTATTCCTTCATTTCCGCGGACTTCGACAAAGTCAGGGGAATCAGATTTAATGCCAGTAATCTTTTCGCTGGCATATCGCAATACAGCTTCACTAACGCCGCCGCTGGTACCGAAGATTACGCCCGCTCCAGTCTTAAAGCCCAGAGGCATATCAAGCGACTCAGGCAAAATATTGGCAAATTGTATGCCCGCCTGTTTTATCATCCTGCCAAGTTCCTGCGTGGTTATCACTGCATCGACATCACTTTGTCCGTCCTTATTAAACTCTGGTCTTTTGGCTTCGAATTTTTTGGCGCTGCATGGCATAATAGAAACGACAAACAAATCAGCCCTGTCAATACCATAACTTTCAGGCAAAGTATCCTTGGCAATAGCACCAAACATCTGTTGCGGAGATTTACAGCTTGAAAGATTATCCAGAAGATCAGAGTAATACTGCTCTACATATTTTACCCAGCCTGGACAGCAGGAGGTAAACTGCGGAAGCTTTTTACCACTTTCCCTTCGTTTCAAAAATTCGTTGGTCTCTTCAAAAACTGTAAGATCAGCAGCAAAACTCGTATCAAAAACTTTATCAAAACCTATCATCTTCAGGGCTGCGACCATTTTGCCGGTCGTTAAAATACCTGCATCAAAACCGAATAACTCACCAATTGCAACTCTTACCGCTGGCGCTATCTGGGCAACAACAATTTTCTTCTCGTCATTAATCGCCTGCCAAACATTATCGATTTCCTGCTTAACCGTTATTGCTCCGGTAGGGCAAACACTCGCACACAGTCCGCAATAGACACAATCAACCTCCTTTAATTCCTTGTTGAATGCCGGAGCCACAGTAGTGCCTGAACCCCTGTTTATAAAATCTATCGCACCGATACCCTGTATCTCGTGGCATGCTCTTACGCAGTCGCCGCAAAGAATACACTTGTTGGGATCCCGGACAATGGAGGGGCATGAATCATCAATTTTCATCTTAACTTCTGACATTTTAAACCGCACTTCATTGACCCCCATCCTGCTGGCAAGATCCTGAAGCTTGCAGGAGTCGCTCTTGAGGCATGTCGTGCAGCTTTGATGGTGATTCGCAAGCAAAAGCTCAAGATACATCTTTCGCATCTTTCTAAGCTCGGCGGTATTTGTCTTAACTTTCATGCCAGCCGTTGGAACTGTGCTGCATGAGGTTACTATGCCCATTCCTTCTATATCGACAATGCAAAGTCTGCACGCCCCGTATACGCTTAAATCCGAATGATAGCAAAATGTCGGCAGCTCTATATTTGCCTTGCGTATCAGCTCAAGAAGGTTAAGCTCATTTTCAATCAAAATCTCACGGTTATCAACTATAACAAATTCATTATTTTCCATTATCGTACCCTTAGCTAAATTCCAATGATCGCGCTAAACTTACACGCCGCAACACAACTTCCGCACTTGATGCATTTATCAGCATCTATCTTGTGCGGCTTGCCTTTTTCTCCGCTGATCGCACCAACAGGACACTTTCTCTTGCAAGCGGTGCAACCCTTGCATAGTTCAGCAAGTATTTCCGGCAATGCAAAAGCTTTACATTTACCCGCAGGACAATGCCCATGTAATACATGTGCTTCATATTCTTTACGAAAATATTTCAACGTACTAAAAATAGGATTAGGCGCCGTTTTACCAAGGCCGCATAGCGAACCTTTTGAAACCGCCCCAGCCAAATCTTGCAGCAAATCGAGTGTGGCTGCGTTAGCTTTGCCCTGTTGAACATCATCCAGCAGATTCAACATCTGTTTAGTGCCTTCTCTGCATGGAACACATTTTCCGCAAGATTCTTTTTGCGTAAACCGCATGAAAAAATGAGCAACCTGAACCATACAGGTTTCTTTATTCATTACAACAAGACCACCGGAACCTATCATTGCTCCGATACTTTTTGCCGAATCGAAATCAAGCTGAAGATCAAGATGCTCCTCGGTAAGGCAACCGCCGGAGGGCCCGCCGATCTGCACTGCCTTGAAGCCATTTTCTATAATATTGCCCAGCTTGTCCGTTACGCCGCCGCCAATATCAAAGATAATTTTCCGTAACGTCGTTCCAAACGGCACTTCTATCAATCCTGTATTTGCAACATATCCGGTCAAAGCAAATGTTTTTGTTCCTGGCGATTTCTCAGTACCAAGCTTTCTGAAGGCATCTTTACCCTTTGAAATAATAAGCGGGACGGTAGCAAGCGTCTCAACATTGTTAATAACCGTCGGCTTGCCCAGCAATCCTTTCTGTGCGGGAAAAGGTGGCTTTGGCATCGGCATACCGCGTTTACCTTCGATAGAAGCTATCAGGGCAGTCTCCTCGCCGCAAACAAAAGCTCCAGCACCTTCCATAACATTACATTTTATATTATAACCCGAACCAAAAATATCCTTACCAAGTATTCCGTAAGACTCAGCATCACAAACGGCTTTTCTTATCCTCTTTACCGCAAGAGGATACTCGGTTCGAACATAAATAAAGGCTTCATCAGCACCGATCGCTCTGGCTGCAATTATGATGCCTTCGATAACCCTATGCGGATTGCCCTCCATAAGACTCCTGTCCATAAATGCGCCAGGATCTCCTTCGTCACCATTACATATCACATATTTTTTATCATTGTCCTGAGCCAGTGCAAACTGCCATTTCCTGCCAGTAGAGAAGCCACCACCGCCTCTGCCTCTCAAACCGGAATCAAAAACAACTTGACAAATGTTCTCAGGTGTCATTGATGCATAAGCTTTTTCTGCTGCCCAATAACCTTCATTTGCAATGTATTCGTCAATGCTTTCGGGATCAAGAAATCCGCATTGGCCAAGCACAAACCTGTTCTGCTTGGCATAGAAAGGAATTTCAGAAGTCCTTGCATGTTTGATATCGGTGCCTGGCTCACGGTAAACCAACCGCTCTACAAGCCTATTATTGACAAGCGTTTCGTCAACAATCTCTTTAACATCGTCCACCTTGACATGCACATAAAGATAACCTTCCGGTTCTACAGTTACCAATGGGCCTGCCTGACAAAATCCCTGACATCCGCTTTTGGAAACAAAAACATCCGATGTGCCGCAATCATGTTTATCCAGATCCACAACAACATTGAGTTTCCGATTTTCAACTTCTTTAACCAGGGCATCGTGAATTTCCAGCGCGCCGTTGGCTACACACCCGGTACCAGCACAAATAATTACCCTTCGCTTGATCGGAAGAACCTTGTTTTTATAATCGGCTGCAATTTTTTTAAGATCGATTTTTTCAGCTATCACTATTCTGCCTCCTTAGCAATTACCTCATCAATAAGCCTGACTGCATCAGCCGGGGTAAGTTGACCATAAACTTTGTTGTCAATTGTGATGACAGGCGCCAGCCCGCAAGCCCCAAGACACGAAACAGGCTCCAGGGTAAAAAGCATATCTTCAGTAGTGCTTTTGTCATCGGTAAGACCAAGCCTTTTCTGCAGAGCATCCTTAATATCCTCAGAACCTTTAACATGGCAAGCCGTCCCGTCGCAAACATGTACAACATGCTTGCCCTTGGGCTTCAATGCAAAATTGGCATAAAAACTTGCAACCCCATACACCCTTGCAGGCGACAAGTCTAAGCATGTGGCAACAAAAGTCATTACCTCTTCCGGCAGATACCGATATTCAGCCTGAATTTCCTGAAGAATCGGAATTAGCTTGTTCTTTTCGCGACTATGAGAATCCAGAATATGACAAACTTTCTCAAATTTTCTAGCAGACTCATTTCCGCCGCATTTACATTTCGTTTCTTGCATAATTACCTCAAAT
Source organism: Candidatus Kuenenia stuttgartensis (assembly GCA_945890885.1). Taxonomy (GTDB): domain Bacteria; phylum Planctomycetota; class Phycisphaerae; order Sedimentisphaerales; family CAMDDF01; genus CAMDDF01. The sequence continues at coordinate 6,475 of CAMDDF010000002.1, read as the reverse complement.
CTAACTTATTCTTTCTAAAAACAGTGCCTAAAGAGCATTTAGCTGTCTATTCGTTAAAAATATAACAAACTATTGTTGCTTTGTCAAATACTATTGTGATTTTTTTCACACTACATGATTAAAACAGCAAACAACATGGCTTTTTCATTTATTATTGAGTATCTGCCGTCAGAAAAAATGACAGAGATGCGCTTTTCTTTTCGGTGGCACGTGCCTTTCATTCATCAAATATATTTCAGAATCGCCTCTTTTTTTTACGATATAATAATTTACCGCATATAAAAACAGGCCTTATACTAAATCGACGGCGGTGCGGAATTTTCCAGAATCAGCATTTTTAATTTTTTGTTTGCGTAATTGCTTATTCCGTAGTAAGTTACATTAAATTTTCACAGCAAATCGATATAATAGCAAAAAGGACTTTGTTCACGTGGCAACATATTATATTTTGATAGCGTCTGTTTTACTGTTGCTTGGTATTCTTTCGAGCAAAGTATCAGAAAGATTCGGAATACCTGCCCTGATCCTCTTTATGGGTATTGGGATGCTTGCAGGCTCGGACGGAATCGGTGGGATATATTTTGATGACGCGGGGTTAGCCAAGTTTATCGGGACAATAGCGCTTATATACATTTTATTTTCCGGCGCACTGGAAACCGACTGGGTCAGCATCAAACCTGTACTATCACGAGGGATTGTGCTTTCTTCTCTGGGAGTGTTAATTACCGCTGGTCTGGTTGGTTTTTTTGCATGTGTAGCTTTGAAATTCCCGCCAAAGGAAGGTTTTCTTCTTGGCGCAATTGTCTCCTCTACCGATGCCGCTGCGGTTTTTGCAATTCTTCGCTCACGGAATTTAGGGCTTCGGGGCAATCTAAAGCCGCTGCTTGAGTTTGAGTCCGGCAGTAACGACCCGATGGCAATTTTTCTTACAATAACCGCCATCGGAATCCTTGACTCTTCACTGTTTAACGCTGTCGATATGATTTCCAGCTTTGCGCTTAGTATGTCATTCGGTGCATTAGCTGGTGTCGGCTTCGGCAAGGTCAGTTCATATGCTCTTAATAAAATCCGTCTCGACTACGAGGGGCTTTACCCGGTTTTAAGTATGTCGATTGTACTGCTGGTTTACAGCGTTGCTGAATCACTAAGGGGAAACGGCTTTCTTGCGGTGTATCTATTCGGACTGGTACTGGGCAATAACGATTTCATTTATAAACGCAACCTGATACGTTTTCATAATGGCTTGGCCTGGCTAATGCAAATCACGATGTTTACTATTCTCGGCCTGCTGGTTTATCCTTCGCATCTGCCGGGCGTGGCAGGGCCGGGTCTGCTGATTTCGGCATTTTTGATGCTCGCGGCAAGGCCGATAGCGGTTTTCCTGTGCCTGATCAAAAGCAGTTTTTCATTAAAGGAGCAACTGCTTGTGGCGTTGGTCGGCTTGCGGGGTTCTGTTCCGATTGTCCTTGCAATGTTTCCGCTGGCGGCAGGCTATCCAGGCTCGGACAGAATGTTCAATATAGTTTTCTTTGTTGTACTAACGTCTGTTTTACTTCAAGGTAAGCTGCTTTTACCGCTGGCTCGCTGGTTGAAGCTTTATTATCCTCTGGTAAATAAGCCGCGTTATCCGCTGGAATTTGATAAAACTCACGATGTAGATACCCAGACGCGCGAGTATGAAATCCTGCCGGAATCTTCGGTGGTCGGTAAAAATATTTCGCAGATAGGATTGCCTAAGGATGCACTTGTGCTGCTGATTCGCAGGGGCAACAGGTTTGTCGTGCCAAGAGGCAACACAAAACTTGAGCCATACGATACATTGATGGTTCTTGCAGAGTTGGAAGATTTACACGCAGTAAGAGAAATCTTGAGAGGCGTATAGCAGAAAACGCAAACGCTGAACAGGATTACTTGTTTAGAGCAATTGCAACTATTTCGCCTTTTTGAGGCATCGATACTTTCGCAACTCTTCAAGCATCAATTGCATATCTGGCGGCAAAGGAGCTTCAAATTTCATTCTCTCGTTGGTTTCGGGATGGGTTATCTCAAGCTGCCAGGCGTGAAGTGCGCATCTGGAAATAATCGGCTCTTCCACCGCAGGCTCACGATTTTCCATCTGCCATGGATAAACCAGCTTGCCGCCGTACATATCGTCAGCGACGATTGGATTCTTGATGTGTGCTAAATGGATTCGTATCTGGTGCGTTCTACCGGTTCTGGGCTTTACATGCACAAGGGCGAAACCTTTGAAGCGTTCAAGCACCTCGTAAAAGGTAATGGCTTCTTTGCCGATGTCATGCCTTATTGCGTATTTTTCCCTTCTGCCGGGATGGACTCCCAGCGGCTGATTGATGCAGTCGCCGTCAAGTTCCGGACAGCCGTGAGTTATCGCAAGATAGCTTTTTCTTGTCGTTCGGTCGTGAAATTGCTTCGATATTCGCCAGTGCGCGACCTCATCTTTTGCAACAACCATAACGCCAGTGGTATTTCGGTCAAGTCGATGAACTATGCCCGGGCGGAAATCTTCACCAACTGTTGCAATCTTGTTTGCGTGAAAAACCAGCGCATTTACAAGCGTACCGCGAGTGTTGCCGCGAGCGGGATGGCAGATAATATTGGCCTGCTTGTTTATTACGATAATCGATTCGTCTTCGTAAATTACATCGAGCGGAATGTCTTCTGGCACCAACTCCCTGACTGGCCTTGGCGGAACGATAAGATCAACAAGGTCTTTCGGATTGAGTTTCTGGCTGGCTTTTGCAGGTTTACCGTTGACAGTAACGCCCTGCTCTTTTATAAGCCGCTGTATTGTCGTTCTGCTAAATTGGCCAAATCTGCCGTTTAGATATTTATCAAGTCTGCGCTGCCGTATGCCCATACCGACGCACAGCTGCAAATGCTCGCCGCCTTCAAAATCGCCTTCAATTTCTGCTTCTTCAGGCTCTATGATAACGCTGTCATCATCTATTTCCGGCTCGGGATTATTATCTGGGAAGTCTTCCATCGGCAACTTAATTTGCGTTCACTTCCGCCGCCGGTGCAATGTTAAGTCCCTCAAGAATTTCAGGAGCAAGCTCTGGCGTATTGGCATCTTCAGCTACTTGCGGCTTAGGAGGTGCCGGGGCAAAGGCAACCGGTGTTTTGTAATCGCCTATCGTGCTAAGTCTTAGACCGGCTTCGTAAAAAGCACCACTTGCCTTGTATTGAGAATCAGTAGCGATTTCGGAGTAAATTTTCGCAGCTTCGTCAAAATTTCCAATATCCTCCTGGCAGAGTCCAAGGCCAAGTTTTGCCATAGCGACAAGATTTTTATTCTCGTCTGCAAGTTTAATGGCAGTATTGTAATACTCAGATGCTTTTTTAAGCTGATTTTCAATAACAGGCTTTTCGGGCTGAACAGCTTTGAACATCAACTCGGCCCGGAGTAAATCGGCGGCTTTAATATAAATGAGTGCCTTAAGATTAGGATTGTCAACCAATTCAGATTCTGCGATGAGCTTTGATGTCCTGCTGGAAAGCAGCATCGAATTGTCAGTTCCATCCTGGGCAGATTGTATTACTTTGTATTTATCTCCCACAGATTCCTGAATATTGATAACCGCCTGAGCCTGAGACTGAAGAGCCTGGCCCTTATTTTTGAAAACCGTCAACCAGGCACTGATAATTACCAGTACAATAACGACAGCGACGTAAATAATCATTTTCTGGTTCCGCTGTACATATTCCGGAAACTCTGATATCCATTTTGCAAGCTCGTTTGTATGAAGTTCATGTCGATGTTCAGATTTCATTTAGCACCTCGTTTTTAATTTCTTTTAATTTAAAGACAGGGGATTATACATAAAATGCTTTTAACTTGCAATAGTTCATTATCAATACTAAAATTTTCGAAATAATTCCTTTATAATTACGAGTATCGCACAGCAAAGAATACGAAAGGCTGGTTTTAATGAATTTTAAGTGGACATTGGCTTACCTGTTTTTATTTTTATTTTCTCAGGTATCCTTTTCAGAGCTGGACAGGACAAAATATATCGGCATAGATGAAATCAAGTCCGGCGACAAGGCATACTGTCTGACCGTTTACCAAGGTACCAACATCGAAAAGTTCGAAATGGAGGTAATTAGCATCGTTAAAAATGCAAAGCCCGATATTTTTTCATCCGGCGGCAAAAATACCATACTGGTTATGGGACTTGACGAGCGATTCAAACATACCGGCCCAGTTGCGGGATGCAGCGGATCGCCGGTATATATTGACGGCAGGCTGGCTGGGGCACTTGCGGTAGGATTTAGTTACTCTAAAGACCCGCTTTACGGCGTAACCCCTATCGAAGAAATGCTGACAACCTCGGAAATTAAACAGACTTTGCCATCTGGCGGCTCTGGCGGCCTGAACCTCGATTATTCAAAGCCTTTTTCAATTGATAATGTCGTAGATGCATACAGGCGTTCATTTTCTCTGGGCAGCCAGCAGGAATCATTGATGCCGCTAATAACATCGCTTGGCGCAAACGAAGAAAAATTTCTCTATGATTTTTTAGGCCAAAACAAATTCAAGGTTTTCTCGTCAAGCCCATCAGGAGCGATTCCTGACCTCGATGTAAAACTTGAGCAGGGAAGCACTGTTTGCATTCCTTTTGTCAGCGGCGATATCTCAATAAACGCTCTTGGAACGGTAACCGAGGTTGACGGCAATAAAGTTTATGCATTTGGACATCCCTTTATAGGACAAGGCGCGATTGATTTGCCGATGTCTAACGGATATGTCCATACAGTTGTATCGACTATAACGACATCATTTAAACTCGGCCAGGCAGGGAAAATCACGGGGGCGTTCAGAAATGATGAATCAACAGCGATATTCGGAATTATCGGAGAGCAGGCCCCGCTCATTCGGCTTGGGATTACTATAAATGCATACAACGATATTCCGCGAAAATACAATTGTATGCTGGCGGTGCATCCGAAACTTACGCCGATGTTGGCTAACGTGGCAATGCTTGGTGCAGCTGAAATGAAGAGCGGCCTGCCGGACGAACACCTGATAAAATACAAATGCAGCATAGATATTGATGGCTATGAAAATATCGAGTACGAAAATTTTCTGTGCAATCAAGGGTTTACTCCCATCGCGTATGAATGGCTCGGGATTCTTGCGGCAATAATGGATAATCCTTACAAGAAGGTTAAAATAAATTCGATAGATTTCCAGATAGATACGGAAAAACGCCACAGTATTTCAACGATAAATAAAATAGCTGTTTCTGATACGAAACTTAAGCCGGGTCAGGAAATTAAGGTTAGTATCATCACGGAAAAATATCTCGGCGGCAAATCGAGCAACGAGATAACTCTTAAAGTGCCGGACGATATAAAAGACGGCAAATACAAACTGACAGTTTGCGGGCAGGATTATTATCGAAAATTTATGATAAAATCTATGCCGCAGCGATTTGTTGCCGATAGCATCGAAAGCCTCATCGATGTAATCAAAAAATCTGTCAGTACGCCTCGCAAAAATATGTATGTCATTCTGGAGCTTGGCTCGGATGGATTCAGCCTGGAAAGGGCAGAACTGCCAGCATTTCCACCAAGCAAGATGCTTGTGCTGGATAGTCCCAAAAGGAGCATTCAACCAACACCTTACGGGAGATGGATTGAGCAGAATATAGCAACCAATGACATAATAATGAACGAAATAAGCATAGATATTAATGTTGAAAAATAATAATAAGGAGCCAGGATGTTCAGCTACAAATGTTTTTTTATCATTTTAACAATTGTTACTGCTTCAATGCAGACAATGGCAGTAAGCAGCAAAGTTATAAAGCACACGAGCCGCGAAGATTTTACCGCTAAAGATGCGCAGACCGAAAATGTTATCATAAATAGCTATGGCGAAATATCGCTTTCAAGAAAGATTCAAACTCTTGCGGATGATTTCAACGACAGCTGGGTTATAAATTCGCTAGCGATTGATAAAAATGGCGTTATCTATCTCGGCACAAGTCCTAACGGGGCGATCTATAAATATGACGGCAAAATTTCAAAGATATATGGCAAGCCAGCTTTGAAAAATATTCCCCCTGCGGATAACGATGCAAATTCGCCGCAGGATGCAAATGACCCCAATGCCGCCTCGAAAAAATCTGAAAAGGTGCAATCTATCACTAACAAGCACATTTTCGCGATGGCTGTTGATGAACAGAATAATCTTTTTGTAGGAATCAGCGGACAAAAGGCCCAGCTTCTTAAATATGACGGCGAAACTTTCAATACGGTTTTTGAGCCGAACGATGCAAATTACATATTTGCGATAGCTTGTAAAGGCAAAGATAAGCTGTATCTGGGCACCGGCCCCAAAGGGAATATTTATGAAATATCCAAAAACAAAAAGAATTACAGCGGCAAAATTCTTTATCAGGCCAAAGACAAAAATATTCTTTCGCTTGCAACAGACGATGAAGGTTTT
>CAMDDF010000001.1 GCA_945890885.1 Candidatus Kuenenia stuttgartensis | reverse complement strand
CGGACATATGCGGTTTGGGTTTCCTCCTTTAACGCCAGCGGTAAAATGGCTATTGATAATTAATCTGGCGGTGTTTGTGCTTAGCTCTATACCGCGGATAGGCCAGTTTTTTGCGGAGTGGTTTGCCGTACTCGGTACCAAGGGGTCGCTGAACTATAGCTGGCAGGTGTGGCGGTACATCAGCTATCAGTTTTTGCACGAAGGAATGATGCACATCCTTTTTAATATGCTTGGTCTGTTTTTTCTTGGCCCTGTCCTTGAAAGAAGCTGGGGTACCGCCAAATTTGCAAAATTTTATCTGTCCTGCGGGGCAGTTGGCGGAATATTTTTTCAGTTCCTTTGTTATGCAGGTTTGCTGGGGAATGGTTTTATGGTGCTGGTAGGCGCTTCCGGTGCAATACTTGGAATGCTTGCGGCCTGTGCGATACTTTTCCCGCAGTTTGTAGTGTTTATTATCGTTTTTCCTGTTCCGATTAGAATTGCCTCAATAATATTTACGGTTATCTATTTAGCGAATCTTATAGCTGGCGGCGACAATGCTGGCGGCGATGCGGCCCATCTTGCCGGTATGGCTGCTGGTGCGATATATGTGTTCTGGATGCGTTATCGGCTGTCGGATGGTGTCAGGATACCCTGGCCCCGAAAAAAGGTGGAAGATATTCGTGTTCTTCACGAGGAAGTTGATGCGGTACTTGATAAAGTTGCAAAAAGCGGAATAGCCAGCCTTAGTCGCCGTGAAAAAAATATCCTCAAGCAAGCGACAAAACTTGAGCAGATGAAAAGTCAGCTTTAGGGTGGGGGCATTGTGGATAAAAAAAAAACGGCTGATCTGTTAAAATCAGCCGTTCGGAGGAGGGTGATGAAAAAGAGCGTTATTGTTATTGTTTACGTATAAATAGACGAATCGGCAAGGTCAAAAGTTTCATTTTTTTTATTTTTTTCTTATTTTTTAAAATGGGTAATATAAAGATGCTGTTTCTCGGTAAAATGCAAGAAATAAGCAAAATAGGCCCCTTTGGGGTCGTCTAATTTGTATATTTTTTCGATAAATTTAACTATTTTTTTAAAAGCTTTTGTTAATAGAAGTTGAAAAGAATTGACGTTTGCCGATAAAAACAATAAACTCTCGTAGGTTTTACGAAAAGGATGTTTGAAAATATAACTTTTATGGAGAAAATATGAACGCTAGATTTGTATTGTTGTTGATGTTGCTTACGTCTCTTGTACTTTTGCCGACAGGCTGTAAAAAGGTCGAGGAAATAGAGGAAGTTGTCGCTCCTGATTATGCCAGGCCTCTACCAGAAGGTGCGCTTGCGCTGGTTAAGATAACCAACCCAGCGGAAATACCCGATTTTACGCTGGGATTGGCTGATACAGTGAATCTTCAGGAGGCGGCAATGAACAGCCTCGATTATCTTTCCAAGCCGTCAAGCCAGATGTTCTATCCTTACGGGGATATTACGCACGAAGAAGTGGTTGCGTCGATCGAGTCGTTTGTAGAACTTCTTGATTCCGGCAAGTCGCCTTCGGAGATGAATACGATAATTCGTGAAAAATTTGATGTTTATACATCGGTAGGCTGGGATTATCGCGGTACGGTTTTGTTCACAGGGTATTATACGCCGATATTCGATGCCTCAACGACAAAGACAGCCAAGTTCAGGTATCCTCTTTACAAGAGACCTGCTGACCTGGTAAGTGATGAAAAGACAGGAGAGATTCTGGGCAGGAAACTTGCCAATGGGACAACAGTCAAATACCCTGACAGGGCTGTGATTGAAAAAAGCGGAATGTTAAAGGGCACCGAGCTTGTATGGTTCAGCGACCCCTTTGAGGTTTATATTGCCCAGGTTCAGGGTTCAGCCAGATTGAGAATGCCTGATGGAAAACTTGTTACTGCCGGTTATGGCGGCAACAACGGACACGAGTATGTCAGCATCGGCAAGAAGCTCATCGAGGATGGCAAAGTCGGCAAAGATGGCCTATCGCTTCAGGCAATGATTGATTTTTTCAAGAAGAATCCGAGTCTTGTGGATCAGTATGTCAATTTGAATCCCAGGTTTGTATTCTTCAGATTTGACGAAGGTATGCCAAGGGGCAGTATCAATGAGCCTGTAATAGCAAGAAGAACTATCGCGACGGATAAAGAGATTTATCCTCGTGCAGGTCTGGCATTTATGGTAACGAGTCTGCCTAAGGAAGTTGGCGGTCAGATACAGGAAATGCCGTATACCGGATTTGCGATGGATCAGGATACTGGCGGTGCCATTCGTGCGGCTGGCAGATGCGATGTTTATATGGGTGTCGGCGATAAAGCAGGCTCTTTGGCAGGGCACACATATCAGGAAGGCAGACTTTACTATCTGTTCCTGAAAAAATAAGTTTTGAATTATTAATGTTGAGTTTTTGATTAGAGAAACACCACCCCTCCCTTGCAGGAGGGGTGTTTATTTATGTAGTAGATTTGGAGAAATGATGGCGCATAAGTTCGTTAGTGATATTGCCCCGGGTGAAACAATAGATGATATTTTTATGATAACCCAGCCGGTATTGCGCAGCACGACGCGAGGTGATTTGTATATAGCGATGTTTGTTGGCGACAGAACCGGCAAACTTAACGGACGGATGTGGAACGCAAGCGAGAATGTTTACAATTCGCTGCCTAAAGAGGGATTCGTAAGGATTCAGGGCAAAAGCGAGGTATATCAAAATGCGCTTCAATTAGTTATCAACCAGATAAGCGTTGTAACAGCGAATAATGTAAGCCTTGATGATTATCTTGCACGTACAACCAAAAATGTCAAGGAAATGTTCGATGGCCTCACCGCCAATCTTGAAAAGATAAAAAACGAGGGGTTGCGGAATCTGATACGGCAGTTTTTGAACGATGCGGAACTGATGAAAAAATTCTGCAAGGCGCCAGCGGCGATGAGCGTTCATCATGGTTATCTCGGCGGCCTTTTGGAACATACATCCAATATGCTCGAAGCGGCGATAAGGCTGTTTCCGCTGTATCCGCAGATTCAGCAGGATTTGGTTATAGCGGGAATATTCCTGCACGATATAGGCAAGACCGAAGAGCTTGCATACGCGATGGCATTTTCATATACCGACAGCGGCCAGCTTGTGGGGCATATTACCAAGAGCGCGGTTATGGTCAGTGAAAAGGCCAATAAACTCGCGGCTGAGGGAAAGCCTGTGAGCATCGAAATAGTCGATGCTCTGCTGCATATTATTCTTTCACATCACGGGCAGTATGAATTCGGCTCACCAAAAATTCCAGCTACGGCTGAAGCTTTTATGGTCAGCTATATCGATAATATTGACGCAAAACTTAACCAGGTGAACGGGCTGATTGAAAATGACCAGACCGATGACAACTGGACACCGTGGCAGAAAACTCTTGATTCCAAAGTTTATAAAAAGAGGGTCGTTGAGTAAATTCAAGATATGGCTTCAGGCGTGCAGGCTTTTTTCATACACCGCATCGATGGTGCCTGTGCTGCTGGGGGCGGCGATGGCGTATTCAGCAGGCGGAGAGTTTCGATGGGGATTGCTGCCAATCGTGATTTTGTGTTCGCTGTTGTTTCACGCGGGAACGAATCTTCTCAATGATTATGCTGATTACAAAAAGGGGGTCGATAAAGATTACAGTTTGGGCGGAAGCAGGGTTCTGCCTGATGGATTGTTGAGCCCGTCGGCGGTTTTGCGGGCAGGGGCGATAGCCTTTATTGTTGGGATTTCGCTTGGGCTGGCTTTGATATATATTCGCGGCTGGTGGATGCTGGTTATCGGCGGCGTTGGATTTCTGGGCGGTGTGCTATATACAGTCCTGCCGGGGTATAAATATATCGGGCTTGGGGATGTGATGGTGTTTATCCTGATGGGGCCATTGATGGTGATTGGTTCTTATTTCACTCTGGCTGGCGGTTTTGCATGGAATGTTTTTTATGTTTCGCTTCCGATTGGTTTTTTAGTTTCGGCGATACTGTGGGCAAATAATCTGCGAGATATTAACCACGATATCGAGGCTGGTATTAAAACAGTGGTGATAATGCTTGGGTTTGAGCGGGCTAAGATGGTTTACAATTTTCTTTTGCTTGGCGCATATATATCAGTGGCGGCACTGGTGGTTTTGAAAATTTTATCAGCCGTTGGTTTTATTGTGCTGATAACTGCACCTTTGGCGGTGCAAAATATCATGGCTGTTAAAAAGGCACAGGCTGACAGGCCTGAGATGAGCGTGGGGCTTGATGCGGCGACAGCCAAACTGCATCTGGCATTTGGGGGGTTCCTGATAATTTCGGTATTGATAGGTAAAACATTTTAATTTTTGTGTTTTATTTTATAGAAACTGTTGGTATTATACCTATTAATGTGCAAATAGGCAGCGAAATTTTTTGACAGGGGCAAAAAATGAGTGGAAGCGGCTATGAATTTGGCAATTTGGCGGATGTTGAAAATTTCAAACAAATAATCAAGTGTTATCTGCGTTATATTTTAATCAGCGGATGTTGCCATTGCAGGGGTAAAAACGAACTGGCCTATATAGGCTGCTATACGCTGGGGTGTCTTCATAAGGTTATTTGTAACGATAGCGATATTAAAATCGGTGTTGCTGTCGATGCTATGCTTGATTCGGTCGGCAAAAGCGTGCAATGCAACCAGGTCGTCATTGATAATTTGTATGAAGGAGAGCTTTTTGACGATGTAGAGCTCTTTGAAATTGCAGATGCATTAAATACCCTTGATGGCTTTCATCGGCAGCTGGTGATTTTGTATAATGTGGAAATGATGACGACCCAACAGCTCGGTTTATTATATGATTTGCCAATTGGGCAGATACGTGCAAGCCTGGAGCTTGGCGAAATACAGCTTGAGCAGGAGTCGAAAAAACGGAGCATTAAATTTGAAAATGTGCCGGAAATGGTTAATTTGCTTGGCCGAAAAATTGATGAAGGGGTGTTGAATACCATAGTAATAAGTATGGGAGAGTATCTGAATGAGTCACAAAAACAGAATTAATGGCATATTAAAATGCTCTAGGGTGGCTTTAACTGGTTTTGATAGTTGTAGTTTTATTTTGTCTTGATAATGGGCATAATGTCCGATAAACAATTCAGGATTAACAATTATATTAACTTGACTATTGTAGCTGTAGTGTGGCGGTAACTGCTTAAAGAGCTTTAGCGATTGCATTTATCAATGATTCTTCTTTTGCAGTGAAATCAGTGCGGTTTCAAGGGCTGTTTATAAAACAGAAAACCAAGCCAAACAGTAGCGGTTAAGGCATTTCTGAAAGGGGCCTGTTTTTGTCTTTGCCAAAGCAGTTAATTTTACCCCTAATTTCCTTGCAATACCGGCCTGTTTTATGTAATGTTAGTGAAAATTTGCCGCAACGAGTATCGCGATGTTTTTATTTTGCTCTTTGATATGGTTTATATTTCTGTTTTGGAATTATTTATTATCTTGCAATAAGCATTATAGTACCTAATTTTAGCAATTTTTGCGCCCGTAGCTCAGGTGGATAGAGCGACAGTTTCCTAAACTGTAGGCCGCAGGTTCGAGTCCTGCCGGGCGCACTTTTGGGGTTTTTGCAGGTTTTCGCACCCTGCTGAGTTATTATCATTAGTCCCGCATAGACAAAGGTTTAAGTCATCATTTAAATTGCTTTCACGCAACTCTATGCAAGCCGATTCTGCAGTACTCTGCACCGTATTCTGCACCCTTTTTTGTTCGGCTTTTGTTTGGGCAATTTGCATTATTTTTTCGGCATCATTCAACAGCGTCATTTTAGCCGCTTCCTGCAAGTCAGCTTCGGTTACCTGTGCATAGTGTGCCATAGCAACCGATGGACTATTTCCAATCCAAGAGCATACCGCCTTGACATTGCCATTTGTCATTTTGAATAGCTCGGTTTCTCTGGTACTTCTAAGGTTCTGGAATAGCTTAGGCCAAGGCTCAAGTCCGGCTCTGGCAATAATCTTGTACATTTGAGTCCGCAAATTTGTAGAGCCATCACGGTAGCGGGTTATGCAATAAACATCCCCCTCTTTTGCTTTATCAAAAGCATCTTGAAACAACGGCCTTAACTCTGGAAACATCGGGACTGCCCTAATACCGCCATCGGCATAGTGTTCCGTTTTGCTGGCGTGAACAGTAAAGCGGTTATGCTCAAAGTCCACATCCTGCCAAGTTAGCCTTAGGACTTCGCTGGGACAGCGTAAACCTCCCCACCTTGCCAAGCCAAAGATTAACCGCCATTGCACATCAGGGCAGGCATCAAGGACTTTTAATGCCATTTCCTGAGTTATGTAATAAAACCGCGATGAATTAGCCCTCACCGTTACAGGCTGACCCATAAACGGATTTTTGCTGATAAGCCCTGTATTCATAGCGGCATTGAAAAACTGCCTTGAAATGCCAATCTGCCGCCTGATAGAGTTTTCAGCAAGCCCCACAACATTTTGCAGATATACCCGAAAATCCTTAGCCTGCTGAATGGTTATACTGCTTATATCCTGTCCCTTGAAAAATGCTGATAACTTATTAGCGGTGTTTTGCAATTTCACACGTGTAATTTCCTTTACATCGGGGCGGCTGTCAATATACAGCTTTGTCCATTCTACAGCCGTATGGCTTTGGCCGCCGTTTCTCGGCTCGATTATGTTCAGCGTTTCCAACCGCTTGCGGAGTCCATCAGATATGTCGTCAAGCCATTCCTGCACTGCTGGAGATGCAACCGCCCCGGTATCTTTGCACTTTACAATATTTTCAATGTTTACCTTGGCAGTATCGGCCTGCCTTTTGTTAACCTTGCCTAAGGCTATTTTCGGCCTTGCCTCGTTTTCACCAGAACTAAGCTGAATAAAATGCCTTATGCCTTTAGCGGTCTTTTGTTTGATAACACTTGCCATAATATCACCTCTTTTTTGATTGTTGTTTAGGCTTTAATTCAAGCCCGAAATATTCACAAAGAATGTCTGCATTTGTGTCAGAAATACCCGTCCCCTGCATAAGCCTGCAAAGGATAGATTCATTCAGACCGGTTTCGTGTGATATTTGATAGCGGCTTTTGCCCGCATCCTCGATATGTTTTCTTAATATTTCAGCAATCATAAATGTCATTTTAACCCTTACTTGCGGAATTGCAAGTTGTATTTTAAAAAACTTAAATTACCTTAACTAACATTCCAGTATTACGTCCGGTTGTTCACCTCATTATTTAATAACTACCAGGAAGTACCTGATAAAAGTTTTAACTTTGATTACGTGGCCCTTACTACCGCGCTGCACATACTGGTAATCTATAGTAATATGTTATACGCTAACATTGCCTTAAAATAGGTAATTTGAAACGCTAAACATTGTCGATATAAAGTTTTAAAAGAATTTCAGCCATACAGGCCTATGTTAAACCGCTAACATAAGCAAAGCCACAAACAATAAGCTATGTTAGCCCGCAACAGTTGAGCAATGTTAGCAGGCAACAGTTATTTTTTTTCTTATGCAGTTTCTGCCAAGTTGATTTCCATTTTGAAAACCTTTGTTTGTAGCGGGGTTTGGCCTTGGCTTTGGCTGCTTATACTCCGGCGTTCCGTATAGCATCCATCGCTCTGATATTGCATACAGATTTCTTGATTTATTCAAACCGCCTCCGTATTCGGTAATATCAATAAAACCCTTTTCTCTAAGCTCATCAATGGCATTTGTAAAAGTCCCACCGGTTATACCTAGTTTTGCTGTAGCTTCAGGGTACGTAAACTCAATTTCACCATTGTTGGTAATTTGCCATTGCTCTTTACCCTTCCTGCCAACCTTACTGAATTGTCGCTTGGCAAAGAATATTACCAAAACTTTGTGAGCTGTCGCGGTTTTCAATGCTATAAATGCTCTGGACTCTAACAACTGTCTGGGAAAGTATATTTGAGAAGATTTCTTGTCCTTACCCATACCAAAGCACCATTAATCCTTTTTCTTTTCTAAAGTACCGTATTTTTGGGGGTTTTTCAGATTCTCGGCCTTTCTGTAGGGACGATATAACCATAGCGGGCAGATATCAACCGAACAATTCGCAATTTCGGTTCTCTGCCAGCAAGAACAATCCAGACATTTAGCTTTTACCGCAGCCGATTTGCTTTTGCCATCAATAGCGGTTTTAAAGTTAGCCTGATATATTTGGGGTATTTTTAACATCCACTGCCTTTGTTTGTCGGTCATTGATGCACCCCCTTAGCTTTGCTGATGAAGCTGTCCAAGTCTGCTAAATCATAACGAGTTGCACGCCCCAGCCGAACAACAGGAATGATATCATCCTTTGATAATTCCCAGAGTTTACGTTCACAAATAGCCAAGTATGCTGCCGCATCTTTTGGCCTAACAAGGCGGGTGTTCAATTTATCGCTGTCCATTTTTGTCCCCTTCCTTCATTGCCTCGAATGTTCCTCTCTCAGGACAGCCCAGTTCCAGCCAAAGTTCAATATCCGAGCGACGCCAGCGAACAGAACCACCAATACGGACAGGTTTGGGAATCTTGCCGATACTGTTCAAGCGAAAAATTTGTCGCTTGCATAAGCCAAGCATCTCGGCCAGTTCCTGAGCCGTCAGGAGAGAATTTGCTTGAATACTTACCTGTGTTTGTTTTTTTGCCATTTTTTGCTCCTTGAAAAAAGTTAATAATTCTTAATTTTCAAGGCCTATTAGAGCAAATAATGGAAATGCTTGGCGTGAATAAGGTGTGAATATAAGTGAATAATAGTGGAGCTATTTATTTCTCTGGGCGACTTGTTTGCCTTTAGAAGTTATCTGATAGCCTTTTCTTTTACCCAACGGTCGATGTACAAGGCCAATATCTTCAAGCCTTGGTAGCTTATCTTTAATTGTGCCTTGTGGTATGTCTGTAGCTGCTCCAATCTCTACCTGTGATAATGTTACGTTAGGTGGTCGACCATTAAGTTCTACCAAAATTGAAAATTCTTTATCATCTATTGGAACACTATTAGGTGTATGCTTTTCTATTTCTCCCATTAATAATTTTAAATTATTTGCGATTTGAGTAGCACCTGAGTAATCTCTTTCAGGGGGACTATACCTCTCTGGCACATATAGGAAAGCCTTGTTTTCTTCAACTACAAAACGTAGCGTAAGCTGCAATTGCTGATAAATGTTCTTTGCCCCATCTTCCCCCATTACCTTTTCTAACTCTGGACGTAATTTCTTGGCGGACAAGATGCAAGCTTGTACACAAGTCAGGGTATCCTCTGTGTAATTTGAATAACCTTGAAGATGAACAATTTTACCGGAAACACTCGTTTCGCTCCACTTACAATCCCGCCTTATGCAAGAATCAGCCTTCTCAATAAGGTCTGCTAATTCATCTAAATTATTGGCGGGAAAATCAATGTTCCCTATTTCTTCTGTAGTAAAAGCTTTATCCCAGTCAAAAAGTTCAGCGGACATATTTAAATAGCATTTAAAATCCCTAGATAGAAAATTTCCATTGTTATCTGTCATATTTCTTCGATTTTTCAATATAAACACGATTAATTGGCCCCAATTTGAGCCAGAACAGTTGGTATTATTTTACCCGAAAAAGAGCCATTTGCAAAGATATTCACTCTTTGGCAGTTTTTACTTTGATTACTGGACAAAGAGTAGTACAATTATCCCGACAATTTAATATTTGAAAGTTCACTGAACTTTTGATGCGTTTCGTTCAAAACAGCCAAAATTTCGAAATCGTAAGCGCGCGAAAGACAGTGCCCCGTATGGGGCATTGCTTGCGTGTTACGATTGGGTCTTGGCTGACCTTGAACGAGCACGATGTAGCGGTGCCCTTTTTTTATGGGCGGAAAAATATTAACGAGTTTTAGGGAGGTAATGAACAGTGGGAACTAAATCAATTTTTGTGGTAATGTTTTTATGTGTTTTGGTAGTAGCAAATATTGCTTTGGCTGACATCTTTGGTAGCGGGGAGAATCAATTCACCATCGACTTTGTGCCGATTTCAGGCAGTACAAACCCAACCAGTGGTTACGGAATCGTCAACAGTGACTACCGCATGGGTACCTACGAGGTCAGCAATGCCCAGTTTGCCAAGTTTGCTTCCAATAGCAATATCTACTGGACAGGAGCTGACGTTCCAAGCAATAGCGTAAGCTGGTTTGAGGCGGCTCAGTTTGTCAACTATTTAAACACCAGCACTGGGAACCCGGCGGCGTATAAGTTTAGCAGCAGTACTTTTAGTGTGTGGGATGTGACTGATACTGGCTACGATGCTTCCAATCCCTACCGCAATAGCAACGCGATTTACTTCCTGCCGACCGAAGATGAATGGGTCAAGGCGGCCTACTGGAACGGCACAAACATCCAGACATGGTCTAACGCATCAACTGGTGACCTTATTGAAGGTTTGCCGAACCCTACGAAATGGAACTACAGTTCTTCTGTTGGGAATGAACCATGGAATGCCACCAGCGGTGTCAAAGAACTCAACAATACGTATAACATGATGGGCAATGTAATGGAATGGACGGAAAGTCCGTGGAACAGTGGAAACTATTTGTCCGATTCCGGTCGCGGTCTTCGCGGTGGGTCGTACTACTACGACAACTACGGCCTCGCGTTGTCCTACCGGGACGACGTCGTCACCCCAGACTTCGAGCACCGTGCTGTCGGGTTCCGTGTTGCCTCAATCCCCGAACCGACAACGCTTCTGTTATTGGGCTTAGGTGGTCTTGTGTTGAGAAGAGTAAAACTCTGACAGACTAAAATTTGCGATTGCCAATACGGGTTTTTATAGGATTTGGATATGAACAATAAATTCCAAAGCATTTTCAGTAAGGGTCAAGAACAATTAAAAAACGTTACTGAACAGGTTAAATCGGCAACCGGAACTATTATGAATCATCCTACAACAAAAACTGCTATGGATAGGACTAAGCAGTTTTGTGATAAAAAAGGCATTACGGAACAAGCCATAAAAGTGGGAAATAAAGTTAATAACAGCAAGAAAACCTTCACTGGCGAGAAGGCTTTGGAGGAATTAACCAAAATTATAGATTTACAGAAGTGCTACAACGATTTGCTGGCAACCAAACTTGAAGAAGCATTGCAAAGAATCGAAGTCTTGGAGCAGAGGTTAAATAAGGCGGATTAATTCAATGACTATCGAGGAATTTAAAAGCAAATACAATAACGGAGTTGTCGGCAAAATGGCTGATTTGCTCAAGCAGTCCGTTAAAAGGCAGCGGGCTGATGACTTGTTAGGTGTTGAGATTACGGCTGGACTCACACTGGCTGATTTGTTGAGCGAGGGCAGGCTAAATGATGCTCCGGTCTCAAATGAAGTCAGAGAGGCTTTAACTGCTTTGATGGGAGACAAGGTAGATACACAGTATGAAGCGATAAACTATTTTCGTGCGATGATTGAAAAAGGTGGTGCTTCCACAGAAGGAATGGTTAATAAGCTCAAAGGAGCATTAGGTGAGTTAAAGTTCCAACAATCGTTCGGGGCTGGCATTAGATTAGCTGAAAGCGGCTCCCAGGAGGGTTTTGACCTGATAACAGACGATGGAAAGTTTATTCAGGTTAAAATGTATCAGAGTTCTGAAAGTGTTATTGATGCCATTCAAAAAAATGCGGAAAAGATGGCCAATCACGAGATATTATATGATGGTCAGTATGTGGAGCATATTGATTATGCTGTTAGCAGCAATATTTATGAAGAATTAAAAAGCCAAGGCGTTGACACAGAATACGGAATACAACTGCACGAAGTTCCAATGACAGCCGAGGAAGCTGGCCATATTATCAGAGATGAAATAAATGAAACGGCATGGGAAGGCTTTTTTAGTAACGCTCTTGGCGTAACATTGTCTTCTGGGGCATTACACGGTGCAATAAATGCGTTTATGTTTGCTTTTAAAAAGAAATCTATTGAAGCTGCTATCAAAGACACCATTAAATCAACCGGAATGACAGTTACTTCTGTCTCTGTAGGATATATTGCCGAAGGTATCTGTATGGGCCTGATACCACCGCTGGCACCATTTGTTGCTTTAGGGTCAAGCATCGGCACAAGAGTTTTCCTGAGAGGTATTTCACGAAAAGCTGGTTTACAGGAAGATATGCGTAAAAATGGTGAATACTTAAAGAAACTGGTTGTAAAAATTGAATCAATATAATCATTTAATTTATCAAGAACATATCTTACGACGAAATGAAAGTGAGTGATACATGCTGAAACTTCACACTCTTGGTGATAACAGTAATGAAGCGGAGGCGGCGGAACAATTAGGACGGCTCGCATCTCGAGCATATCCTGGACTCGAAGAATCAAAAGATATTATCTTAGAGATATTTTCTTCTGTGCAATGTTTCGGCCAAAATCCCCAAGATATTGATTTGTTAGTTTTTTATGCCGACTATCGACCAAGAGAAAAAATGTTTAAGGCGTCCAACAATAAACTAATTCATTCATTCTGCCTCGCTATAGAAGTCAAGGGTCATCCGCCAGAAAAAGTTACATTCGAGGGACCAAATATTTTAGTAGAATATAATGGTGAAAAGCACAATGTAACCAGCCAAAGTGAGGGGCAAAAGCAATCTGTTAGAAAATATATTAAACGTAACTCTAAAAATGGAAAACCTCCATGGATTAACAATCTGATATGGCTTAGAAAGGTACCCAATACAGACTTACCAAAATTAGATACAAACATATTAGGTTCTGATTTGACATGGCAAAGGTTTATAGATGCAATAGCGATGTTAAAAGGAAGTGACGAAAATGAAGTTGTAAAAACATTTTCCGCCCGTGTATGGTTTGATGAAATTTGTAGTATCTTCTCTAAACGACTTGAAACCTCAAAAATTGGTAGAAAACGATTAGAAGTCATTACAAAGACCATTTTAGACCGAAACCAGCAACAGTATGCATCAAAAATAGGAAAGCAACTACTCATATATAAAGGTCGCGGCGGAACAGGTAAAACGGTACGTCTAATCCAAATTGCACATCAAACATACAATGAACAAGGTTTTCGCGTGCTAATTCTCACATATAATAAGGCGTTGGTAGCAGATATGAGAAGGTTACTTACTCTGCTTGGGGTAAAGGATGCTGTTGGTGATAAAAGTATTGCGGTAAAAACTATACATAGCTTCATGTATGAGTGGCTAATTGCACTGGAAATAATAACGCATGGACAGGAAGATTTTCTTTCAAAATATGAGGAATACAAAGAACAGGCTTTAAAGTTTTTAAATGAGGGAGCGCTTTCTGACAATGACTTCAAAACGGCTAAAGCGACATATAGTAGGCTTTTATCTTGGGATTTGATTCTAATTGATGAATCTCAAGATTGGCCGGAGACAGAAAGAGATTTCCTCTACAAGACATACGGGCATAAAAAAATAATAATTGCTGACGGCGTAGATCAATTCGTTCGTGGAGTATCTCGAATTGACTGGCGAAAAAATATTGATAAAAATGAAACGCAAATAGTACCATTAACTAAAAGCCTGAGGCTGAAATCGATGTTATGTGAAACTGTAGGCCACTTTGCAGAACAAATAGAATTTGATAATTGGAACTTAGAACCAGTTCATGAATCGCACGGTGGAAAAGTAATTGTGATTGAAGGAAATGCCTTTTCTGAAAAGTTTCATAAACGTATTATCGCAACCTCCAAAGATGATGGAAACAGGCCAGTGGACATGTTGCTCTGTGTACCGCCCAGCTGGGTTGTAACTGCAAATGGTCGGCGTGAATCTACTATAGCTCAACGATATAGAGATTGGAACTTGCAAGTTTGGGATGGTGTCGACCCAAAAATGAGAGATGATTTTCCAACAAGCTTAGATCAATTTCGTATTGTACAGTATGAGTCCTGCCGTGGATTAGAAGGGTGGGTTGTCGTGAATTTTGGTTTAGATGAGTTCTTCGAGTATAAGAGGTCTAATCCTGAAATTACTAAAGAGCAGAGAGAGGAGGATATGTATTTTAATGAGGAGGAAGCTGCGTTAGATTACGCTAAAAAGTGGTTAATGATTCCCCTGACCAGAGCGATTGACACGCTTGTAATTCATATATCCGATCGTTCTTCATTTGTGGGAAAAACCTTAGTGGAACTACATAACAAGTTTCCATCAGATATAGAATGGATTCAATATGACTAATAGGTATATATAAGTAACAATAATTGAGAAAAACCCCAGTAAAATGGATAGTTTAAGCCGCTAAAATCGACGAACGTTGCCTGACCCTAGCCAAAGTACCCTAATAGACTAAACCCCTTTAATTTCGGATTAAAACCGGTTGGGCATAGGCTTTAAATTTAGGGTGCAGGGGGAAAAATTTGAGGCTATGGGGTCCCAAACGTGTTTTCACTATTATCCCCCTTTGTGCGCGCAAAAAAAGGGAAGCCAGTTGCGGCCTCCCTTGAAAGATTAATCAGCAGCTTCGAGTTTATCAAGCATATGCTCAATATCGCTTAAAAGATAATATTCACCATAAAATTCGGTAAATGTATCATCGTCTGAAAGATAGTCGCTTACACCGCAGCTGAATGCCGCAGGGTCAAGTTCCTTCATAACATAACCAGCATCCCACCGGCTGCAGTCTATTTTTACCGGTTCATAGCGTTCATTTAGAATCTCCTCATACAGAGCATCACCATCAACAGGCTGGCAATGCTCTCTGATTAAATGCTCAATGACCCACTCAGTGCCGTATTCTACACCCACGCCGCTTAAATGCCTCATAAAGTCATCACTGTGACAGGTTGGGCAATGGTCGCCCTTTACGACCTTGTAGCAGCTGTAGCAGAAATTGTCCGTAACCTTGTATGCAACTGATTCTAACCTTGCGTGGAGTGTCTGTAAAACTGTCATAGCATTCTCCTTAAAAAAAGAGCCCGGTTTCCCGAGCTCCATTTGATTGTTATTGTTAGATTGCTGATTAACGGCTAAGCTCACTAAGCAGCGTAGGATTAAAGTGCAGGTCCCGCTCTATGGGAAGCGCCTGCATCCCCCTACATCCGTCCTTGGCGTGTTGAAGCTCATTGAGGGTAAAATACCCGTACTCGAATTCAAAGCCGTCCACGGCACCCCAGAACAGCCAGTCGCCGTCCTCCTGCTTCTGTCCTTCGGCTGCATACCACGACCAGCTTCCGGTTGGGTCAAAGTACTTCAGAACCGCTACAGGCTTTTCACCTGAATTCTCATAGTGATAAAGTGGTTTAAGCGTTGCTTCGATTTCATTTGTCATAAGTTTCATAATAGTTCTCCTGAAATAATGTTATTGTTTTTTTGATTAACGGTTAGTTGGAATTGCCTCTTCAAGTGTCCTGGTTCCATAGCGGTCCCATGGTTCGTAATCTCTGGCAGGTTCTGACGGGTATCCGCAGTTGTGATGGAATTGCTTGCGGCGATTTGACCATCTAAAGCCGGCCTGCTCTAGTTCCTCCCGTACAGACGCATATGGCCTAAGCGGAAACTTCAGCCATACCCATTTACCCACCACTCTTGCCGGAAGGTTGTTATCCCTGCAAAACTGCAGCACCTCTTCAATGCTATTTAATTTCTCCTGTTTCATAATATTTCTCCTGCATAGTGTTATTGTTTAAATGCTCACGGAATGCCTTTTCAGCTTTTTTAAGCGGTGTTTCACTGGAAGGGGTATATCTGACGGGGTAATGGGAGTTTGTCGATTCTGGAACAAAAAAAAGGCCCTGAGATGGCTTATTACACCTTCCCAGAGCCTTCTGTGATAGCATCCATGCTTAATCGTCCAGTTCCACCGAACCTGATACATCACTGCATTGGTACTTACGCCACGGTGCCTGCTTGCCTGGCTGACTTGGATGTCCGCAATTGTGTGCCCACATACCTCTGCGTTTACTCCAGCAGAATCCAAACTCCTTTAGTAGTGTTCGCATGTTTTCAGCGGGCTTGCGGGTAAATTTTACCCAGATCCATTTGCCAATCATGACGCTGTTTAGAGAATGCCGCTGACAGAATTCTATCACATCGTCAATCTTATGAGATTCTTGTTTCATTTTTCGCGCTCCTTTCATTTTTAATGGTTTACAAAAGGTTTGATCAGATCAGACCAAGTTCGATAAGCCAAGAGTTGCAGCCGTGCTCACAAACACCATCTGGCTCGACTGTACAACCGTCGGTGGCTTCACAGATACCATCTATGAGCCAT
This sequence comes from Candidatus Kuenenia stuttgartensis, assembly GCA_945890885.1. Classification (GTDB taxonomy): domain Bacteria; phylum Planctomycetota; class Phycisphaerae; order Sedimentisphaerales; family CAMDDF01; genus CAMDDF01. The sequence continues at coordinate 37,218 of CAMDDF010000001.1, read as the reverse complement.
TCTTTGAGCTGTTTGAGTGAAGGCGCATTGACGCTGTTTTTGTTGTCCATAATATTCTCCTAGATAAGTGAATGTTATTGTCCCCAAAAAGAAAGGGCATTTAGCCCTTCCATTACTTCTTGTCGAGACTCTTTGCGGTGGCATCAGCCACCTGAGCCAATCCGCCTGCCAACAGGCCAACGGCCTTAACGGCAAAGCCAAGTAAACCTGCTGTGGCTTTCACTGCATAAACTGGTGTACGTCCAGCAAATGTGCCAACCTGTCCCAATGTAATGTTCTTCACTTCTTCTGTGTCAAATGTGTATCGCATTGTGATACCCTTTCATAAAAAAATTAATGTAAGTTAGTGAACATAAGAACATACAGTCGAAACGTTAAATGCTAATCCCCTTTAGAGGGGGTACCCCTTTCTAAGGTACCATATATCAGCCTCGCAGCTTGGCTGGCTGGAAAACATTATGGATTTCAGGTTATTGTGCCGTATGTGTGTTATAATAGTGGAGGTCCTTTTTTATTTGGGGTTTTGTTGTATTTTTACCGCCGGTTGGTTCCATCAGCCGTCTTTTTTATAGTTAAAAATAAGTTGGTGGGAATTGGGCTTTTCAGGAAATTTATTGTCAGAGGTCGGATTTTTTTGGGGAATTCTGAAAATAACTGATTTCAGATAAGGATATGAGTTATACAGAATACAATCCATTGTTTAGCATAATCCGGATATGGAGATACGATTACCTTACAGGATGGCCTTTAAATAGTCACAGTAATCGCTGGGCTTGAGATAACCCTGAAGAGGCACTTTGCTGGGGTCCGGTAATGAACGCCCGTACGGGCTCACAGCCAGTTTTCTGCTAGTCTGAACACCAGAACTGGCAGCAGTGTGCTTTCTGATGAGGAGTATATCCGCGCTAATTACCAAAATAAAATAAAGCCATAGTCTCATAGCAACCAACTTTCTGTCCGTGTCCCGTATTTACCACGATTGACATTGTAGAATATTGTTGATATGATTTGGGTGTTTTGTGGGTACGGGCTAAATTTTGGAAAAAGGAGAGAAGAATGGGAAATGCAAAAATAACCACTTATTTGGCGGTTGCAATATTTGTGATGATGACGGGGCATGGATTTGCTGATATGTACCTACAGGATGGCGGCACTTGGAATCTAGCAACTGAAATCTCGACATCTGTTTATGTTGATTTGGCTACATCAGGAAATCCAACCACGGTCAATGTATTGGAAGGTGCAAATCTTAGAGGTTCACCGGTTGCTATTCAAAGTAATAATAATGCACATCTAAATATTTCAGGTGGCTCCATCAGCAACTACTTCAATGCACGTAACAACAGCGATGTGAATGTTTCTGGCGGTAACATTTACTGGCTCCGCCACTACGACAACAGCACCGCGAATGTCTCAAACGGCAGCATCAGCTTCCTCTACTCCTACAACACCAGCACTGTGAACATCTCAGGTGGCAACTTGGTACGACCTCAGTCATGGAATTCCAGTATCATGAACATCTCTGGCGGCACCATAAGCAACTACCTCGATTCCCACGATACCTGTACCACAAATGTATCCGGAGGCACCATTCGTTACCTTAGACTATATGACACCAGCACTGCAAATATCTCAGGTGGCAATGTGGATACTGTCCAAGACTTCAATAGCTGCACCTTAGAAATCTCTGGCGGCAGCGTTGGCGAACTCCAGTCATGGAATTCCAGTATCATGAACATCTCAGGCGGCACCATAAGCAACCACCTCTATGCAGCAGAAACTAGTACTGTAAATATCTCTGGGGGAAACATCAATGAACTTCGTGTTGTGGATTCCAGTAATGTTATTCTTAATGGTTATGAGTTTGTTCTGGGTACTGGACTTTCATGGGATGGTGACAGTAGAAAGATATTGGGCCATGGCGTTTTGACAGGTAAGTGGTACGATGGAACAAGCTGGTCAACAATAATTCACAGATATGGCGAAACAGCAACTATCATGCTTATCACCAAACCATCTACAGTAACAGCTTCAGCTGGTCCTAATGGTACGATTGATCCTAATGGCGACATTATAAAGAATGTTGGCGAGGAGCAACTGTTCGTCGCCACACCAGAACCGGACTATACAGTAGACAAATGGATGCTGGATGGAACCGTTGCGCAGTTTGGTTTGAATACCTTTAACTTAAAAAATATCCAAAAAAACCATACCATTGAAGTATCATTTATGCCAATTTTAGCGGTTGTCTATGTGGACGACGACAACACAGGCGGACCGTGGGATGGAACGCAAACCCATCCGTATCAACATATTCAAGATGGTGTTAATGTCTCCTCTAGTGGCACAAAGATAATTGTGATGCAGGGTACGTATTTTGAAAATGTAAGCATTAATAGTAAAAATATCGAACTGACCTCTACTGACCCTAACAATCCAAGCGTGGTTGCGGCTACAATCATTTATGGTGGCTATACAGACTCTGTCGTTAAAATTACTGACACAAATGATGTGTTAATTGAAGGATTCACTATCACCGAAGGTTATAATTGGAATGGTGGAGGTATCTACATCTTACATAGCGGCATTACAATAAATAATTGTATAATAGGTAATAATTCGGCTTATATCGGTGGAGGTATCTACTGTGAAGATAGCAATGCTATTGTTAAAAATTGTTCAATTTTAAATAATAGAGCGTCTGAGTCACCTGAGTCTTTTGGTGGTGGATTTTATGGTGATAATTCCAATACCCTAATTGATAATTGTATATTTATTGAAAATGTGGCAGAAGATTCCGGAGCAGCGATATACGGATGTGACGGAGTTATTAGTAACTCTATAATCAGAAACAACAAAATTCCATGGGAAGGCCATGGAGGAGCCATAAGTAACTGCAGTGGTCTTATTGAAAATTGTTTAATAGAAGGCAATTATTCAAACTGGGGTGATGGAGCGGGTATATCAAGGTCTTCGGCAGATATAGTCTCTTGTGTTATTAGAAATAATATTAATGACACCGGTAGTTTGGATGTTGTACCTGTTATGGGGGGAGGTCTTGCTTATTGCGATGGCAATATTATAAATTGTATTATTGTAAATAACAAGTCAGTAAACGATAGTGATGCCGAGCAGCCATCACGAGGTGGAGGTCTTGCACATTGTAACGGCACAATTACAAATTGTGTAATTTATGGCAACGAAGCATATAATAACGATTACGGGAGTGAAGGTAGTGGTATATATAAATGCAACGGAATAATAAAAAATTGTATCATATGGGGGAATACCACCGACCAAATTTATGACTCTAATGCAAGTTATTGTGATATTCAAGGTGGTTGGTCAGGTATAGGCAACATCAACTTAGACCCGTGTTTTGTTGATTTGGATAGTAATGATTTTCACCTGAAATCGGAGGTTGGACGGTGGGACCCAAATAGTCAGTCATGGATACATGATGCTATAACCAGTCCTTGTATTGATGCAGGGGATTCAACTGATACAAACTGGAAGAATGAACTGTGGCCACATGGTGGACGAATTAACATTGGCGCTTACGGTGGCACACCACAGGCGAGTATGTCTCCTGTTCTTGTCGGCAATATTGCTGATATTAGTCGTAATGGTTGTGTGGGCGTGGAGGATTTGTTGCTGTTAATTGAAAAATGGCTGATTCAGGATGTCCTGCTAGCGGAAGATATGGACTTAAATAATCGCGTTGATTTTATTGATTTTACAATACTGGCTGAAAACTGGTCTTTCTGTTGGGACCAAGACCTTGTTGGGTATTGGGACTTCAACGGAACAGGCGGGAATCAGGTATATGATTCTTCCACCTATGGCAACCATGGAACATTGATGAACGGTACTGTCTGGACTGGTAATGGAGAATTAAGCTTCGATGGAACCGATGATTATGTCTCAGTTCCTGATTCTACCTCTCTGGATATAACGAACGAAATCACTATTTCCGTCTGGGTTTATATGACTCAGTACAGCACGAATTGGCCTAAACTGGTTATTAAACCGTACGATACGGCAGATACTGACCCTTGGGAACTGTTTGATTTGGATTTGGGACATTTTGGCACTTACCCGAGATTTATCCTGACCGATGGAATTCCGGGTGGCAACGATATAACTGTTTCAAATAGCAACTATGCATTAACCTTAGGTCAATGGCATAATATAGTTGGGACTTATGATGGAACAACGAGTTCTCTGTATGTCGATGGTGAACTCATCGCATCAGGTTCAGGAGTTATCAATATTGGCACAAATGATATGCCTCTGAACATTGGTGGTCGAATGGGCATTCACGGTTTCAAGGGATTGATTGACGAAGTCCGTATCTATAACAGAGCAATAACCCTTCCGGAGATAGAGAGTCTTAGCCAAAGTAGATAAGTGCTAACGCTTGTAAATATCCCCGGAACCAACACCGCGTTACTGCTCGGCCTCGTTGTGGTGCAGTTGCTGGAAGCAGAGGTGGAAGTAGTATGCTTAATAGTGTTTTTAAGAACATTCTGGCGAGCTGAATCAGGTATGAATCAGGGTATGAATTATTGGTTAAAGCCGGTAGAGCCCAACACACACCATATAGAAGTATCTTAACCCGCATTTCGCATATTAAAGTAGCACATTTGATATTGATTTGGTAGTATAGAACTTATACAGGGTTATATGGGAAATCCCAGTTGATATACCTTGGAATAGAATGGAAAATAGACTTAATGAAAATTCAGCATTTGAAAACAATATGGAGAGATTGGTATTGTATGAGATAATACTTGAAGAACTTCAATAATATCCTCCATAAAAATATGACAAGAAATGAATTTGCAATTTTGAAAGGAGAAAATTATGGCCTTAGAACATCCAAAAGACAACCAGGAATGTAAAAGCGACGACCACACCCAACATCTATGTTATTTTGTATCTTACGGCTACCATGTTGATAATCAGGAAGAATACAAGGACTTAGTTGATGAACCGAGATACAAATGTCATTTCTGTGGACGTACCGCCCACTTGGAGAAAAGTCTTTGTATGCCCATGAAATTATAAGCTGGAAGCTCCACCTTTAAACAGGAGACATCAATTGGAAACCAAACCCTCGCTTGAAAACAAACTGAAGGAGCTTTTCAGCTCGCAGAAACTTGGTGTATTGGCTACCCAGCAAAAAAAGATACCCTACACAAGCTTGATTGCCTTTGCGTGCTCTGATGATATGCGACACATTGTTTTTGCCACACCAAAGGCCACACGAAAATTTGAAAATATAATGTCAAATTCAAGTGTATCCTTCTTTATCGATAACCGGTCTAACAAAGCGACGGATTTCAGAAAAGCGATGGGAGTCACTGCGGTCGGTTCTGTCCGACAGATCCGAAAAAACAATAACAGTAATTTGATGATGCTTTATCTTAGGAAACATCCACAATTAGAGTCATTTTTGTGCTCTAATTCATGTGCTTTTTTATGTATTTATGTTAAATCTTTTTATGTCGTTGAAAGATTTCAAAATGTCACAGAGGTCCATCTCAAATGAGAGATTTTGTTTTGAGATTATCGCACATTGATGATACCCGCAAGAGTCTTGTTGGAGGTAAAGCCCTTGCAATTGCTAAAATGGCAAAAAATAATTTGAAGATAGAGGTAGTATTATGTTTGTTTACACTATAAGAAATTTTGCGGTTTTTAGAAATGGCAAAAAATATGGAAGGTAAAAAACCATCCGATAGTGCCGTTGAGAGCAGGTATCTGTTGATGCCCAATCAGGCTAACCCCTGCGGAACAGCTTTCGGCGGGACGATTATGTCCTGGATAGATATGGTCGCGTCAATGTCCGCGCAAAGGCACAGTGGCAAAGAGGTTGTAACAGCAAGCATCGATTCAATATCTTTTAGAGAGCCGATTCACATCGGTGACCATGTTGTACTGAGGGCCGCTGTTAATTACGTCGGCCATACTTCAATGGAAGTCGGTGTCCAGGTAATTTGCGAAAACCCTTACGACGGTAAACAGGTTAGAGCTACGACGGCTCATCTGACTTTTGTCGCAATTGATAAAGATAAACATCCCTGCCCGGTGCCGCCTATATTACCGCAAACGGCCGATGAAAAACGACGCTACGAAAATGCCAAGCTGCGTGTCCAAACCAGGAAGGATTTGCTAAAGAAAATCAAACACTAATCCATCTTTGCGCAATGATGAGCAAGTGGCTTAAATTTTATTAAAGCCAGCAGAACCCAACACACACCGTATATAAGTACCTTAGTATATGATTACCCATAGCAAATAGACCTGTATGACTTAAGATTAATGAAATGCTGGCACAGCAATGAAGCACAAAAAAGGCTTTAGGAGTATGCACATACGATTAACGACTATCGTGCTATCTTATATGCTTGATAAAAACTGCGTGATATACACGGAAATGCAGTTATTTATGGATTAAAGGGTTTTTGAGTGTATAAAGGGGGTGTACCTGAGGATGGTGGGTCGGTTTATATTTAGTTATGGTTATTCCGTACAAATGTAAATGATCTGCGGTTGTCCAGAATTGTTGTATAGCCGGTTATTATTACGGTACAGCATCAGGCTTTCTGTGGACACTGGCACCATGAGGGGTTTAAGCTCATAAAATCAACGATAACCGGAAATAGGTACTTTGGTAGGGTTAAAGTTTTAAAGGCTTAAAAATCTCTAAAACCCCTATTTAACGAGGGTTTGGTTGGATTGCCATCAGGACAAAATCCTTTGGGACCCGCGATGGTCAAATTTCCCCCCTTGGTATCCCAAATTAGTCCATCTGCCCAAATGATTTTACAGAGAATATGAGGATGACGGAAAAATGATTTATAGATTACTGAGATTGTTTGAACCGGGCAATCTCTTCTCTCAGTTTCTCGTACTGTTTGGCTTTTATGCGGGATTGTTCCTGAGAGTATCCCTTAAGCCACCAACGTGGCTTCTTGTTATGACTAAGTTTAGATTTAGTGATAGTTATCATAGGTAGTATTAGCGGCAGCGCCGGAGGAACAGCTTTGAGCTAGAGCGGAGGCGCAATGGTATCCTAAGCGTATAGGATACCTTTATCAGCTTGTCGCCGTCGCGTGTGGCTGTTCAGGTAAAGGAACATTGCACCATTATGAGCGTCCTTCACTGCTCTGCTTCGTGTTCCTTATCGAGCAAGGGTTTTTATGCCCTGCGATAGGTAGGATTAACTCCTATCGTCTTAAACCGGATGGTCAGCTATTACGCCGCCGACCTTATGCTGCTATGCTGCCCTCAGGCCATCGTCGGCATAGCACGACAGAACAGATTTTCTGTAACGTGCCAATATTATCACACAAACCAATCTTGCTGTCAATATCTAAGTTGTTTTATTATAAGCACTTATGACATACGGGTCGTATTAATGACAAATGGTACACATTATGAACATAAGGCGGACAAACAAGAGGTTTGCTTTTGACTCTTTGATTGGTTAGAATGTCCGAAATATCTATAGAGATTCGCATATTATCTGGAAATAACAGAGAAAATATATTAAGGGATAAGGTACCCATGTTCGAACAAGCTTTCAAAAATATTGACGACGTTCTCTGGAAAGATGCCGGTTGCACCAGCGAACTGGACTACACGGAGCAGACATCCTGGATGCTCTTCCTGAAATACCTCGATGCACTAGAGCACGACAAGGTTATGGTGGCTCAGATGGAGGGAAAGAAATACACACAAATCCTCGATAAACCATACCGCTGGGAAACATGGGCCGCGCCAAAGGGCAAGGACGGTAAGCCCGATCTTAACGCCCTGACCGGCGACGACCTCCGCGACTTCGTCAATCAGAAGCTCTTCCCCTACCTGCACAGCTTTAAACAGAAAGCAAGCGGGCCAAACACCATCGAATACAAAATCGGGGAGATATTCGGGGAAATCAAAAACCGAATTCAGAGCGGCTACAATCTGCGAGAGATTATTGACCACATTGACGAACTCCGCTTTGGCTCCCAGACTGAAAAGCATGAGCTTTCGCACCTCTATGAAGCCAAGATTAAGAACATGGGCAACGCCGGGCGCAATGGCGGCGAGTATTACACCCCGCGCCCGCTTATCCGCGCAATCGTAAAGGTGGTTCAGCCACGCATAGGCGAAAAAATCTACGATGGAGCAGTTGGCTCGGCAGGCTTTTTGTGCGAGGCGTTCGAGTATCTGACGGCCAAGGGCAAGAAGCTCACCACCAAAGACCTCACCACACTCCAGACCAGCACCTTCTACGGCAAGGAGAAGAAGTCGCTTGCCTACGTCATTGCGATTATGAATATGATATTGCATGGCATAGAAGCACCGAACATACTGCATACTAACACGCTCACCGAGAACCTTGCTGACGTTCAGGAAAAGGACCGCTACGACGTGATTCTTGCTAATCCACCATTTGGCGGCAAGGAACGCAAGGAAGTACAACAAAATTTCCCCATCCGTACTGGCGAGACGGCGTTCTTGTTTCTCCAGCACTTTATCAAGATGCTAAAGGCTGGCGGCCGCGGCGGCGTGGTTATCAAAAACACTTTCCTTTCCAACACTGACAATGCCTCTGTGAGTTTAAGAAAACTTCTTCTAGAAAGCTGCAACCTGCACACCGTGCTCGACTGCCCCGGCGGTACCTTTCAGGGGGCAGGTGTGAAAACCGTGGTACTGTTCTTTGAGAAAGGCAGTAAAACTCGTAAAACATGGTACTACCAGCTTGATCCCGGCCGTAACATGGGCAAGACCAACTCGCTCAATGATGCCGACCTTGCTGAATTTATTGAGTTGCAAAAAACCTTCGCTGATTCACCAAAGAGCTGGAGCGTAGATGCCAAAACCATTAATCAGACAACCTTCGAGCTATCGAGTAAAAATCCGAATGGTGGCGAGGAAATTACCCACCTTAGCCCGCTGGATATTATTGACGAGATTGCCGAACTGGATGCTGAAAGTGCAGAAGTGTTGGTGAACATACGGGCGCTGCTATGAAGAATGGATGGCATAAAAGCACATTGGGTGAAGTTTTGGCCGTTCTTCGGAATGGCGTTAACTGCAAACAAAACAAGAGCGGCAAGGGTGACAAGATTTCTCGCATTGAGAGTATTTCGGATGCAAGTTTCGATTTTGGAAGAGTTGGCTATGCCGAATTGAGCGAGCGCGATAAGGAGCGGTATCGCCTGCAAGATGGCGACATACTCTTCAGTCACATCAATAGCGCAGTTCACGTTGGAAAAACTGCTGCATTTAATAGCGACGAACCGGTTTACCATGGTGTGAATCTGTTGCTCATGCGTCCCAAAGACGTGGTGACATCGGCCTATTTGAATCACGCGATGAAGTATCTCTTCCAGAGCGGTTATTGGCGTGGTGTGTGCAAGCAGTCAGTTAACCAGGCAAGCGTCAACCAGCAGGATATTTCGATAGTTCAGATTAGTTATCCGAAATCACTTTCCGAGCAGCAGCGGATTGTCGGGATTCTCGATGAAGCGTTTGAGGGTATCGCCACCGTCAAAGCCAACGCCGAAAAGAATTTGCAAAACGCCCGTGCCATCTTCGAAAGCCACCTCAACTCCGTCTTTACTAAACGCGGCGATGGATGGGTAGAGACAACACTCGGTGACGTGTGCAACTTCGTTGGCGGGTCTCAACCACCCAAGTCCGTCTTCACTAAGACACACTCGCCCAACAATATCCGCTTGATCCAAATTCGGGATTACAAGAGCGACAAACATTTGGTCTATATTCCTCGTTCTCTGGCCAAGAGATTTTGCAATATTGATGACGTGATGATCGGACGATACGGACCTCCACTTTTTCAGATTCTACGCGGATTGGAAGGTGCATACAACGTCGCTTTAATGAAGGCTGTGCCAGACGAATCAAAACTCTCCAAGGACTTTCTATTCTATTTTCTAAAGCACTCCACAATACTGCAATACATAATTTATCATTCAGAACGTGCTGCAGGCCAGATTGGGCTGACCAAAGAAACACTCGAACCGTACCCGATTGCTTTGCCATCTCTGGCTGACCAGCAAACGACCGTTGATACAATTAAAGAACTCGCCGCCGAAACCCAAAGCCTCGAATCCATCTACCAAAAGAAGCTCGCTGCGTTAGATGCATTGAAGAAATCATTATTGCACCAAGCCTTTAATGGAGAATTGTGAGATTAACCATGAAAAAAAACGAAAGCCCCTTAATAAATGAGAAAGCTTGGAATGTAATAGATAAAATCAGAGGTTTTGATTTTAGAGGACCTGAGGAGCTCGCTAATCTTCTTAAAGATAAAAATGTACAGTTTTCTGCCACAGATTTGACTGCTTTAGGTCTTCTTATGGCAACAAGATTAGGTCGTTCTGGGGGAATGTTTTGTCATATTCCACAATGGCTTACTGAAGTGTTTTCATTAGTTATTGAGGGCGTTGCACCAAAAACAATCTGTGACCCTTGGGCTGGATCTGGATTCCTTCTTGGGATTTTGTGCAAGTCTTTCAAGGCGAACAAAGCGATTGCTCTCACGCCAAACCAAGGTGAAGCAGCTCTTGGAAAAATGCTAGTACCTGATGCGGATTGGCAATGTGGTGCTCCCCTGCAATCACTTGACGTGGCAAACATGGAACTAGATGTAATTGCAAGCATTCTGCCGATGAATGCAAAGTCAGATTACCCCTTAATATATCCTCTCCCGCTGGGAGGAGAAATAGAATTGGGTGACGATTTAGGAAACATTATTTTGGTTGCTGCCTCGCGGCATTTGAGTTCGTTGGGTGTTGGCTTGTTCGTCGTTACACCTTCTTTCTTTTCGCCTCGTTCTGTTTTTCATAAGTTCAGCGAAATTGGCCTCGGGATTGAGGCAGCTTTGGCACTTCCATCAGGGACATTTGCGCCATATACGAACATTCCATCTTACTTGATAATCGTTCGACGAAATCCATCAACACAAATGTTTGTGGCACAGTTATCCGCAGACTCAAACAAAAACCACCAGATTATAGGAAATTTACGCAAAAAATGTAAGGGCGTCTCATTGGAACTTGGCCAATTAGTTTCTACCGAGACATTTAAAGGTGTCTCAGAAATTAGGGTAGCGGAGGCCTTTGCACTTGCAGAAAAGCGTTTTGGTGCATTATCAGTAAAATTTGAAGAACTTGCAACAGCGATAAATTTAGGACAGCAAGGTGACAGTTTTGCTTTTGAGCCATTTGAAAATGCAATTTTTATTCCGCTTATAGGTAATAGTGATGTTGTAGAATCATGTGAAGATTTTAAATTAAAGCCACAAAATTACGCTCAAGCTGTAATTGATCCAGCCCGTTCAAACGCTCGCTTTGTCACTCGATTCCTCAACTCTGAGTTTGGAAAGCAGCAGATGGACCAAAGTAAGACAGGTTTGATTCCAAAGCTCAATAAGCTAAGATTAAGAGGTATGAATATATTTGTGCCTGACCTGTCAACACAGCGAGAAATGGTGGCTATTGAGGGGAAAATTACTGCTGAGCAAAATACGGTAAAGGCTCTTCAAAATGAACTTACAGAACTTAGTCGTGAGCTTTGGGCCAGCCCAAAAACTGCGTCAAATGTGGACCAACAGATCGGCTATCTGGCAGGAAGGCTGGCAGGCGGAATTAAACTACACACCATAGAAAGTCTCGAACAATGGATTGAAAGCCTTCCATTTCCCCTCGCATCAATTCTTCGTGCATGGCAGGCTGCACCAAGTCAGGACTTTAAGACAAAATATGAACACCTCTTACATTTTTTTGAAGGAACGACGCAGTTTATTGGCATCATTCTATTGAGTGCTTTCAGTTCTAACGACGCTTTTTTTGAATCGCACAAACATAAACTTAAAGAAATAATGCAGTCACAAAACCTGAGTTTTCAACGGGCAACGTTTGGGACATGGAGGGTGGTGGTAGATTATTTAGTTAAGCAGACAAGAAAGTTGCTTTCTGAGGATGGAAAGAAAACTGATAACGCGAAGAATGACAGGTCGCTTTGCGCAGATATTTTTGCTGACCCCTCTCTTTCGTTGCCCCAAGCTCTCAGCCGCAAGGACCTGGCAACGATCATTTCAACAACAAATAAAATGCGAAATGACTGGGGCGGTCACGGTGGTGTGGTCGGACAAGAAGACGCAAAAATGCGTAATGAACAACTCCTTGGTGAAGTGCAAAAGTTTCGTGAGGCAGTTGCTGATACATGGGCTGAGACTCAATTGATTCATTCTCTTCATAGCCGCCATCGCAATGGTGTTTATGATAATGAGATTTCTATTTTGATGAGCAGTAACAGTGAGTTCCTGAAAGAATCAAGGACAATGTCGATTTGCCTTGATGTCGAGAGACTATACCTGGCAAAGAAAGGTTCAGATCGTGCACTCAAACTTATTCCTCTTATTCAAGTCGGATCCTCACCTCCATCAGCTAAGAATGCTTGCTATTTCTTTAATCGTTTGGAGCGAGATGGAGCACGGTTTATCTCTTATCATTTTATGGATAAGCCGGAGCTTATTGAACAATTTCCCGATGCTGCCGAGACAATCAAGTTTCTAACCAAGGACTAAGGAAAAATATGAACGAAGCTGAAACAAGAGCAGAATATATCGACCCTGCACTGAAAGCCGCGGGGTGGGGAGTAATTGATGGCAGCAGAATCTTGCGTGAATATCCTATCACACTGGGCCGCATCGAAGGACTCGGTCGAAGAGGTAAACCGCTTATTGCCGATTATGTGCTGGTCTATCGCAACACCAAAATGGCCGTCGTCGAAGCCAAGGCGTGGGACAAGCCACTTACTGAAGGCGTGGGACAGGCCAAGGACTATGCAACGAAGATAGCTGTGCGATTTGCCTATGCCACCAATGGTCAGAGCATCTACGGCGTCGATATGCAGACGGGCAAAGAAAATGAAATGCAATGTTATCCCACACCAGATGAACTCTGGGCGATTACCTTTGCCGAAGCTAACGCATGGCGTGATCGTTTCGCCACCGTGCCATTTGAGGACAAGGGTGGATCGCATCCAAGCAGATACTATCAGGACATCGCCGTCGAACGGGTAATGGAGGCCATTGCTGTAGAACAACAACGCATCCTTCTTACGCTGGCCACCGGCACAGGCAAGACTTTTATAGCCTTTCAAGTTGCGTGGAAGTTGTTTCATAGCCGCTGGAACCTGAGCGGCGAACCATCACGCAGACCACGTATCCTGTTTCTTGCAGACCGAAATATTCTGGCCAACCAAGCATATAACGCTTTCTCGGCTTTTCCCGAGGATGCGATGGTAAGAATTGAGCCAGATGACATTCGCAAAAAGGGCAAGGTGCCAAAAAATGGCAGTCTGTTCTTCACAATCTTCCAGACATTTATGAGCGGCCCGCCAAAGGATGGTAACCCATCACCTTATTTCGGCGAGTACCCGCCAGAATTTTTCGATTTCATTGTTATTGATGAGTGCCATCGCGGCGGAGCAAATAACGAAAGCAACTGGCGTGGTATCCTTGACTACTTTGCCCCTGCCGTGCAACTCGGTATGACCGCTACTCCTAAAAGAAGGGACAACGTGGACACATACGCCTACTTCGGCGAGCCGGTGTATATCTACTCGCTCAAGGAAGGCATCAATGACGGCTTTCTCACTCCGTTTAAGATTAAGCAGATTTCCACTACGCTCGATGACTACGTTTATACACCAGATGACAAACTGATTGAAGGTGAGATTGAAACCGGGAAATTATACACGGAAACCGACTTCAATAAGATTATCGAAATTAAGGAACGTGAAGCACACCGTGTGAAGATTTTCATGGAGCAAATCAACCAGAACGAGAAGACGCTGGTTTTTTGTGCTACGCAAGACCATGCGCTGGCCGTGCGTGACCTCATCAATCAGATGAAGACCATCAAAGACCCAAACTACTGCCAGCGAGTTACAGCCAACGACGGAGCGCTGGGGGAGCAGCACCTACGCGACTTCCAGGACAACGAGAAAACTATCCCAACTATCCTCACTACATCGCAGAAACTCTCAACCGGTGTGGATGCCCGCAATATTCGCAACATTGTGCTGATGCGTCCTATCAATTCGATGATTGAGTTCAAACAAATCATTGGCCGTGGCACGCGACTATATGATGGCAAGGATTACTTTACAATATATGACTTTGTGCAGGCGCACCATCATTTCAGCGATCCTGAGTGGGATGGAGAGCCAATAGAACCGGAAGAGTCAAAGACGTGTTCTAAGTGCGGTTGCCAACCATGCGAATGTGAAAAAACACCTCCGCAACCATGTCCCATTTGCGGGAAGAGCCCGTGTGAATGTCCGAAAGAGCCGTGTCCGGTTTGCGGAAAGCTGAATTGCGTGTGCAAGAAGAGGACGCGAGCGAAGGTTAAACTTGCTGACGGCAAGGAACGGACTATCCAGCACATGATGGTAACGAGCTTCTGGCATCCAGATGGGACACCGATGTCGGCACAACAGTTTATGGAACTGCTTTTCGGTAAGCTGCCGGAGTTCTTTAGGAATGAAGAGGAGCTTCGAACCTTGTGGAGCATACCGGAAACGCGAAAGAAGCTGCTGGATGGACTGGCCGATAAAGGGTTCGGCAAAGACCAGCTTACAGAAATGCAAAGGATCGTCGATGCAGAAAAGAGCGACATCTTCGACGTGCTGGCACATGTGGCCTACGCCCTTATGCCGCTGACCCGTGAAGAACGTGCCGCTAAAGCCAAGGTCGATATAAGCACGCATTTTAACAGCAAACAGCAGGTCTTTCTCGATTTTGTTCTGTCACACTATGTCAGTGTAGGTGTAGAGGAGCTTGACCAAGACAAACTAACGCCATTGTTGCAGCTCAAGTATCACAACTCCATTGCCGATGCCGTAGCCGATCTGGGCAAACCGGATGAGATTGGCAAGGTGTTCTCAGGATTCCAGAAATATCTTTATCAGCAACAGGCTGTGGCATAAATCAGAATAAAAAAGCGAGGCCAATGACAAATATGCTTAAAAATAGGTGATTTGTATAAAACTATAATGCTCTGCCCCATTCATTAGTCCCGTCTTTCAGAGAGGTTTTTAGTATGCTCAATTGGTATAACGGTTATAGTCCTATAGAGAGAAACAAAAAACTCCAAGTTTCGAAGCGTCTGATGTCAAAGGGAACATTGTCCCCAGCAACAGGGCCGTGTGCGTTATGCGGCGACCCGGATGTGGCCGTTGAATATCATGATGAAGATTATGGCGAGCCTTACATATGGACAGAACCAGCATTATTTGCTTTATGTCGAAATTGTCACCGAGACAAATTACACAAGCGATTCTGGCGGCATTCAGCATGGCAGGCGTTCATCGCCCATGTCCGTCGAGGTGGCTATGCTTGCGACTTGAAAGACCCTGCTATTAAAAGGGAAGTTTCAGCATACCAGCAGGCCATTGAACGTGGTGAAACTTGTGTTTTGCAACAGATCCGACCATATCCCCGCACCATCGGCACAGAGTGGTTCGCTAATTTGCGAATAGACATAGAGAGTTTAGTAGATACTTCGGCACGCCCACGCCAGTAACCACCACACAGAATCTCTCAAACCCCGGTTAAATGACCACTTTGAGCCCTTAGAATCGACGAACGGCTCTCGACCGGTATAAAACAGCACCCTGCATAAGGTAGGGCTTGAAATTTCCCTACAACCGCTATTATGCGGTTTATACCAATGATTTCATTTTCCCTTCTGTATTGGGTTCGGTTCAGCCGATAATACTTATATCGTACAAATTTACACTTGATTGAAAGGAGATAAAAATGTCCAAATGTTGGTGTGGAGTTGTATTGGCGGTTTTGGTGATTGTCTTTGCTTGGGTGGATGCTTCCTGGGCAAGAATGGTGTTGACCATTTTGGGAGTACTATTGGTAATCAAGGCACTGGTGGGAACGTGCTGTTGCGAGGAAATAATGAAAAAATCCTGTAAGAAGCCTGAGCAGACAGAAAAAGAGACATAGCAGCACGATTAATTGATAATCGGTACTTAGATTGCTTCAGCCACTTTTTATGCAGTTTGTATCAATGATTTGATTGCAGCCTTGATATGCTCCGGTAGTTCAGGCCAAGCGGTTATGACTTGTTGTAATTCGGAGCAAATTTGCAGATTATGCACCGTATTCTGCACCCTCTCACTTTTAGCACTTTCGCTAAGTTCTTTATTAGCGGTACTTTGCGAATTTAAATTCGAGTCCTGCCGGGCGCATTTCCCCATATTTTGCAGGTTTTCGTACCCTGCTGAACTATCATCATTAGTCCCGCATAGACAAAGGTTAAGTCATCTTTTGAATTGATTTTAACCGATCAGCCTGCAAAGATTAATATCGAATACGTCGTGGCGGTAAACAAAAGAGGAACCGGCAAAGAAAGCAATATCGCAGAGATGGGGAATTAGAAGACTGAAGTGAGAAGTAAGAAATTAAAAGGAACCGAGATCCCTAGTCGCTTTGCTCGCTCGGGATGACAACCGGCTAGTCTTTAGTCGTTAGTGCTGAGTTTTTAGTTGAGGGAACAACTACCACGTCCTTGCAAACAACCCACCTTATAAAGGTAGGGAGCTTAAAGCAAAAAAACCGTGTAATTCGTTGTAAAGTAAATATAGCATATAAAGCATTTCACTGCATCGGCGGGGGGCTGGGGATAATTCCCTTTTGCACATATATCGGATGAACCAGCTTTTTCAATGCCGGCAATTTTCTATAAAAGATAATCGCTCCTGTAATGCAGAAACTCCCACCAATTATCAGGGTATCTGCCGCACCTATCTTTTCCACCAGCACGCCCGCAATCAGGCTCCCAAACGGCATCGTACCTGTAAAAGCCATCGTATAGAAGCTCATAACCCGTCCCCTCATATTATCCTCGACCATCGTTTGCAGGATCGTATTGCACGCCGCCATTTGCACCATCGTTCCCAGCCCAGCCAGGAACATAAATACTATAGACAGCCACACCGTCTCGGACAGAGCAAAGCAAATGAGAGCCGCCCCAAACAGTGCCACAGATACCACGATAACCTTGCCCAGCCCCAGCACGGTTTTTCTTGTCGCCAGAAATACCGCACCTGCCAGTGCCCCTATGCCGGATGCGCCGGTAAGAAGCCCGAGCATTTGTGCCCCACCATGCAGGATATCCTTTGCGAAAACCGGAAGAACGACCATATACGGCATACCCATCAGGCTGACCAGTGCCAGAAGAGCGATTAGATTTTTCACCGGAGGAAATCCGAAAGTATACTTAAATCCTTCCACAAGCTGATGCCATACTTTCAAATGTACAGCTTTAACCTCTGTCGTATTTATTTTCATCATCAGCAGGGTGCCGATAACCACCATATAACTTACCGCATTCAAAGCAAAGCACATGCCTTCGCCGACGGCAGCGATAATGATCCCCGCAACTGACGGCCCAACGAGTTTGGCGATATTTACCATTGATGAGTTGAGCGCAACGGCATTGCCGATATCGTGTTTTTTCTCTATCATTTCCATTACGAATGCCTGTCTTATCGGCATATCGAAAGCATCTACTACGCCCAGAATAATGCTCAGAATTATCAGATGTGAGATGCTGGCAGTATTTGTGAGCACGGCAGCAGTCAGTATAACCGCCTGAATCATCGCCAGTATCTGCGTTATGACCAGCATTTTATGCTTATTGTATCTGTCAGCGGCCACTCCAGCCGCAGGTGTCAGCAATATGGACGGTATCTGCCCCACAAACGCGACGACTCCGAGCATTACTGCCGAATGAGTGGTTCGATATACCAGCCAGCTCATAGCCAGCCTTTGCATCCATGTACCTATCAGCGACAG
Organism: Candidatus Kuenenia stuttgartensis; assembly: GCA_945890885.1. Classification (GTDB taxonomy): domain Bacteria; phylum Planctomycetota; class Phycisphaerae; order Sedimentisphaerales; family CAMDDF01; genus CAMDDF01. Next base: position 19,316 of record CAMDDF010000001.1, on the reverse strand, counting down.
ACTCTGTCCTATGAAGAACAGTCTGAAATTTCTGTATTTCAGGGATCGAAAAATTTCGTTTCCGTTATTTCCTGTGATCAGTGCCGATAGCAGGCCCATAATCTAATACACTTTCTCTTTCATCTTATAGTTTTGACACAAACTATATATTTTACAGCTATCTGGGCAATAATCAAGTTTTATGATTTGGTAAGCAGTAGGGCGTGCAGGTAGCCAAAACTTTCAGTTACAGTTAATCTCCGAAAAAGCAAATATTACCATAGAAGAAAACTATTTACCCTGAGTACTTGCACCATACAAAAACTGATGGAGTTATAAATAAATATTCGCCATTTTTGCCATCCACCCAATCTGGTTTTTCACAGACATCTGAAGATATATATAGGCCCCAGTAAAAACAAAAAAGAAACAAGATTTCCCTCTTTTTGCCTATATAAAACTGCTTCTTATTCCAATCATACCTTATACCAATTTCCCCGCCATTAGATAATATCTTAATGCAATCAGGTTGATTTTCAGGTTGCACCAAAACAAGACCATCTTCTTGTGAGTTCGGGTCTTTTTCTGGTATTTGTTGCGTATTCAACCAACTCTGAATAGAAACAAAATCAACTTCATCTTTGACAGATTTTGCAAAACCATCCAAAAAGGTCTCTCGATCTGTTAATTTGTTTTCTTTTGAAAATAGAGTTAACATTGCTGGGATTGTTAAAATTAAAATAATACGAATGACGGTTTCTCTAACAAAAGAAAACCGTTTTATAATTCTGATTATCAAAAAAAGAACTGTTATGGGAATAAAAAAAGACAAGCCCATTCTATATGCAATCATGAAGACTCGCCATGTCATGTCATCTTTAAGGACGGTAGTGCCAACTAAAAACCATAGATACTTTAATATCGGAATTCCAGCCACAATTGCTATTAATATATCTGAAATTAGAGATTCCCCTGGAGCTGAAAGACAAAAAAACAACAATACAAATACCAAACAGACAATTAGGTTGAAAATACTAAAAAAAGATTGAAAGCCTACCATATAATAATTGATCAATAATGGCAAAAGCATTGCGACAAAACAAAATAGGAAGACGCTAACCTGTTTTTGAGGTTTTTGCAAAAATCTAATCATACCTGCAAAACCGGCACCAATAGCATAAGGCAAGGGCATCCCAAAAAAGGGAAAAGAAGCTGCTGATAAAATTAATGCGGCAATAGAAAGCTTCGGATAGCAGTATTGTTTTTTTTTAGCCAATGGAATTTTGCTCATTTTGGCACCCAGACATAAAAAAGTGTAAACTTTAAAATTTTTAATCCTAATCAAGCCCCCAATGGGGCGAAAGATATTCCAACACGGAAGAGGATTATAGCATTTCCCCATCTTTTTTAAAATAGAAAAATCAGTGTTAATCTGTGTTAAAAAGAATTCGAGGAAATTTGTGTAATTCGTTGTAAAAGCCAGTTTTAAACCAAAATGTTTCGCGGGACTTCAAGGCTGTTATCGAGCATCAGTTTTTCATCAGCCATGATTTCGCGTGCAGGGCCGCTTGCGATAACTTTTTTGTTATTGAGCAGGAAAACCTTTTCGCAAAGGCTGGCTGCGAAATCCATATTGCATGTTGCGATAATAATCGTCTGGTTCATCTTCTCTATCAGCGACACAAGGTTTCTTCTTGCGCCGGGATCAAGGTTTGCTTCCGGCTCATCCATAACAATAATTTCCGGGCTCATCGAAAGAATGGTTGCAATCGCGGCGGCTCTTTTCTGACCCGCTGAAAGATGATGCGGCTCCTTTTCGCCCATCTTTGCAAGCCCAACGGTTTCAAGTGCATGTTGAACGCGATGCTTAACCTCATCTATGTCAAGCCCCATATTCATCGGGCCAAATGCGATATCCTCAAAGAGCGTCGGCATAAAAAGCTGATCGTCAGGGTTCTGCATTACGATGCCCATTATCTGTCGGATGTTTTTGATATTGCCCTTGTTAAGCTCGATGCCATTAATCGAAATTTTGCCGGTGCCTTTCAGGAATCCTGCAAGGGCAAGAAGCAGGGATGATTTACCTGCGCCGTTTGGGCCGATGAAGCCGACCTTTTCACCTTTTTTAATTTCAAGGTTTATATTTTCCAGGCTGTCTGTGCCATCGGGATATTTATGTGAGAAATTTTCAATTTTTATCGCAGTTGTCATACCAGAAACGTCCCTATGAAATATAGTCCGATTAAATATGAAACGAAAGCCGTGATGAATACATAATCACCCCGTCCGATTTTCAATTGTGAAATGCAGCGAAATTGGCCATCGAATCCTCTGGCATCCATCGCCATATTTACTCTCGAAGAAGTTTCAAGGCTCGACAGGAAAAGACTTCCCGCCATAGCACCGCTGATTTTAAGCTCTCTTTTGAATCCAAGGTTTCGCAACTTTCTTATTGCCCTTGCGCGGAGGATGTGCTGGGCTTTATCTATCAGCACGAAGATGTACCGGTACAGAAGCCCAAGTTCGATGGTTAAAAGCCTTGGCATTCCAAGTTTATTCATAGCAGTCAAAAGGAGATTGAATTTCGTGGTGCATATCAATGCCATCAATGTAGTGATTGTAACGGCGAATTTTAAAACTATACTTATGCATCGGAGTACGCCAACGGTGGTTGTAATTTTAAATGGGCCAAACGGCTTGACGACTTCGGTTCTGTCATAGAAAATACTCGTCAGTGCAAGCATAACGATAAACGGGCTTACAATTATCATCTGCCTTAGAATAAATTTAAGCGGAATCTCTGCAATGACCAGCACAGCAAATGGGCCTACCAACGAACACAACACCAACGACAGCGAAGTCTTCGGCAGGGATATAACCACAAGGCTGTACGCGACAGCCGCTATAAATTTAATGCGGGCATCGAGCCTGTGAATCGCCGAATCCTGATACGCGAATTTATCTATATGCGCATGATGCATTTACACCGCCTGTGGTTTTCTTCTCAGCAAAGCGGCAATGAGCCATATAAGAAACATTGTCAAAGCAGAACCTGCAACGCCGGCAAAACTTGTCCAGCCTGCGGACGCTTGCGAAACTTCTATATCCTCACCGGCAATTGTGCCTATTGAGGCCTGCCGCTTGCTGTAATCAGGGGCAAGGGTATATCTGGCCTGAAATTCATCAACTGCGGAAATTACTTTATTCTCGTTTGCTATCATCGGGGCAAACTCCGGCTGATCGGGTCTTTCAAGATAGCTCCATTCAAGTCCATCCGGGTTTTCACTTGCCATAAGGGAAAGTCCGGCAGCTGTTGCGACGACTATTATTATTGTCAGAGAATAAAAAACCGATTTCGAAATTCTCGGTTTGCAATTGCAACTTATTACTGTAAGGTCCGGCCTTGACTGTGTCAGGTAAATCAGCACCGCTGCGGTAATAACTCCTTCGACGATTCCAACTAAAAGGTGTACACCCATCATCGTTATAAAAAATGTTTTAAACGGTACAACAAGAACCCCTGAAAGAAACGCCTCAACCGGAACCATCGCAGCACCAGCCAGCATAGCCAAAATTGCGGCGATAATACTTGCGGCGTATATCCGCCCAGCCTGAAGATTTTTTCCGATAATCAAGCTGTAAATATAATACCCAAGAAAGCAGGGCACCAATGCCATGTTGATTATGTTGCAACCCAGTGCCAGCAGTCCGCCATCCTGAAAAATCAGGCACTGTATGATTACAACCGAAGACAGCACTATCGTAGCCAGATGCGGCCCAAGTGCTATTGCAAGCAGTACCGCACCGACTAGATGGCCGCTGGTGCCGGGCATAAGCGGCAGTTGGAAATTGATCATCTGGCCCGCAAATACGAACGCTCCCAATAGTCCCATCAAAGCAAGATTTTCGGAGTTTACGATTTTGGTCGCTTTTCGGCAGATATATCCAAGTCCAGCGGCAGCCACGGCAGATGTTGTCAATGCCACAGGTACAGATAAAAGCTCATTGGCCATATGCATTTCTAAACCTTTCGGTTAAATAACTTCTATATTTTAACGGCCTATGCGCATAAGAATATCAAAATCGTATTAAAATTCCAATCTTTTCTTGCTAAAATCGGCCAAAACTTTAAAATGGTGAAAACTTTTACGGAGATATAATATGTCAGAAAAGAAGCAAGCCTTCTCAGTTGAATTGCACGATACAGGCCATTATCAGTCGTTATTTAAGAAAGACGGCCAACTTTTGACCTGCGGGATGCATTCCGGCAGGGTTTTTCTTCGTCCTGGTCAGGAGTGCGGTCTGCATAACACCGAGGACAAGGAAGAGATGCTTGTGTTTTTGACAGGTGCCGGCATTGCCGAAGTTGAAAATCAGCAGCCCATCGAAGTCGGCGTCGGCAAAGTCCTGTATATGCCGCCAAGAACCGACCATAATATAAAGAATACCGGCCAAGAGCCGCTGAGCTATGTATTTTGTGTTGTGCCGTTGAAATAGATTTTCAGGGAAGGCTTGGTTATGGCGAACATTGAACGTATAGGAGTTTCACTAGAAAGCGAACTTCTGGTGCAATTTGACAAACTTATCGCAGAGCTCGGCTATCAAAACCGCTCCGAAGCGATACGTGATATGATTCGCGAAAAACTCTCGCAAAAGCATCTTGCCGAGCCGGACGCATCGGGCGTGGCGGCGGTTTGCGTCGTTTATGACCATCACTCCAGCGGTGTCGCTGAGAAACTTACCTCGCTTCAGCATAGTCATTTTTTTTCCACTGTTTCGAGTATGCATATCCATATTGATCATCACAACTGTCTGGAGGTTATCACGTTTAAAGGGCAGATTAGTGAAATCAAAAAGATGGCCGACCAGATTGTCAGCTTAAAAGGTGTCAAGCTTGGCAAGGTCAACCTCGTAAGTCTCGACGCGGAAACACAGCCGCATCATCACCACAGTTAGAGTTAGTAACAGGATAACGCCTTAGATGATGACTTCCGATAAGCTTATGCAGATGTATCAATTGCTCCTTGAACGCTTTGGCCCGCAGGGTTGGTGGCCGGGGCAAAGTACTACCGAAATAATTATCGGTGCGATACTGACGCAAAACACAAGCTGGAAAAATGTCGAAAAAGCTATTGCCAATCTCAACGCTGCCCGTTGTCTGGACTTTGATAAACTCAATGCGATGCACACCGATTTTATTGCCGAGCTAATCAGACCTGCCGGCTATTATAATATCAAGGCGGCTCGGCTGAAAAATTTTGTGAATTGGCTCTTTGCTGAGTATCGCGGCGATTTGCGTCTTGTGGAAAACGTCTCGACGGATTTGCTGCGTGAGAAACTTTTATCCATCAAGGGAATCGGCAGGGAGACCGCAGATTCAATTTTGCTCTATGCTTTTGAAAGGCCTGTTTTTGTTATCGACACTTATACCTTCCGAGTATTGTCGCGTCATTACCTGATAGACGAATACTGCGAATATGACCAGATGAAAGACCTTTTCGAACGCAACCTAAAACTCAATACAAAACTTTTTAACGAGTTTCATGCGTTGTTTGTTTGTGTGGGCAAAGACTTCTGCAAACCCCGTCCAAAATGTCAGGGCTGTCCGCTGGATTGTTTGCCTCACAGCAGGGAACAGGGCGATTAATCTTCGATTTTTTTGTCCAGTACATAGAACGTAATTACAGATATCAGCGACAAAATCAGTAGCCAAAACCCAAGCTGACCAAACTGAAAAAAGCCAAGTATATTAAACATATATAATTTCCTTTCTTTGCAGTGCTGTTGCACGGTTACCTAACTATACACATCTAGAAGAATATTTAACAAGATAAGCGGGAAAAAATCAAGCCCAGCTTTAAATTTTATTTGGATCCGCGGCATTTTCCTGCGGTTGTGTTTGAACTTCTTCCGCTGCCCGCTGCTGTGCTTCTTGAGCATCCTTTTCAGCCTGTACTCTTGCTGCTTCAGCGGCCTGAAGGTCTTTTAGTGCCTGCTCAGCTTCAGCCTGTTTTCGGACAGCATCAGCTTCCCGCTGTTTAGCTTCCTGAACATCTTTTTCGGCCTGCTTTCGGATAACTTCTGCCGACTGGAAATCTTTTAGTTCCTGCTCGGCCTTTTTTCGAGCTGCTTCAGCTTCCTGAAGGTCTTTTTGTGTCTGCTCAACCTGTGCTTTTGTAGCTGCTGCTTCCCGCTGCTGTGCCTCCTGAGCGGTAGCTTCAGCCTGCCTTCGGACAGCCTCTGCTGATTGAAGGTCTTTTAACGCCTGCTCAGCCTGTGCTTTTGTAGCTTGGCCTTCCTGAAGAGCTTTTTGCACATTTTGCAGTTCAAGTTTCATCTGTTCGGTTGATTCATTAGCTTTTCGAAGGGACTCCTGTGCCGCCAATGTTGCTTTTTGAGCACTTTGCTGCTCAAGTTTTGCTTTTTCAGAAGCAGAGAGAAGCTCTTCCTGCAACAGACCTATCTCCTCTTCGGCGCGTGATTTTTGTATTTCAGCGGTGAGTCGCTGATATTCGGCCTCTTTTGCCTTTTGTTCGACGTGTTCGGTGTATATTCCGCCGGAGAATGGGTCAGTCAGGAAAGACTGAACGCCAGGATCAAGTTCTGGGCTTTTGAATTTTCTGCGTATATCATCTGTCATTGTGGCATTTTTGATGCCGCTGCTCGAAATGCTTGGAGTAAGAATAAATATTATTTCCGTACCTTTTTCTTCGTAATCTTTGCTTGAGAACAGCACACCTATTATCGGGATATCTTCAAAGAACGGGACTCCGCGAATTACAGACCGCTGCTCTGATTTTCTGATCCCACCTATCACTAAGCTGTCGCCGGGTCTGATACGGTTTTCCGCTACGTTCGTTGATCGTTCAGTAATAATAGATTGCTGTACCACACCTTCAGGTTTTGATCTTGATCCGATTTTTATTTCGGTTTCAAGTCCGATAGAGCCGTCAGCATACACATGCGGGGTTACTGTGAGTGTATCCTGTACCCATGTATAATCCGTCAGGCTGTAAGGTTCGGTGCCTGCGGTTTGAATGATTTTTTCGATAGGGGCGAATTCTTTTGAAATTATTGTTGCTGTTTTCCCGTTGACTGTTTCAAGCACAGGATTCATCAGTATTTTAAGGTACCCGCGTGATATAAGCATATCCACGGCAGCTCTGAACTGATGGCCGGCAACCCCCTTATTTTTCCAATATCCGACATCCAGACCAAATTCTGATCTTCGACTTTCTCGTAGTGCGGCACCAGGAAAGGCTGCGTTAGGATATTTACCCTCACCCAGTGTTACTTTTTCGCCGAGGAAGTTTTCTACGAGGAGAGTTGTTTCCCAGTCCATTGTAACATCAGCGAATCGCTCCAGAACGATGCAGTCAATATTGATCTGAATTGGCGGTACATCAGTTAGTTTCAGGAATTCAAGTACTTTTTTGGTTTGTTCTTCGTCCGGGCATTGAACTATCATCTGGTTTGTGGCCTGATTGATAGATATATTATAGTTTGTCTGCTCTTTCAATATTTTCGAAAGGTCGTTTGGGTCAAGTTGCTTCGCAAAATAGAAGATTCTATAGCCATCGCTTACCTGAACAACCTCAGGCTCGCTTTTGTATAAGTCTGGCATAGGGTTGGCGACAAAGGGGTTGTTTTTTACGGTTTCAAGTTCCTTGAGTATTTCACGTGTTTCAATTTCGGTTGGTTTTCTCGAAAAGAAATTGCCGCACCCAGGGTAAAGTAGCAACGAAATCGCGAAAAGTCCCCACAGGATGTATGCTTTTTTAGATAAAAATTTTCTATGCATTATAAGAATGACAAATTTAATATAGGGAATATTTATTATCGACAACTGTATTTCGGCATAGGCTAAATATTTTCTGTAAAAATAGTCGAATTATTCCAAAAATTCAAGGACAATATATTTTTTTCTGATAATATGGCAAACCTATGAAAAAGAAACAACAGAATACTCCGATCACTGTGGGCTTTGTGGCTCTTGGTTGTCCCAAAAACATGGTTGACAGCGAAAAAATGCTCGCCTCGATTGTAAATCACGGGATGCTTATCACTGAAGATATTGAAAATGCTGATGTGATGGTAATAAATACCTGCGGTTTTATTGCCCCGGCCAGACAGGAAGCCATCGATGCGCTGACCGATGCCGCTAAATGGAAGAAAAAGTTGCCTGATAGAAAGATTGTTGCTGCTGGATGCCTTGTTCAGAGGGAAGGCACAAACCTTTTTGACGAGGTGAAAACGATTGATGCCATTGTCGGGCTGGCGCACAGAGATAAAATAGCCGAGATTATCGAGAATCTCTTTAAAAAGCCAGGCAGGCAGATACATATTGGCGGGTCAAATAATTTCATCAACGACGACAGCCAAAGGCTCCTGATTACCCCAAGCCATTACGCATTTCTACGCATTAGCGAAGGATGCTCCAGAAGATGCAGCTTTTGCACTATTCCTGATATTCGCGGCAATTTCAGAAGCAAGCCTATGGATATGATCCTAAAAGAAGCCAGCGAACTTGTTTCAAGCGGGGTAAAAGAGCTGATACTTATCGCCCAGGATAGTTGCAACTACGGCAAGGACATCGGACTTAAAAATGGGCTGGTCAGGCTGCTTGAGGAACTTGAAAAACTGCCGGGCCTTTGCTGGCTGCGGATAATGTACCTTTACCCAGCGAACGTCGATGATGAACTGATAGAGAAAATCGCATCAAGCGACAAAATACTGAATTATGTTGATATTCCCATTCAACACATCAACAACGATATTCTAAAGGCGATGAAGCGGACAGACACTAAGGAAAAAACTGTTAGTGTAATTGAAAAACTTCGCAAAGCAATGCCAGATGTCGTAATCAGAACAACAGTTATCACTGGCTTCCCAGGCGAAACCGAAGTGCAATTTAATGAGCTTGTCGAATTTATCAAGTGGGCCAAGTTCGATATGCTCGGCTGTTTTGCATATTGCCCGGAGAAAAACACTCCTGCGTCAAATATGCCCAACCAGATAGCGGACGAGATTAAGCATAGCCGTGTTGACCAGATAATGCTTGCCCAGCAGTCTATCGCGTTTGAAAAAGCCAAAGGCCATATAGGCCAAAAGCTTAAAGTAATTGTCGATGCTATTGGCGAAGAGGGCTTTGCTTCAGGGCGGTATTTCGGCCAGGCGCCCGATATTGATAGCCTTTGTCTGATAGAAAATTTTAAGGCTGAGCATGGCGATATCATTGCCGCTGAAGTTATCGGTACAGACGAATACGATTTAATCGTGAAACAGCTATAAATTCCGTTTGATTATCACAGCCTGTCGACTTATTTTGCGGTTTTCATCCAATCTATTGTTAAAGTAGGCGATTTTGCTTGAGTTTTCCCTGAAAACTCGTTAGAATGCATCGAAAATCAATGGGGTCTGTCTCAGGATAGATTTCTAATGCTATTTTATTATTGATTGAGTAAGTGGGAGTGGATGATGAAAAATATATTTGGGGTCTGGTTTATAGCCGCCTTGTTCTTTACATCGGTTTCGATTGCACAGATAAGAAACGTGCCAAGTCAATACGCAACTATTCAGGCAGCTATCAACGACTGCAACGACGGCGATGAAGTGATAATCTCATCGGGAACATACACCGGCACAGGCAATCGCGATATCGACTTTCTCGGCAAAGCTATAACCGTTCGTGGCGCGACCGGCAACCCGAATGATACAATAATTGATTGCAATGGCGGTTGGTTCAATTCTCACAGGGGATTTTACTTTCATACTGGCGAAGACAGTAATTCTATCTTAGATGGTCTTACGATTAAGAATGGCAGTGTAGATGAGGGTGGAGGTATCTTTGTTGAAAACTGCAGCCCGACAATTCGTAATTGTATTGTTAGCAATAACATGGCTGAGTTTAATGGAGCAGAGGGGAGTCATGGAGGTTATGGAGGAGGCATTTCTTGCTACAACAACGCCAATCCTTTGATAACCAACTGTACAATAATCTCTAATAACAGTAATTATGCTGGAGCAGGAATTGCCTGTGACTCAAATAGTAGTCCAACAATAAGCAATTGCACAATTAAAAATAATTCAGGTACACTTCATGGTGGTGGAATTTTCTGTGAAGACAACAGTAATCCTTTAATTTTTAATTGTAGTATTACGAACAACTCTATCACAGAGTATGGTGCTGGTATTGCTTGTTTTAGAAGTAGCCCAACAGTGCTAAATTGCGAGATTAGTGGGAATTCAACGGGTGCTTATATGGGAGGAGGAATTGGTGTTGAGGAAAGCAAAATGATAATAAAAAACTGCATCATTGTCGGCAACTATGCCTCAATTTCTGGCGGTGGAATTTATTGTGGTGGGAATGACAATCCGTCTAATTTATCAATCATTAATTGTACAATTGCTAATAACCATGCCGGATATAATCCGAATGAACTTGGAGGTGGAGGAGGAATCGCGTGCCATTATAGTAATGCGAGTCTCATTAACTCTGTTTTATGGGGTAATACTGCATTATTGTCGGGCCCTCAAATAGCACTTTTTCTAAATCCATTATGGCCCTCAGAAGTTACAGTATCATATTGCGACGTTCAAGGTGGACTGGCGAACGCATATGTTTCGAATGGGTCTACGTTAGACTGGCAGATTGGGAACATTGACGTTGATCCTTGTTTTGTTAATCCAGCAATGGTTTTGACGGCCGATTTTGATTTTAGCGGCGAGGTTGATTTTCGCGACTTTGCCGAATTTGCGGCAAAATGGCAATCTTTTGAAGCCGGTTACAAATATGATATTTCGATACCAGCAGATGGTATAGTTAACGAGATTGATTTATTGGTCTTTGCAAATCAGTGGCTTTCCAGTGCAGATATTGCAGGTAGCGATTACCACCTCCAAAGTAAGGGCGGCCAATGGGATATTGAAACAGGGCAATTAGTCTTTGGTACTGCAAACAGCAGATGCATTGATGCAGGTATGCCTGGGATGAGTATTGGCAATGAGACTCTTGTGTTTGAAGACAATGCTTTTAGTGGTAATCTTCGTATAAATATGGGGGCTTATGGCGGCACAGCTCAAGCGAGCATGGGACATTACAGCAACCGTACCATCTGGAGCAGGCTTTGCGATGCCACCAATGACGGTATCGTGGATTTTTCTGATTTCGCTGTGCTGGCAAATGATTTCGGGCTTGAAGATACCGAAAACCCGTTGCCTGCTGATTTTGATCGTGATGGCCATGTCGGTCTTTCTGACATAGTTAAAATTGCTCAGGATTGGCTTGAAACAACAACATGGTATTGATTTGCAAAAAGCCCCATAAAACAAGCTCCGTTTTTGCGATAACAAGGATGTTACATTACTATATATTGTATGCCTGAGAATTAAATAAAAAAATAAGTTTTTTAAAGAAATCTTATTTTCAACGTCCTGTATAATCGGCAATACCAGCTATTAAAAGGCACTGCCTGAAATCTTGAAATTATAACATGTTACAGATTAATAACTTATGAAATAAGTAAACTTTTCTAAAGTTAACTGCACCCCAAAGTCGATATCACTACTGTGGACGAGGATGGATTTGCAACTGAAAACTCTGGCATACTACATGTTGTGTTTGAAAAATTTCTAAAAACAATAAAATAGCTAATTTGATGTAAGCTTTTAACTTGGAGATATTTAAAACAATGGGAAATTTTGACCGAAATTCAGGAAACCTCCATTTTTCCAAAAAAGAAGCTGATATTGAGTCTTTTTTTGAACTTGACGAATCTCAGGACTTACTTGCCGAGGAAATCTTAGAAAATATGAACAGTACTCCCCTTGGACAGATTTTAAAAAAGATCGCCTGCATGCCAGAAGTTCGGCAAAAAAAAGTACTCGACTTACGGCAGCAAATCTGCTCCGGCCAATACGATATAAACAATCGCCTTGATGCAACCTTAGAAAGAATGCTCGAGGAAATATAACTCAGTGATAAGGTTTTAAACTTCAGGCACGTCGTCTACGTCGCTAATGTCATCCATCTCAATCGGCACATAACCTGGTTGCTTGGATTTTTCAACTTCCTCTTCAAAGGCTTTTACAATGTTGGCCTGAATGCTCTCGCGACAGTCCGCATTTATTGGATGTGCAATGTCGGCGTGGAGTTTCATTCTGCCTTTGATATCTTTTTTTGCCCTGTTTTCCGACAGGTGTCCGCCGCAATTATTGCAGTACCTTGCCCTGAGGTGATTTTTTCCGCCGCATTTTTCACAATGGTCACTCATTTTCCGCGACGGCATAGCCACAAAATACCCGCTTGTGCCCTCGATAATTTTGATGTCGCGAATAACAAATGCGTCATCAATTGTCATCGAGCAAAATGCCTTGAGTCTGTCATCCTTGTTGTTTACAAGTTTTACCCTGACTTCGCTGATCTTCATAGTTCTACCTCACATAATGGTTCACCATCTATTGTTGGAGACTAACACAACTTTATGTCCAATCGCATCCTGAAGCTTTTGTTCAGGTTCGTTTCCATCAAAGAAGCTGCTGTTATCACCGGTGAGTACGAACATAGTAGAGCCACTGCCGCTGAGACAAACTTTCCCAATATTTAACGATTTAATATGCTTTTTTAAATCAGCCAATTTTGGGTTTAGCTTAAAACAGCTTAACTCAAGCATATTAGCGCACATTTTGACTATTAAATCAATTCTGTTTTTTGAAAGATGCTCATTAATTTTATTTTTTTGAGACTCAAATAACGGAATATTGGGGGTGAAATTTTCGTAAACGCTTTTAGTAGAAACATTTATGTCTGGAGTTACAAGTAAAGCACTAAAATTGAATTTTAGCGGAATTTCGCTAATCTTTTCGCCCCGTCCAGTACAGAGGGCAAGGGGGCCTGACAAAAAGAACGGAACATCGCTTCCGAGCGAGGCGGCAAGATCGGCAAGGCGATGCTGGGTTAACCCAAGATTGCAGATTTTGTTTATGCCCATCAGTGCGGCAGCGGCATCGGATGAACCGCCAGCAAGGCCTGCACCAGCGGGGATTTTTTTGATCAGCGTTATTTTAAGGCCTCGTTCGATGCCAAGTAATTTTGCAGCTTTATAGACAATATTTTCGGGGCCGGCAGGTACAGAGTATTGGCCTAGGCATGCGAGATGAACTTGAGGTTCATTGGTTTTCTCGAAATACAGTTCATCACAGAGATTTATCTTGGCCATAACTGTATGGACTTCGTGGTAGTTGTCCGGCCTTTTTGGGCCTATGAGCAAAGAGAGATTTATCTTGGCTGGAGCAAGAACGAGCAGTTTATCATTTTGCCACTTGAATTGTTCTTCGCAAATCATAAATTTAGTCTTTACATCAAACTATTTTAACAGATGGCAGCAGGACTGTCACGATTGTTCCTTTGCCTGGTTCGCTAGCGATATGTAGCGAGGCTTTATTGATATTCAGCAACCGTTGCGAATGAGCTAGACCCATCCCGCGTTTTCTTCCAGCCGGTTGGCCTGAGAAGAACGGCTGAACAGCTTTGGCGAGAGTTTGCGCATCCATGCCGCAGCCTTCGTCGATAACCTGTATCCTGACGAATGAATCGTTCTGCTCTGCTCCGACGATTTTCACAAGATTGCCGGTATTATGGTATGACTGGCAAGCATTACAGATAAGGTTGGCAAGGGCCTGTTTGGCTTGATCGGAATCGACATAAATATCCCGCAGCGTTTCGATATTTTCTATTTTCACATCAATGTCGCTAAGATTAAACTGAGACCTTGCGAAGTCAACAGCAGAGTCTATAAGTACTGCGGGGCTGACCGCTCTTGGGGTCGGTTCTTTGGGACGGGCAAATTCCATAAGGTCGGATATAATTTTCGAAGTTTCTTCGATTTTATCTTTCATTTGCAAAAGGGTCTGTTTTTTATTTTCGTCTGTCTCGTCAGCCAAAAGCATCTGGATTCTGCCGCTGACGATTGTAACAGGATTATTAAGTTCGTGTGCGGCACCAGCGGCCATTTCGGCAAGTCCTTCAAGGTTTTCCGTCTTTGAGAGCTTTTCTTTAATGTTGCCGAGCCGATTTAATAATGAAGAGAATTCTTCGGCAATACGCTGTTGATTCTCATAGGCATAGGAAAGACTTATCACCGGTCCAGCTATGTTGGCGGGGCCCGCAAGGGTTTCCAGATATTTGCTGTCCTGCGGCAGGTATTTATATTCCCATATTATGACTGCCAGAGTCTTGCCGGAACAGATGATCGGCAGGGCTTTGGTTTTACTGAGATTGAATGGAATATCAAGCTGCTGGAACAGCCATCCGAAATTTTCGGCGGTAGCGTCTATTATATTAAATTTATTTTTAATATCATCAGGTACCAGCGGTATCTGGCTTTGTGATGTCAGGAGGATCGTATTTGAAGAGCCTTTGACATCTATCGCGACGGCATCGACGATGTCTTCATTTTTGTCTCTGACGAGATATACGCAGACAGGGCCTGTGTTATAGAACTTCTGCCATCTCGCGGCGAAATCATTTGCAATTTCCAGCGGAGCCGTTGCGGGTGTAATATTCGAAAGGAAATTATTGGCGAACTCGAAGAAGCTATTGTTGGCAGTCAGTTGAAGATTCTGCTCAGTAAGAGTCGAGTTGTCTTGTGCAAGCTGACTTGCAAGCTCCCAGACCGCTTGGGAATACATAATTTCCGGCTGATCGGCATCAAGACCAAGCAATTCGGTACGGGACTGAACCTGCGATTTTAAATTTTTGCCTATCTGATCGATCTGCTGAGGCGTTATATCAAGTGCATTTGCGAAAGAAAGCGGACTAAGATATGGCTCATAACTGCCGCAATCACCTATCTGGGCGTTTCTTGCAATGAGATACGCAAGAGCGACGACAGTGGCGATTTTATGTTCAGCTACCGCAGTTGGTATAGCTTCCGGGTCGCTGCGGTGAAGCCAGATCGAATAGATTATTTCGGTCGGCAGCTTCCATCTTTCAGCAAGACGTTTGCCTATGATAGTATGGTCGATGCCGAGATATTTTTTTTCAACCGAAATATCACTTTGCCCAAGCATTCGGGCTTCAGAGGCTATTTTGTCGAAACTTTTAGGCAGGGCTTCTTCTATAGCAAGTTTGCCAAGGTTATGAAGCAGTCCTGCAGAAAAGGCAAGTTCCTGATTATTTTCATCCAGCAGAATCTTTGCGGTTTCTTTGGCGGCGCAGGCAACAGCGATTGAAAATCTTATAAGCTCTCTGCGTGTAGCACCTGAAGATGCGGCAGCAGGGGAGGCTGATGTTGTCTGCATAATTTTTGTGGAGAATATCGCATCACGAATTAGTGCCGGCGGAAGTTTTTCAATGGCCTTCGATATAGAAATATTTTGCTGGGGCTGATTGGAGTCCTGCTGGGTAAGCAACGAAAGTATTTTTGCTGTTAAGGCAGGGTCTGATTCTATGAAATCGATAAGCTGACTTGCAACGAACCTGGAGCCCTTGAGCAGAGGTAATATCCCGGCCAAAGTACATGGCAGGGTGGATAACGAATTTATTTTACGAACAATAAGTTCTATCTGCCGGCTGGTGGCCGAATTTGTTGCATTTTCTATCATCCAATACCTCTTTGTTGAAAACTGCTGCTGAAAATTTTAAAGATTTAAAAATTGTGAAATTTTGTCGACAAGAAGCGAAATGTTGAATGGCTTTTGAATAAAATCTTCAGCACCTGCTTTTAAAAGATTGTCAATTTCACTTCGATTTATAACTCCGCTGACGATTATTATTTTTGTGTTTGCGAAGTTCGGATTTTTTTTGATGGTCTGGCAGACAATATTTCCATTGACATCCGGAAGCATGTAGTCCAGCAGGATAAGATCGGGGTTGAATTGCTGGGTGAGTATGCCGGCATCATAGCCGCTGGATGCTGACTGAACGTCAAACCTTCCATCGCGGACAAGGACATCTTTGACCAACTCGACGATTTCCATATCATCATCGACGATAAGAATTTTCTTTTTGCCGGTTTCGAGATTATCCAGCGGAATTTTATTTTCCTTCATAAACTGGATCAGGCTTTCTCTTGGGACTCTTCTGAATCGAGAACCCGGAATCCTGAAGCCTTTTAGTCTACCAGAATCGAAACACCGGATAATTGTTTGTTGACTGATGTTGCAGATATCTGCTGCTTCACCTGTGGTAAATAGTTCCTTCATTTTACCATACCCTCGCTTTTGCCATAAAAATGACGTTTTCGGCTTACCTATATTAACGATATAGCCCATTTTAATTATGGTGTGGTATATTGTCAAGTCCTAAAAAAGTGAGCTTGTAAATAAAAAAACTGGACTCCAGCGACGTTAAAAGATATAATGTTGGTTTTGAAACCTGAAATTGTTGGAATATTAAAATGGCTGAAGATACGGTAGATTTGACCAATAAAATACTTGTTGTTGATGATAACGAACAGAATCTCGAGTTGTTGCAGGCGTACCTTGAGGATATTGACTGTCAAATATCCACAGCGGTAGATGGTGCAGATGCACTGGAAAAAGTTCGTGCCGACCAGCCTGACTTGATTTTGCTTGATGTCATGATGCCTAAAATTAGCGGTTTCGAGGTTTGCAGGAGGCTCAAAAAAGACCCCAAAACTGCGATGATACCGATAATTATGGTTACCGCGCTTAGTGAAATTGGCGATATCGAAAGGGCGATTAACTCAGGCACTGACGATTTTATAAGCAAGCCGGTCAATAGACTTGAGCTTACAACCAGAGTTAAGACGATGCTGAAGTTAAAGCATCTGACCGATAAGCTGGAAAGAACCCTTGCATATCTTAGCGAAATCGAATCGGGATTTTCGGCGTAATTTTACATAAAATGGGACGTTGACAGGGGGTTGGGGCCGAAATTTGCTATTTTGGCCTGCATAATCGATACTTTCGGCAAAATCATTGGGGAATTGTTGTAAAATTTTCATCATCACTAAATTGTTGCTATTAAGCTGTCCACCCGAAAAACCGATACCTAAAGCATAGAATAATTAATTTTTATGCAGCTACCGGAGATTTGAGCTTGATAAGTAAAATTCTGGAAATATTCGGCAGGGCGGTAAACATCGATACGCCACAAATTATATGGCACTGGATTGAGGCGACTATCAATAAAGATGGGGCCTTTGCGGATACTCCGATGAATGAAATTCTTGACCTTGTATGCAATCTTAAATTACACCTTGCAGATGAGAAAATTCAGAATTATAAGGAAGCAAATCCCGGCTCAGTGATTGCAGAGATGGCGGAGGCAATGTTATGCCTTAAAAGGAATAAAGTGCAGCAGACGATTGTGCATCTTAATTATATATATCAGCATCAGCCAAACAACACGATGGCGTTATATGTACTGGGGCATTGTTATGAGAGGCTTGGCAAGGATGATCTGGCGGTGAGATATTATCAGGATTGCGTGAAATTCAAAGGCTATCTTCAACTGCCTCTGCAAAGGCTTGGGGCGATATATTTTAGAAATGGAAGGCTGACTGATGCGATAAACCAGTATCGCCAGCTCTGTCATGAATACCCTGATGATACTGAGTCATATATAATTCTGGGTTATTTGTATATCGCAAATCAGGAATACCAACATGCAATAGATGCATTCAATAATGCGATAACTATGCATCCTGATAACTTCCAGAATAATTCAGAATTTGCTGAGATAGATGAGCTTATCAAAAATTCCAATCTCGAAGGGGCAATCGAAGCAATGAAATCCATGTTTGAACAGCTTGGTGAATTGCCGGAGCTTTATATAAAATTGAGCGATTTGCATTATTATGCAGGGAATTTCTTGGATGCCATAAATTGTCTGAAAAAGGCCTCCAAATTACAGCCAAATAATTTACAGGCGACCATTAAATTAGGCACACTGTACATGAAAGAAAATTATATAAGTCAGGCAGCTGAACAGTTTAATATCGCCCTTGAGCTTAATGATGAAATTGTCGATGCCTATATCGGTCTTGCTGCTGGACAATATCTGGCTAGACAGACCAACGATTGCCGGGATACGATATCTCTTGCGTCGGCAGTTCAGCAGAACTCGACATTATTGTATGGGCAGGCTGTGTGTCTCAAAAATAAGGCTTGTTTGAATACCGAAGTTTCAATAGAAAAGATGATATTGGAACACCAGAAAAATATTGGCAAAAATCCGGAAGATCCGGATGCATACTACAAGGCAGGCCTTATTTTGCTGGCAGCTGGGGATATTAAGCAGGCCTGCGACAAATTTGAGACGACTTTACAGCTAAATCCGTATCATTTCAGGGCTAAATCGAAACTTGTGATTTGTAGTTTTGAAATGGGCAAGCCTGAGAGGGCTTTTGAAATATTAAATGAAAATGATGGTCTGGACAGTGAAATTATTAACCTGCACTATAAAACAGCGGTGCTTTATTGCGACCAGTACAAATTTGACGGTGCGATGGACAGACTCAATGAAAACATGAAACAGTGCTTTGCTCATACTGACCCAATAAACAATATAGCTGTGGTTCTTGCAAACATAGGGGTTATTGACAGAGCATCGGTAAACTTAGTGAAGCTATCGCAGGTTTGATTTTGATACGCCCTTTTGCACGGTTTACTCGAATGAAACATAACATATATTCACATAACTCCTTATTTTGCAATAAGTTACGAAAGAAAACGCCCTCTAAAGACTTATTATCGACAGTATCACTTTAGCACTTCACCCCCTTTTCAAAAAGCTCATACAAAAAAAATGGCCAAGTCGTGTTGTTGACACGCTTGACCAGAGCATTGCCAGAATTTTGACTTTAACCGAGTACAAAACAATGCCCATTGAGCGAAATTTTAACAGCAACGGAATCGAATTTCAAGCAATAATTATTGCGTGAAGTCGATTTTTGTGCGCGCTTATAGCCTCTGGTAATGCTCCGCAATGAGTAAGTCTAACGGAGTAGACTTTATGTTGAAAGAGGAAACGCAGTGCGCAATTGTAAAACTAACAAGTCAGGAAGTAATACCCGGCCATATATTGGCAAGACGCGATTTATCCGTCAATGCCAAGCGCGTATATGCACAAATTGCATTCTACGCGGGGGCTGGGCTGGTTGCCGTCATTGGCAGCCAATTTATAGCCGACAGGCTGGATTTGTCGCGCAAGACTGTCAGCAGGGCGGTGGGGCGGTTGCAGGGGGTAGGCTTGCTTAATATAAAACATTCCTTTAAGGAAACTAACGAATATTTGATTAGGGCTTATAGCCCTAAAAAATTTTTTTTAATTTTTGATAATAGAATAGATTCAGGAGTTAATATAGCCGATA